>JBDHVB010000322.1:0-4613 GCA_039809465.1 Myxococcota bacterium
CGCGCCGCCCACCCCAACTCGAGATCATCTACGAAGACGCCGACATCCTCATCGTCAACAAGCCAGCTCATCTCCCCGCCCACGCCGGCACCGGCCACACGGACTCCCTCGCATCCCGAATTACCACCTATCTCGGCGCGCAAAACGCCCCGACCGGCCACAAGCCCGGCCTCGCTCAGCGTCTCGATAGCGGTGTCAGCGGCCTCGTCCCAGTTGGCAAGCACGCCGCCGCGCTGCGGGTCATGGCCGCCGCGGTCGCCGCCGATGAAGTGCGCAAGATCTACCGCGGCATCGTCCTCGGTGAGCTCGCGCAAGCCGAAGGTGAGATCCGCCTCGCGTTGCGCATCGACGACGAGCCCATGGGCAATCGCCCCCGCGTCCACCCCGATCCCAGCGGGCTCCCAGCGCACACCACCTGGCGCCGCGTCGAGCTCCTCGGCGGCGCGAGCGTCGTCGACGTCGAGATTCACACGGGCCGCACCCATCAGATCCGCGCGCATCTGCGCGCCATCGGTCATCCGCTCCTGGGAGATCCGCGCTACGGCAATCCCGCCGCCGAGAAGAAGCTCGCCAAGGGCGCGGCCATCGACCGTCCCGCGCTGCATGCGCGTCAGTTGCTCTTCAAGCATCCGACGACTGGCGCGCCGATCACTGCCGACGCACCTTTGCCTCAGGACATGGCGCGCGTGCTCGCCGCGCTGCGCCGTCGGTAGCTGCTTTCAAGATTGCGCGGCCAACCAGCGAAACGAAAACAACCGCCGCATGCATCTCACAGCCCCCAGCACTTCGTTTCATTTCAACGCGGGTTGTGAGATGCGCTCTACCAAGGACACGCTCATCCCATGACTGACAAGCAAAGCGGCGCCAATCTTCCGACGCCGGCCACCGATCCGGCACCGTCACCCGCGAGCGCCGCGCGCATCGTCTACTTCATCATGCTGCTCGGCTCGCTCGTCCTGGTGTCGGTCATCTTCGTGCCGGTGTGGAAGCCCGTCGTGCTGGGCGCGGTGCTCGCGGCGACGCTCTTTCGCTACTACCAGAAGTTTGCGGCCCGCCTGGGTCGCCGTAAGAGTCTGTCCGCCATCTTGATGACCATCGGGGTCTTGCTCTTCATCCTGTTGCCGCTCGGCGGGGTGCTCTCGTTCCTCGTGGTGCAAGGTACGCAGGCCGCGAAGGTCATCGCCGATCTCATCCACTCGAGCGCCGGCTTCGAAGAAGTGATGAGCAAGCTCCCCGAGTCGGTCGCGAACCTCGTGCGGCAGGTCCTCGAGATCGTGCCCATCGACATGGAGCAGATCTCCGAGCGCGCTGCCCAAGGTGGCAAGTGGGCGGCGACGACGGTGGGCGGCTTGCTGTCGATGACGTCGGCGCTAGTCTTCAACCTCGGCCTTGCGCTCATCTCGTTCTACTTCTTCCTGGTCGACGGGCCGCAGCTCGTGCGCTGGCTCGCCGAGGTGTTGCCGCTCAAGGATCGCCAGACCTACGAGGTGCTCGATGACTTCCGTCAGATGGCCAAGGCGGTCATCGGCTCGAACATCATCGTTGGTGGGACGCAGGCCATCGTCGCGGGCATCGGTTACGCCATCGCGCCGGTGCCGCACGCCATCTTCTTCGCGCTGCTCACTTTCCTCGCGTCGTTCATTCCGTCGGTCGGTACGGCCATCGTCTCGGTGCCGCTGGTGCTGCTCATGCTCATCACCGGCCATCCGGTCTGGGCCATCTTCCTCGGCGTCTGGTGCTTGGGGATCGTCGGTGCGGTCGACAACATCCTGCGTCCCATCTTGCTGCGCGGCGCTGGCCACATCCACGGCGCCATCGTCTTCTTCTCGCTCATCGGCGGCATCGCCATCTTCGGTCCGATGGGCCTCATCGTGGGACCGCTGGCGATCACCTTCGTGCTCGCGATGATCCGCTTGTGGCAGCGCGACTTCAATCCGCAGACACACGTGCCCCAGTCGGTGCTCGACGACGTGCCACGCCAGATCACCGCGGAATCCGTTCGCTAAAGCGAACAGCACCCGCGGGGCTCGCGCGACGAGGCGGCGGAGCTACTACGTCCGGCGGTGGCGGCGCGGGTTCGGTGTCGGCACCGGCACCTCGCGGCGCGCCGTCGCGCGGCGGACCGGCGCCGTGACCATCGGTCCCTGCAGATCACCACCCGTGAAGTGGCGGAAGAGGGCGCTGGCGTCGACCACGTGATAGCCCCGCAGGCCGTCGCGAGAGGTGCTGCCATCGGGACGCGTGCCCGGCAGCTGCGTGCGTGTGCGGACCCACGAGGGCATCTTCACCACGCTCACCTGATAGCCGCCCTGAGAGAGATAGACCGGGCCGTTCGGGTTGGTCGGGCTGTAGAGCAGGTTGGTGCGCGGGTTCACGTAGAAGCGTTGGCGCGCGCGATCGCCGTAACCGGTCGCGTTGTCCCAACCCTCGTAGAAGACGCGGCCATGCTCGTCGACGCCGCGTTGATCGATGATCAGCGAGTGCCGCACGCCCGAGCCCGGGTTGCCCGCCGCGGCGCCAGGCTCGCCACGGCGCATGACGGCGATCTGCACCGGCAGGCCGAGATCGAGCATGCCGTCGATGGCGCGGCGGCCGCGGGTGAGCGGCACGCCTTGGGCCGAGATGGCGCCGAAGGTGTTCCTGGCGCCGTGCGCGATGTAGTGGTTGTAGCCGCCGCTCGCCGAGGTGCGCGCCATGCCGGACGAGGCGATCGACTCACTGGCTCTGCGGAAGCAGCCGGCTGGATCGTTGGATTTGTAGCCGTGGAAGCGGGTGGCGATCCGCACCGGGCGCACGTTCGGATCGCGCAGCGCGTTTTGTGGATCGAGCGCGTCACGTTGCGTGTAGGCGCGCGCTTCCTGGTCGAGCGCGGTCAACATGTGGCGGCGGATGAGTGAGATGGCGCGGCCCGCTTCGGTGTCGGTGTGCTGGCCGCGTACGTCGGCCCCCAAGCTCAGCGTGTTCGGACGCATGCCCGCCACGCGATTGCCCTCGCGCGCGCCCAGGGTGTCGTAGACGTAGCTCGCGAGCTGCGTGGGATTGCCGGCGTTGCGTTGCAGCTCCTCCGGGTCGAGGCCCGCGTCGCGCAGCACGTCACCCAGCGGCCGCCGGCCCGTGGGCGTATCGATCTCGTTGCGCAGGCGCGACGGATCGATGATGCCGCTCGAGAGATCGGCGGCGAGATCCTGCCGGGTGCGCAGGGTGAAGCGCTCGGTGTGCCGGTCGAGCACTTCGAGGACGCGGCCCGCGTGGGTGCGCTCACCGTCGACGCCGTTCACCCAGGGGCGAATGACGCCGTTGCGTCCGCCAAAGCGGTTGGTGGCGAGCAGGTTGTAGAGGCGCTGCCAGGCGGCGCCGGCGGCGTCGCGATCCGCGTTGCCACCGATCACGCTCTCTTGGCCGAGCTTGCGCAGCTCGTTGATGTCGACGCCCGCGGCGGTGAACGCCTCGGTGAGCTGACGCCACGCGGTCGGGTCTTCCTGCTCGAGCTGCGCGAGGTTCAAGCGCGCGTCGCGGTGATAGTTGGCGAAGGTGTCGAGCTCGATGCTGCTGCGCGCCGCGAGCGGCTGGTTGCGGCCGCTGGTCAGCGGGTTCTCGGTGAGCTCGGGGCTCGGCGACGGGATGAGCGTGTCGGGACGCGCCTCGTCACGGGCCGGACCCAACGGCCGGCGCTCGCGGAAGATGTCGCGGAGCACGCGCATCGTCTTGTAGGTGTTGTTCTCGTCGGCCTGCTCCGGCCGGCGCATCTCGAGCGGGAAGGGCGTCTCACGTTGGCTTGCGACGCCGGGGCCGCGCGCGGTCATCGACGAGCCGTCGCCGTCGGTGTCGATCTTGGCGTCGAGGCGGCGGAACATGCGCGACAGCGAGTCCGCCGAGAGCTCTTGCGGGAGCTGCGAGCGCTCGAGGCGGGCGCGCAGCTGATCGTAGATGCCGGCGCGGCGCAGCAGCTCGACTTGCTCGGGGCGCAGCTCGCGGAAGCGCTGCGGGTCGAACGCGCCGTTCATGAAGCCAGCGACGAACTCTTCTTCGTCGAAGCGGACGTCGAGCTCGGTGCTCTCGAGGACGCGGCGGTACACGTGGCCCGCGACGGTCAGCGTCCCGTTGCTGGGATCGGCGTTGCTGAAGAGGTTGAAGGTGCGCGACGAGCCGTTGCGGTCGAAGCTGTCGAGCCAACGGAAGACCTGGGCCGCGCGCGAGCCGTTGATGTAGCCACGCGCGTCGGCGAGGCCGCGCAGCTCGTTCAAGCGCTGATCGGCGATGCGCTCGGCTTGCGTCTGGCGTTGCGCGGGCGAGAGGTCGCGGCGGCTCTCGAGCTCGGCCAACGCCGCGGTGACCGCGGCAGAGCGGAGCTCGGCGTGGATGGTGGCGTTGCCGAACAACGTGTTGACGTTGACGCGACCCTGCTGGAAGCGGGCCGCGAGCTCGCGCGCATCAACCGTGATCGTACTTCGCGTTTGACTCATGAATCACGTCCCACCAGACAAGACTCACCCAGTATCTGAGTTATCGTTGCTTGGACGGAAACGGTGCTCGAGTTTCGCCCTGATCTCGTGTCAGTAGCGCCCAATAGCCTGGGAAACGGCTGCGCTTACCGGTTCATCGGCCATCGGCCA
>JBDHVB010000323.1:0-4584 GCA_039809465.1 Myxococcota bacterium
GACCCGCGCCATCTACGCGCACACCATCCGCGAGCACTGGGCGGCGGGCGCGGTGCTCACCGGACGCGCCGACGAATACGCGAACCTCGACGGCCACGTGCACGTCGGCGCCTTGGGGGAATTCAACTTCTTTCCGTACGCGGAGAACGCGAGCAAGCAGCTGCGCCTCGCCTATCAGATCGGCGGCTGGGCCAACTGGTACATCGAGCGGACCGTCTTCGACGCCACGCGAGAGCTGAAGCCCTACCACGCGCTCTCACTCATCGCGGACGTGAATCAACCTTGGGGCAGCGTGCAGTGGATAGGTCAGGTGAACCACTTCCTCGACGACCCCAATCGCTACCGCGTCAGCACCGGCGCGGTGTTGAGCCTGCGCCTCACCGCCGGTCTCGCCGTGAACCTCGAGGGCGAAGCCGCCCTGGTGCGCGACCAGGTGAACCTGCGCGGCCGCGCCATCACCGACACCGAGCTCTTGCTGTGGACGGCGCAGCAGCCGACCAACTACACCTTCGAGCTCAAGCTCGGCATCTCGTACACCTTCGGCAGCACTCACAACACCATCGTCAACCCGCGCTTCGCCCGCGTCGACCTCGACGAAGAGTGAGGCGTGGACACGGCGCCCGCCGCATGGCATCTGAGCCGCCGTCATGGTCATTGCACGCATCGCCGAGATCGCGAAGTTCGTCGGCCAAGAAGTCCGTCTCCAGGGGTGGCTCTACAACAAGCGCTCGTCGAAGAAGCTGCAGTTCCTGCAAGTTCGCGACGGCAGCGGCATCATCCAGGCCATCGTGTCGCTCGAGGACGTCGGCCCCGAGATGTTCGCCATCGCGGACGCCCTCACGCAGGAATCGTCGATCATCGTCGACGGCGTCGTCCGCGAGGATCCGCGCAGCCCCATCGGCTTCGAGCTGCACGCTAAAGCGGTCCAGCTGGTCGGCAAGAGCACCGACTACCCGATCTCCCCCAAGGAGCACGGCGACGCGTTCCTCATGGATCACCGCCACCTCTGGCTGCGCAGCAAGCGCCAGCACGTGATCCTCAAGATCCGCCACACCATCATCAAGGCGATCCGCGACTACTTCGACGGCAACGGCTTCACCCTCGTCGACTCGCCCATCCTCACGCCGAACGCGGTAGAGGGGACGAGCACGCTGTTCAAGACGCCGTACTTCGAGCGCACCGCCTATCTCACGCAGTCCGGCCAGCTCTACCAAGAAGCGGCCGCCATGGCGTTCGGCAAGAGCTACTGCTTCGGCCCGACCTTCCGCGCCGAGAAGTCGAAGACGCGCCGCCACCTCACCGAGTTCTGGATGGTCGAGCCCGAGGTCGCCTACCTCGAGCTCGAAGGCCTCATGGACCTGTGCGAGGACTTCCTCTGCGACGTGGTGCAGCGCACCCTCGAAGTGCACGAGAAGGATCTCACCGGCATCCTCGAGCGCGACATCACGCACTTGAAGAACGTGCAGAAGCCGTTCATCCGCTTGTCGTACGACGCCGCGCTGAAGGAGATCGAGCAGATCGCCGCCGGCGTGACCGACCCCGAGCAGAAGAAGCTCCTCGACATCCACTGGGGCATGGACTTCGGCAGCCCGCACGAGACCGAGCTCACCAAGCGCTACGACCGCCCGATCATGTGCTACGGCTACCCGTCGGAGGTGAAGGCCTTCTACATGAAGCGCGACCCGGCGAACGTGAAGGTTTGCCGGAACGTCGACGTCCTAGCGCCGGAAGGCTATGGCGAGATCATCGGTGGCGGTCAGCGTGAAGACGACCTCGAGACCCTCGAGAAGGCGATCGCGCACGAGCAGCTGCCGCGCGCTGCCTACGAGTGGTTCCTCGACCTGCGACGCTATGGGACCGTCCCACATGCCGGATTTGGTCTGGGGGTGGAGAGGACCGTCGCCTGGGTCTGCGGGCTCCACCACGTCCGCGAAACCATCCCGTTTGCACGCACTTTGGACCGTTTGGAGCCGTAAGCTGGAGTCCGCATTTGGAACACTGCGTTCCGTTTTGGTGCACGCCAGCGGACCATTCTGGGCAATCGTGGCAAGTCTGGAACAGCGTCTCAACGTCAGGATGGACGTTTCTGGAATTCTGAGAATTGGTTCGCCTCTTGCTTTACGTAGGCGTGGCAGTTGAGCATGATGTGGATAGCCGCCACATGTTCTGAAACTGCCAAACACAGAGAACTAGGTACGCTTAGTGTTCAGAATGAACGTGACGTGATCTTCACACACACCGGCCCCCGGTATTACGGTGAAGGTGCGTTACAGGGACCCCTCCCCCCGGGTCAGACGGAAAACCAATGAATTCAACAGAGATCAGCGCAGACAGCCTTCTCACCTCCCATCAAGCCGGTTCGCTCATCCAGGTGAACCCCAGCTCGATCAACAAGTGGGTCAAGGAAGGTCGCATCCCCGCGTTCCGCACGCCGGGCGGCCACCGTCGTATTCGTGCCGGAGATCTGGTGGCGTTCCTCACGACCCACAACATGCCGGTGCCGCGCACACTCACGCCTGCCTCGCGCGTGCGCGTCCTCATCGTCGACGACGACGCCAAGCAGCTCGCCTCCCTCGAGCGCGTCCTCAAGCCCTACGCCGCCCGCATCGACGTCGCCCTCTGCACCAACGGCATCGAAGCCCTGGTGAAGATCGGCTCCTTCCGCCCCCAGATGATCGTCTGCGACATCTACATGCCCCACCTCGACGGCCTCGAAGTCTGCCGCAAGCTCCGCGCCAACGCCGAGACCGAATCAATCGACATCATCCTGGCGACGGCGCAGCTGACGCCGGAGCTCGAGAAGAAAGCGCACGAAGCTGGGGCTCGCAGGGTGACGAGCAAGCCTGTGAATGTCGATCTCATTTTGAGTGATCTTGGTATTCAGGCGCCGGTGAGCGCGGCTAGCTAACCGACACTCGGCAGCGACACCAGCGGCTTGATAGCGAGCAGTCGACGTCCCCAATCTCGACGCTAAAGTTCGAGCTCGCGCCGGCATGAGGACCGGAGAGGCCGAGGACTCACTCGCCGGTTGCCCGCGACCAGCTCGCCGACAATTGTTGTCCGGCAGCGGTGGTCCAAACAATGATGAGATTTCCTGAAACACCCCTCGCATAGTTGTAACTTTAAGATTACAACAAGCTCTTGGCAATCGCGGCGCCCAAGACGGTTCTCCACTACATGAAAGCAGACGGGGCGCTCCCGTACCGCGAGTGGATGGCGAGCCTTAAGGACGCGAAGATTAAGGCGACGATTGCTCAGCGCGTGGATCGCGTTGCCCTCGGGAACGTGGGCCACACGAATGACGTCGGTGGGGGTGTGCAAGAGCTGAAGATCGACCTTGGTTCTGGCTATCGGGTGTACTTCGGCAACGACGGCAAGGATGTCGTGATCTTGCTCTGCGGCGGTGACAAGTCGACCCAAGCGACGGACATCAAGAATGCCAAGGGATACTGGGCGGACTATAAGAGAAGAAGGACGAAAAAATGAGCAGGGCAGCAGCACCGCACGAGGATTGGCTCGACAACGAGCTCCGCGATCCGGAGTTCGCCGCGCACTACCTCACCGAGGCCTTCGGTGGCGGGAAAGACGAGTTCCTGATCGCGCTCGGCAACGTCGTGCGTGCCCATGGCGGCGTCGCCAAGATGGCCGAGGCGATCGGCAAGACGCGCCCTGCGCTCCATCGCGCCCTCGGCGCTGGGGGCAATCCCGGATTCGACGTGATCTTCGGCGTGCTGCGTGAGCTCGACATCGCGCCGGCTTTCCCCGCACGCAAGGTGAAAGCCACCGCGCGGCGGCGCCAAGCGCGACGAGCCACGGGACGGTGACAGCCGACACGTTGCGTTAAACACAATCTCGATTGCATTTAATGCACGACAACGAAGACATCCCAATCCACCGCAAGCTCAACACGCCTGGGGGGCGGCACGAGCTAACCGAGGCTTGGCAGCGTGCGACGCCGTCTCACGGCTCGCTTGGAACCCACAGCCCAGCGAGATCGATGGCGACTGCATCGAACGGTTCAGCCCGCACCGACGTGTGCCCATATGCCTCGGCAAATGCCTGAACGCGCAGCCATGCGCTGCCAGCGTTGCGAAACACCTCGAGCGTCCGCTCTAGCGGATCAACGATCCACGCGTAGGCGACGCCAGCGGCTTGGTAAGCGTCGAGCTTGGCGATGCGGTCGTAGCGGGCAGTCGAGGGGGACAAGACTTCGCAAATCCACCGTGGCACGACCGTAAAGCGGTGGTCGTCAGGAACCCGCGGAAGCTCCTCCCGGAGCCAGCCAGCGAGGTCGGGGACGAGCACATCGGCGCGCAGGTGCAACTCCGGCTCGTCAATGATCCACCATCCACCCGGTCCCCCGCGCCCCTTGGCAAACGGCCCACCAATCTCGATGCCAAGATTCGAGCTCGCGACGGCATGAGGACCGGATGGCCGAGGACTCACCAAGAGGTCACCCGCAACCAGCTCGCCGACGACATTGTCCGGCAGAGCCAGGATGTCTTCATATGTGGCGTGGCGTTTGGAGAGCGACGTCATAGCCTTGCCAGTCTGCGCGGGATGCCCACGATCGTCAACGCCGCC
>JBDHVB010000324.1:0-4545 GCA_039809465.1 Myxococcota bacterium
AAACTGTCGCGTTGCGCCGTGTCGGGCGGCTCCACGCGGGGGTCTTCGTAACGCCGTGCTACTCGAGCGCTTTATCGCTGCATGAGCTGCTAACTAACACGGAGGCACAGGCCCGCGTCTCCGCTTGCTCTCTGCGCCCGCCGCTCACTCCGCTTGCCCATAGCCCTATCGCGAATAGGCCTCCGGAGCGCGGGGACCGGAGCCGGGCGGCAGCCGCGGCCCCGCAGGCGGGCTCTCACTGCGCGAGTTGCTTTGTCTCCCGCCGAGGACAAGCCGCGGCTGCCGTCCGGCGAGGACCGGAACAGCGGAGGAGGCCGATCGCAAATTCCGCTCGCCCTCAAGACCTAAGCGAGGACTTTGCGCACGTTGGCCGCTGCCTCGAACGCGGCCGCGAAGGAGATTTCGAAGCCGCTCATCGCGTGGTTGTCTTGCTGGGCAAAGAAGATCCGCTCTTTGTGGGGCGCCGATGCTTGGCGCGGAACGCCGCTCGAGATGAGGCCGGGCGTGGGCATGACCATCGGGTGGCCCCAACCCGACGCACGGACATCGGCGACCTTCGCCGGATCCATCCCTAGGCTCTTCACCAGCTTGGGGATGAACGGCTCGAGCATCTCCTTGTGCTTCTCGTAGCTCCCGGCCTGGTAGAGCTCCATGCGCGACTCATCGTACGGCATGCCGCGAAAGAGATTGAGCACGGTGCGCTCGGGGTGGCCGTTGCTCGCGAAGGTGGCGAGCACGCAGTCGGTGAACGGGCGCTTCACCACCTCGTCCCGAAGAGACCCCTCGGGCGCCTTACCGGCGATGCAGTAGAGGTCGTGGAAGTCGGGCTCGCGCGGCTGCTCGATGAGCACGTGGCCCACGATGTAGGCGCGGTATCTGAGCTTGGCGATGGCGTCGAGCTGCTCTTGCGGCAGGTCGTCGATGAGCTTCTTGGCCACGAACTTTGGAGTCGCGACGATGCACGTGTCCGCCAAGACGGTGTGCAGCTTGTCGTCGGTGCCGAGGTACGTGACGCGCACGCCGTCCTCGGCGCGGCGCACGTCGACGACGCGCAACGAGGAGCGGATGCGGTCTTGCCCCAGCTCGTTGCGCAGGCGCGTGACCAGCGCTTGGCTGATCGCCGCGTTGCCGCCGGGGAACGCGAACATGCCGCCGAGGTCGGAGGCCAGGAAGTTCAAGCCCGCCGCGGCGGAGATCTCCGAATAGTCGCCGCCGAACGAGCTCCAGCAATACTGGCGGACCACGTCCTCGACGTGCGGGTGCAGGTGCTTGCCGAGCGCGTCGCGCAGCTCTTGCTGGAAGGTCTTCTGGTCGAGCTTCGCGAACTGCTCGGGCGAGAGGTCCCCTTTGGGATCGAACGGCACCTCGGGGAATTGCTTCTCGCGGACGCGCTTGAAGTAGTCCCACGCGGCGACGAAGTCCTTGGCGCGCTTCGGGTCGGTGCCGCCGAACCAGAACTCCTTGTGCACGACACCGTCGATGTACATCTGGTCATGCGTCGGGTCGTCGAAGCGGCCATTGAGCCCGAGGTCGCGGAGCATCTTCATGTGCTCGTCGTTACGGGTGGCGTTGGTGATGTACGCCGACCCCAGGCCGTACGTGACGCCCTTCCAGGTCTGGCCTTTGGCATTTCCGCCCAAGCGGACAGCACCCTCGAGGAGCAGCGGCTTGAATTCGCGCGTGAGATACGCGGCAGACAAGCCCCCTAGCCCGCCGCCGACGATGCACACCTTGGCGCGCTCGAAGCTCGCCACGTCCGTGGGGAGGCCACCGTACTGCTGCACCGTGCCGGCCTTGTTCCACAACAGCGGATGGAAGCGATTGGGGTCGTCGCCGGAGAAGCCCGTGGCGGCGCCCTCGGGTTGGGCGGTGATGGGATTGTCGTCGATAGCAGACGGCGTGCCATCGAGCAGCGCGGCGCCCAGCGTGGCGGTGCCTGGCGGCGCATCCTTCGCGCCGCCGGTCAGCTTCTCGCAGCCCGCGAGCGCGACGGAGGCGCCCGCCGCGGCGGTGGTCGCGAGGAAGCTGCGGCGGGTGATGACCTGCCACTCAGACATTGTCGGCTCTCTCCCGCAGCGCGAGGACGATGAGGCCGGCGATGGCCTCGGCCAGCGCCGAGGCCAGGGGGAACCAACCGCTATCGCGTTTCCAGACGAGGTTGATGATCATCGCGACGCCATAGATCTGGGCCATCAGCGCGACCGGCATGGCGAAGGCACCCAGCTTGAAGTGACCATCGAGACGCAGACCGCGCCGCCGGGCGAGCAAGTAGCCGAAGACGACGAGCTGGAACGACACGTAGATGCCGACGGCCGCGTAGCTGACGATGACCGCCTCGGCGTCCGCGACGAGCCCGGTCGCGAGCAGCGTGATGAGCGCGATCACGCCGGTGAACACGAGGGAGGCGATCGGTGCCTTCGACTTGGTGGCGACGACGGACAGCGTCTTCCAGCCAGGGATCTTCTTGTCGCGCGCGTAGGCGAACACCAAGCGCGCGCACGCCGCCTGAATCGCGGTGGCGCAAGAAAAGTACGCGAAGACGATGAGCAGCAGCGTGATGCCGGCCATCACCTTGCCGAGACGCGCCTCGAAGATGATGGGGATGGCCTTGTTGGGGTCCGCCATCACGGCATCGAATGACGGCGCCGCGAGCACCAGCGTCACCACGAGCAGCGCGGTGACCAACACGGCGCTGCCGAGCGACGCGAGCATGGCGCGTGGCACCTTGCGGCTCGCGTCGACCACCTCCTCGGCCACGTCACCCGCGGACTCGAAGCCGTAGAACACCCAGACGGCGCCGAGCATCGCCGCCATGAAGCCGGGGATGTACGAGCCGCCCTGCTCCGCTCCAGCGGTCGTGAACAGCACCGAGGCCGGCTGCGACAAGCCCGCCGCGATCAGCACGCCGGCGATGACCACTGTCGCGGATACTTCGCCGAGCACCCCGAGGTTGGTGATGAACGCGGACGCGCGCACCCCGACGACGTTGAACACCGAGTGGACGACGAGCAGCGCCACCGCGATGCCGAGCTTCGCGCCCGGCGTCGGCTCGATGCCGAAGAGCTGCGCGATGTAGGGCGAGCCCGCGTAATCGACCGCCGCGATGGTGGTGAGCAGCGCCCAGCCGTAGATCCACCCGACCATCCAGCCATAGCGCGGGCCCACGAGGAGCTTGCCCCACTGATAGAGCGCGCCCGCGAGCGGATACGCCGACGCCACCTCCGCGAAGACCAGCGCCACCATGAACTGCCCGAAGGCGACGATGGGGATCGACCAGACGAACGCCGGCCCGCCGAGCTTCAGCGCATACCCGAAGAGCGAGTACACGCCGACGACCGGCGAGATGTAGCTGAAGGCGATGCCGAAGTTCGCGAAGAACGACAGCGTGCGGTCGAGGTCCTGCTTGTAGCCGAGCTTCTCGAGGAGCGCGCTCGACTTGTCGTCGGCCGACTCAGGGTTAGCCATCGAGCAACGCGTTCTCGAGAATGGTCATGCCCTCGTCGAGCTCGGCGTCGGTGATGACGAGCGGCACCAAGATGCGGATGCAGTTGGCATAGGTGCCCGCGCCCAAGATGATGAGGCCCTTCTTGAGACAACGGTCCTTCACCGCGGTCGCAAGCTCGGTGGCAGGCTCCTTGGTGGTCTTGTCCTTCACCAGCTCGATGGCGAGCATGGCGCCGAGGCCACGGATGTCGCCCAGGTGCGGCGACTTCGCGGCCAGCTTCTCGAAGCGCGCACGCATGGCCGCGCCCAAGGCGACAGCACGCTCGACCAGCTTCTCGTCCTCGATGACGTCCATGGTGGCGAGCGCGGCGGCGCAGGCGAGCGGATTGCCCGCGTAGGTGCCACCCAACGCGCCGGGCTGGGCCTTGTCCACGATAGCGGTCTTGCCGACGACGCCCGCGAGCGGCATGCCGCCAGCGACCGACTTGGCGAAGGTCATGAGGTCCGGCTCGAGCCCAACGACCGGCGAGGCGAACATCGAGCCGGTGCGGCCGAAGCCCGTCTGGATCTCGTCGGCGATGAGCACGATGCCGTACTTGTCGCAGAAGGCACGCAGCTGCTTGGCGAGCTCGGGAGGCACCGGGATGAAGCCACCCTCCCCCAAGACCGGCTCGACGATGACGGCCGCTACAGCGGACGGGTCGACCATGTTCTTGAGCAGGTCCTGGAACGGCGCCTGACCCTCGCCGCGGTAAGCGTACGGGAACGGCAGGCGGTAGACCTCGGGCGCGAACGCACCGCCGACCTTGTACGGCTGCACCTTGCCGGTGAGCGTCATGCCGAGGAGCGTGCGGCCGTGGAAGGCGTGGTTGAAGGCGATGATGGCCTGGCGGCCGGTGGCGACACGCGCGAGCTTGATGGCGTTCTCGACGGCCTCGGCGCCGGTCGATACCAGCAAGACGCGCTTGTCGCCCACGATGGGCGACAGCTTCGCGACGCGCTCGCACACCGCCACGTACGACTCATAGCCCGCCACCTGAAACGCCATGTGCGTCATGGCCTTCGCCTGCTCCGCGATAGCGGCTGCGACCTTGGGGTGGG
>JBDHVB010000325.1:0-4533 GCA_039809465.1 Myxococcota bacterium
GGGCGGCGAGTTAAGCGGTGTCAATGAGGGTTCGTCTTACCCTTGGCCTTGCTGCCCTTGCCCTTCGCCTTGGCGGGCGGAGTCGTAACTCCGCTTGGTTGCGACGGTTGCACGGGCTTGATGGCGGGCTCGGGCATCGGCACGACGGGCTCCGGCACGATCGCCTTGGGAGGCGGAGTCGTCACCCTGGGCGGCTGACCCTGGATCTGCGCTTGCCGCGTGATGAGCAGCTTCACCTCGCCAGGGTTCGCCCCCGCCTTCTCCGCGGACTCGAACTCGAGGCGCTCACGACCGACCCCACGTGACACCAGGTAGTCGGCGACCGCCTTGGCGCGCCGCTCGGCCTGCTTCTTCATGGCCGGCATGTTCTTCGTGGGCGCGACCTCGACGGTCAGCTCGAGGATCTCGCGGTGCTCACGCATGAGCAGCGCCACCTGATTGAGCACGCCAGCCGACTGCGGCGCGATGGCGCCCTTCTCGGTGAACTCGATGGGCGCGGCCAAGCTGATGGCGTTGCGCTCGAGCACCGCCAAAGCGGACATCTCGATACCAGCCGGGCAGCCGTCCTTGTCCTCGCTGGTCGCTTGGTCCTCGAACTCGTCCGGGCAGAGGTCGGAGAGGTCGCTGAGACCGTCACCGTCATTGTCGTCATCGAGGCAGCCGTCTTCGTCCTGGAAGCCGTCGTAGTCTTCACGGCTGTCCGGGCACTTGTCGTGCGCGTCGTCGATGCCGTCGGTGTCGGCGTCGAGCTCGCTGACCTCCGGGCAACCGTCGAAGTCCTCGAAGTTGTCCTTGTCCTCGGGCTTGTTCGGGCACTCGTCGTCGACGTCTTCGATGCCGTCACCGTCGTTGTCGAGCTCGGGGCAGCCGTCCGCGTCTTCGAAGTCGTCGAGATCCTCGGGGACGCCGGGGCACTTGTCGTTGACGTTCTGGATGCCATCGCGGTCGTCGTCATCGAACGGCTCACGATTCAAGAAGTCGAACGAGAGGATGCCGCGCATCTGCGGCGAGCCGTAGCCCGGCAAGAGCCCGAGACCGACACCAGCGCTGACGCGGAAGTTGCCGACCCCCGTGGTGATCCGGCGGCCGAGCGCAGCCACGAGCTCCATGCTGTTCTTCAAGATGGCGCGATCTTTCCCCGCGAACCCGAAGATGTCGTTGGTGGGCGTCGAGCCGTAAAGCGAGGTGATGATGCTGTAGAGCGGCGGCCCACCACGCTGCGGGATCGCATAGGTCCCGCCGACGCGGTAGATGAGCTCGTCGCCGAGCCCGATGTTGTAGATGCGCGCGTTCTCGTTACGGTGGCGATAGCCGACGTTGGCCACGACATTGAACTGCCCAAGCCGCTTCGACGCCGCGATCTGCGGCGTGAGCACCCACGAAGGCTCGCTGCGCAGCTCCTCGGCGTCACCAGTCGGCAAGCTCATCTCGAGGACGAGCGCCAAGGCCGGCCGGTTGTCGGTCTCGGTGATGATGCTCCCCTTGGCCATGAAGCGCAGATCGGACGGCCCGTTCTTCGAGAGCTCCTGCTTACCAATGACGTCCCGCACCAGCGGCGTATCGAGCCCACTCTGGTAGATGTTGAACGGCATCGCGACGCCGATCTCGAAGCGGCTCAGAATGCCGAGGGTCGCGATAGCGGTCGCGTCGAGCCTGCTGCCGACGACGTCACCCAGCTTCACGTCGGTGCCGTCGATCTCCGTGCGCAGCAGGCGCCGCGAGTAGTCGAGCCAGATGCCGCCGCGAGTCGTGAGATGCCCGCCCGTGCCACCGACGTTCAGGTTCAACAAGCCGGCGCTGTCCATCGACGGCTTGAAGAGCTGCATATCGAGCTGAGAAGCGTTGACGCCCAACGCCCCCGACTGGGCGCGCGCCGCACCAGCGGATGCGACAGTGAGCAGACCGAAGGCTAACGCAAGAGCGCAGCCGCGTGCAGGTTTGGCGCATCGAAGCATGTTGTGTGGGCGGACTTTACCAGTCACCCACCTGCACGGCGAAGCATTTTTTAGCTGTGAAGCCTAGTTGAGTGAGCAGGACAGGCACGTTACCCGAGCGACCAAGCCTGGGCGATGCTGATCGCTTGGGACCTTGCTAGAACCAACCGCAAACAAACCCATTTCTTTGCTGCCCTTCAGAGGGAATCGTAACGTTCCAGCCGAGACACACCCGCTCACCTCCAGCCCGCAGGTCGAACCACGTAACCATCCACGACGGATCCGTGAGCGTCCCCTCCGGTGCTCCTGGATACGACAGCGCGGCCCACGCACCGTCTCTCCACATTCTGAGATTCAGGGCGACACCGCTGCTCTCCGTCTCTTGGGAGTAAGCGAGAAAGACTTCGCCACGCGAGCCACCTGCAACTCTCAAATCCTTGACGGCACGCGTCGGTTCAAAAGGGGCCGGCTCTAGCGTGGCTCCTATCCGTTTCCACCCCGCTGCCTCATAGCGTCGCATGTGTATACGCGCGACACCTCCAGCGATCGGCTCAACAAGCAGCGCAGCGACAGGATCGCTGCCGGCCACCGTGAGCCTGATGCGGCGTGGAGTGAAGCCGCTTTGTAGCAAGCTTTCAGGCCCGCCCGTGCCTCCTGCGAGGGGTGTCCATCTGTCGCCTGATTGCATTCGAACCGCCGCGTCCCCTCCGAGACCCGCGCTCGAGGCCGCCAAGAGCTGACCATTGTAGGCTGCGAGAGAAAGACTGCTTTCATGGTACGGGAACAAATCCGCCGACCACGACGTGCCGTCCCAACGAGTAACTTTGTTATCTGCGGCTCGCTCCCAGGCCGCGGCTAGCTGACCAGGCGGGTACTCGATCAGATCCAGGCCATAGGCCCCACCATCGATCTCAACACCTCCGAGCGTCGTGAAGTCCACCCCGTCGAACTTTCTAATTTTGAGCAAGCACTCAGAAGTATTCAACCCTTCACACACACCAAGCACGAGAGCGCCTTGGGTATCCACGAGGAAGGTGGCTTCAATGACTCCGAACGGAAAAACCTGCCGCGGACGTGGATCTGGCTGCTCCCACGCATCGCCAGTCCACCGCAGGAGATCGTAAGCCAGGTTCTCATAATAATAAGTAGGCAGGATCCCAATAACATAAGGGGTTCCGTCCATTGCCACATCGAAAGGCATGAGCTTGTAAGACCAACCACTCAACGAGTCCGCCAAAGCGGTCATGCGGACATCACCACAGAGCGCGGCATCACATCCCCGTGCTCCACAGTCGGACGCAACTTCTTCTCGTTCACCACAACTGTCGAACCAAAAGACATCACCGTCACTGCACGCCGTGGAAGCATGACTCGTAGAAGAGCAAAGTGGAATACAGTCACCAGCCGCATCACGCATCCCGCTCTCACATGGCAGAACACAGTTGCCGCCTGACCCAGCCTCTCCCCGATCGCAGACACAGGCAGACCGCGCGCCACTGACGTCACACAATCCAAGTGGAGCACACTGCAATGGCGCACACGCATCAGTGCAGCGGTTCTTCGTACTACATTGGAGAGCTCCGTCACACGAGCGGTCATCGCGACAATACTCGCCGCTACCGCCCGTACGCACAGGAGAAAAATCGAAGCAAGCGACACAACACGCCAAGAACGTTGGCAGCACACCCAAGCGGAGCGGGGATATTGCTCTCTTGATAAAACACATCGGCGCTCTCATCCTCAGGGAGGACACAGAAGTAGGTGAGCAGCCGCTCGTGTTGCGAGAGAACAGCGACTAGTCCTCTTCTGTGAAACCCCTGGCGCCCGAGAGCACCGTGATCTCGTAAGTGTCGTTGACCGACTTCGTGATGTTCGCGAGGCATACGCGGTTCGATTCGGAGGCGTAGAACCAGCCCTCCTCGCGGCTGTCCTCGGGCACTTGAGGCAGCACGTTACCGTTGCGGACGACGCGGATGCTTTCAAAGTCGAGTGAAGGAGTTTCGATCAAGCGGAAGCAGTTGTCGGTGACGACGTCGATGGCGATACGCTCGAGTGTAGGACCGTAGTCGCCTCGGCAGAGCGAATCGGCGACGACGCCAAGCTTCAAGCCCGCGGCGATACGACGGCGATTGATCTCCTCGAGGAACTGCATGTAGCGCGCGCCAGGCAGCGTCGAGCACCCCCCCTGCCCATTGCCGAGGTCTGGGAGTCGCTCGCTTGTCTGGTTGTAGGGCGCGCCGGATATGAGATTGCAGAAGAGCTCGTCGTCCGGATCCGACGTAGTGCGATCTGGCACGTAACGCGTGTTCCAGCAACCGCAGTCGTTGGATGCCAATTGCTCAGCGTCCGTATAGCAACCCGCAGCTTCGTAACCGAGCGGCGCCGCGACAGCCTCGACGGAACCCACGATGGCCGCGCCGCGCACCAAATCGATGTTGCCACCCTTGAGATTCTGCAGAAAATCGACGAACTCGATCGGCGATTGGGCGGTTGGGTCCACGTAGCAATCCGAGTCGTCGCGACCAGCTTGCGTGTACCAGTTCTTATCAGCGTGCGTGCAGTCGTCTTCGTCGGTCATGAAGATGACGGCGAGCGCGGC
>JBDHVB010000326.1:0-4480 GCA_039809465.1 Myxococcota bacterium
TCCTCGCCGATCTTCGACGCCCAGCGCGGCGTGCTTGGCTCGTTCGCGATGTACTACCGTGAGATCCGCGGCCCATCCCCCGAGGAGCTCCTCTGGGTGGACGTCGCGACGCACCTCGCGTCGATCTCCATCTGCAGGGAGCGGGCAGACCTGCAGCTGCGGCGCAGTCAGACGCTGCTCTCGCTCGTGTACAACAACGTCGAGGACGTCATCTTCTACGTCGCCATCGAGGGAGAGAACCGTTATCGCGTACTGTCCGTGAACCCCGCCTTCGAGAGGATCACTGGAACGCCGGGTGAGGCCATCGTCGGGCGTTTGATCACCGAGGTGATGCACGCGGAGACGCTCGACATCACGCTCGAGAAGTATCGCACCGCCATCGCGACCGGACAGAAGGTCACGTGGGAGCACGCGGCGATCTATCCCAAGGGCGAGAAGATCGGCGAAGTCACGCTCTGCCCAGTCTTCGACAGCGCCGGCGTGTGCACGAACATCGTCTCGACCGTGCACGACGTCACCGCGCGCCGGCACGCCGAGCGCGAGCGCGAAGAGCTCCAAGCCAAGGCCATGCACGCGCAGCGCCTGCAGGCGCTCGGGACGCTCGCGGGTGGCATCGCCCACGACTTCAACAACGTCCTCTCGATCATCTTGAGCTACGCCGAGATCCTGCGCCTCGAGCTCAAGCCGGACGAGCCCCTCGGCGAGGACGTCGACGAGATCCGCAAGGCCGCGGTGCGCGCCACCGAGATGACGCGCCAGCTGCTCGCGTTCAGCCGCCAGCAGATGCTGCAAGCCAGGGTCCTCGAGCCCAACCAGGCAATTCGCGGCATGGCGCGCATGCTGAGGCGCCTCATCGGCACGGACATCGAGCTCACCGTCCTCACCGCGCCCAAGGTCCCGAACATCCGCGTCGATCCGACCCAGCTCGAGCAGATCCTCATGAACCTCGCGATCAACGCGCGTGACGCGATGCCGACCGGCGGCAAGCTGACGATCGAGACGGAGGACGTGACGCTCGACGACGACTACGCGCGCCATCACCCAGGGGCGACGCCCGGGCGCTACGTGATGCTCGCCGTCTCCGACACCGGCGTCGGCATGGATCGCGCGACCCAAGAGCGCATCTTCGAGCCCTTCTTCACCACCAAGGAGAAGGGGAAGGGCACGGGGCTGGGGCTCGCGACGGTGTTCGGCATCGTCAAGCAGAGCGGCGGCAACATCTGGATCTACAGCGAGCCCGGGCGCGGCGCGACGTTCCGGATCTACCTGCCAGCCGTCGATGCGCCGGTGGAAGAGCCGGGTCAGAGTGACGACACGACCGTGCCCCTCACCGGCAAGGAGACGATCCTGCTGGTCGAGGACGATGAGCAGGTGCGGATGCTCGCGACCACGATTCTCCGCGGCGCTGGCTATCGGGTGCTCGACGCGGCGAACGCCGGCGAGGCAATTCTCATCTGTGAGCAACACGGCGCGAAGATCGATCTGTTGCTCACGGACGTGGTGATGCCCCGCATGAGCGGACGCCAGCTCGCCGAGCGTCTGCTGCCCATGCGCCCGCAGCTCAAGATCCTCTACATGTCGGGCTACACCGACGACGCCATCTTCCATCACGGTCTGCTCGACTCGGGAGTGCACTATCTGCAGAAGCCGATCACTCCGAGCTCTCTCCTGCAGAAGGTGAGAGTGACCCTCGATCACGTGCCGTCCGCGCGTCACTGAGCGTCGCTCGGCGTCTTGCAGTCGTGTGGCGAATCGTCCGACAAGGAGGGCGCTGGAGGTCGGGATGAAGCGAGCCCTTGCCGCGTCTTTGTGTGCCTTCGTTGCCGGCTGCGCCGCGGGGAGCACGGCCGAAGCACTTCGGCCGCCGATGGCCAGTGGCGCGAAGGAGCTGGGTGAAGAGAGCTGCCGACCTGGCGAATCGGTCTCGACGTTCGTCGTCGATTTGCCGTCCGCCGAGCGTCATGAGCTCGAAGCCGCGATGCATGATGGGGTGGCGGTCGTCTCCTTCGACTGCGAGCGCTTTCGCGTCCTATCGCGCTGCGACTTGGAGGGGACCTACGGATATGTGGCGTTGACGCCGCGCCAAGAGGTCGTACGACTTCGCAGCGGCGACGAGCTCGAGGTGAACCTTCCGCTCTCGGGGATCGGACTCGCCGCGAAGCTGGGCGTGGACACCAGCCGCGGGATGACCCTCGATATTGGCATGGCGTTGGTTGGAAAGCTGCGGACGGTCCGCGCGAGCGTCGATCAGGCGTCGCTCCGGGGAGACTGCGCGCAAGCCACGCACTTCGTTCGTGGCGCGAGCGTCGGCGCCTTCGCCGTTGCCAAGGGAGCGGCCGCCGATGTGCGGGCCGCGGCAGAGGTGTTCGGAGTTGGCGCGGCCGGAGGCTCGACCAGCGCCCGCGAGCTACAGACGAGCGACGGCGATCTCGCGGCATGCAAGAGCGACGGAGAGGCGGCCACTCCACCGAAGCTCTGCGGCGCGCCAGTGCGGCTCGAGCTGGTCGCCCTTGGTGCCGTGCAAATGGCGGTACCGGAGCTCGAGGTGCGTTGTCCGTCGGGGACGGTGCTCGCCGATGGCCGCTGCACTGCTCCTGCCGCCGCCGGCACGCACGTGTGCCGCTACGGGGACGCGGCGGACTGTGACGCGCAGTGCGCGGCTGGGAATGCCGACAGCTGCTGGAGCCTCGGGCACATGAGGGTCTACGGTGCCGCGGTCACGCGCGATGATGGCGTGGCGCGGCCGCTCCTCGAGAAGGCGTGCCGCGGGGGCTCGGGAGGCGGCTGCAAGAGCTATGGCTGGGTCCTCGAGCAAGGACGTGGCGGACCCGCGGATCTCATGGGCGCCGCTCGCGCCTACCAGACTTCGTGCGAGCTCGGACACGGCGAGGGTTGCATGAATCTCGGCGTGCTCGTGGAGAACGGTAAGCACGGCGGACCCGCGGATCGCGCGCGCGCCGCCGCTCTCTATGAGCGTGGCTGCAATGCCGGTGATCCGGAGGCGTGTGTGGCCCTCGGCGCGGCGCTCGACGCGGGCTTCCTCGGTGCGCGTGACGCGGCGCGGTCCGCCATGCTGTACCGCAACGCTTGTGATGCCGGCAGCGCGCGTGGCTGCGCGGGGATAGGCAACGCTTTGGTGCTCGGTGCTGGAGTCGGGAGTGACCGCGCCAAAGGAATCGAGCTTCTGCAGCGCGGCTGTCGCGGCGGCAACGCATGGGGTTGCTCGATCCTCGACCGCCTCGGCGCCGGGCGCTGAGCAGGCGGCTGGCTCACTCGCGAAGCTGACTCATCTCCAGCGTCTTCTTGGGGAGCGTGACGCGAAACTCGGCGCCGTGCCCCGTGACGCTCTCGATCGCGATCGAGCCTGAATGGGCGCTCACGATCTCCTTCACGATGTATAGCCCCAAGCCGAGCCCGGAGGTCCTGCTATCGGTGTGCGCCGCGCGCTCGTAGCGGTTGAAGATCTTCATGCGATCCGCCAAAGCGATTCCGTTGCCGGAGTCGCGCACGGAGATACAGGCGGACTCCGTGCGATCCGTGAGGGTGATCACGATAGGGCGTCCTGGCGCGTACTTGATCGCGTTGTCGACCAGGTTCGTGATCACCTGCCCGATGCGAAAGGCATCCCATGTGCCGAGCACCGACTCGGGCAGGTGCACCTCGAGTTGGCAACGCGCGCGCGTCAGCTGTGGACGCAGCCACTCGCAGGTCTCCGCGATGAGGCGCGCGAGGTCGCACGGCTCGGGCCGCAGCACCATCTTGCCGGGAGGAAAACGCGAGGCGTCCAGCATCGTTTCGACATAGCGGACGAGCCGACACAGCTGCACCGCGTTCGCGTCGAGCATCTTGCGCACCAGCGCGACGCTGACCGTTTCGCTGGCTTCGACCTGGGCGATGAACGTGTGGTTTTGCAGGGCCAGGGTCTGAATCGGATTTCTCAGCTCGTGTGAGGCGAGGGAGAGGAACTCGTCACGGAGATCGAGCGCGTGTGCGAGCTCATCGTTGAGCTGCCGTTGTTGCTGGATCTGCGCGCGCTCCTGCGTCTCGATGTTCTTGCGCTCGAGGGCAATGGCGGCGACGAGAGTGGCGAGCTCGAGCTGGTAGCACTGGTCCGACGTCGGATCGCTGTTCACCTTGTGGTACATCGCGAAAGCGCCGAGCACGCGTCCGTTCGAGGCAATGATGGGCTGCGAGCGGCATGAGTGGAGCCCCTGCTCGGCCGCCCAGCGTTTCCACTCGTCATGCCAGCGTGGATCATCGGCGATCTCGGTGACGACGGCCTGTCCCAAGTGCGACGACATGCAGCACGGACCGACGTAGGGAGGGAGGATGCTCACGCCAGAAGCTTCGAGGGAGAAGTTCTTCGACTCGCACGCATTGACGCCGACCTTGAACGTTTGCGCCTCCTGGTCGACGAGGAGGATCGAGCACAGCAATCCCTCGTACTGATTCTCGAGGAAGGCCACGAGCTCATGCAGAA
>JBDHVB010000327.1:0-4436 GCA_039809465.1 Myxococcota bacterium
TTACATCCTCGTTTGCGTGTTCATCGGCATGGCGGTCTCGGTGGCGGCGCCCAACCCGCGCGCGGCGGTCGTGGCGCTCTTCTTCGTGTGGACCCTCACCGCGGTCGTCGGTCCAAGGCTCGCTGCGTCGCTCGCGGCCGCGGCCGCGCCCATGCCCTCGATGATGGACACGCACGCCGCGCTCGAGCGCGAGATCGACGGTGACGGCTACGACCGACGCACCGAAGAGCTGCGCGCGCGCGTCTTGAAGGAGCACGGTGTCACCTCCGAGAGCGAGCTGCCCTTCGACTTTCGCGGCCTCGCTCTGCAATACGACGAGGATCGCAGCACCAAGATCTTCGAGGCGCATCGCGCAAATCTGCGCGCCCGCGAGGCACGGCAAGACGGCGCGCTCGGTGTCGCCAGCATCGTCGTGCCGTGGCTCGCCCTCGAGCGCTGGTCGACCGCTTTCGCGCACACCGACCTCACCCACGCCCAGCAGTTCGAGGATGCCGCCGAGAGCTATCGCCGGGCCTTGGTCGGGCGCATGAACGATCACGTCAAGCAGAATCACGGCGGTGACGGTGACGCCAGCCTCTGGTCGGCCGTCGAGCCGTTCGCCTTCACGTCACCGCCCCCTGGCGCGATCCTCGGTTACGCTTGGCCCGCGATGCTCGTGCTCTGCGGCTGGGCGCTCCTGACGCTCGCCGCCTTGATCACCGTGGGCCGGCGCACCGCCGTCGTGGGAGCTCGGCTATGAAGTTGTGGTTACCGGAGTGGGTGCTCCTGTCACGCGACCGAGCCGCGCTGCTCGCGTACATGGCGTTCGCGGCCTGCGCCGTGATCGCGGTCGCGGACAGCGTCACGCAACACCGCCGCGTCGCGCAGCTGCAGCGCAGCCTCGCGGACGAGGAGGCCGAGCGCATCGCCACGCTGGACGCCGCGCTGGCCGGCCCCATCGGCGACGACGTACGCGCTTGGGCCGACCCACGTAACCCGGGCGGGGTCGGCCGCGGCAAGGGCGCGACATACGCGGTGCTGCCTAGCCGTCCCCTCGACGTCTTGCGGACACAAGCACCAGCGCTCGTCGCCATCGAAGTCTCGACGGGTAACGGTGCGCTCGACCGGCCGCTCGCCGATCTCACGCAGCCGCACATCGAAGGCCTGGGTCGCTTCAACCTCGGCTTCATGCTGCTGATCCTGTTGCCGCTCGTCGTCTTGCTGCTCACCTACGACGTCATCGCGCGTGACCGTGACACGGGTGTGTTGCGCCTCTTGCTCGCTCACGCCCCGCGCACACGCTTGCGTTACGCCGCGCGCGCGGCTCTGCGTGTGCTGCCGGCAGCGCTCATCGCCTACGTGGCGGTGCTCGCCGCGGCCGCGATGGCGGGTGGCATCACCGCACGCGCCTTGCCCGACCTCTTCGTCGCTCTCGGCCTGGTGCTACTGACCGCGACCTTCTGGACGGCCATCGCCCTGGCGGCGCAGGCCTTCTTTCGGTCCGCGATGGCGAGCGGCATCGCGAGCCTCGGCATCTGGGCGGCGCTCGTGGTGCTCGCGCCGACCATCCTCGCCGCTCTCACCGAAGCCGTGGCGCCCATTCCATCGCGCATCGAGCGCACCGCGACCAGCCGCGAAGCACTACGGCGCGCGACCTTGGAGGTCGAAGGCCTCCTGTCGCGCTACCTCGGCGACCATCCGGAGCTGTCGGCGGGCGGCGTCGCCGAGAACGACTACTATGTGCGGCGCGTCGCCATCGATCAGGCCATCGCCTCGGCCCGCGCACCGGTCGAGCGCGCCTTCTTCGATGCGGTGGAGCGGCGGCGGTCGCTGGTGCAACGCATGGCGCTGCTATCGCCGACGAGCCTCGCCGTCATGACCCTCGACGAGATCGCCGGCTCCGCCGACGGCCGTCTCGATGGCTTCCGCCGCGCCGTCGACGCCTTTCAAAAGAGGCTCGCGGAGTTCTTCGACACCAAGACGGTGCGAGGCGAGCGCCTCGCCGCGGGCACCCTGTCCGACCGCCCGGCGTTCCGCTTCGAAGAGCCCCAACGCTCCTTCACCATGCTCGCGGTCTACGCCCTCTGGACCTTGGGCGCGCTCCTGCTCGCCTATCGTCAGCTTCGCCGCGCGGTCGCGCTCGAAGCTTGAGAGCCGCGCGGGCAGCGCGGTCCGCCATTGCATCTCGCGGCGCGGGTGCTCGCGCTTGGACGGCTCGTATCTCGGCTACTGGGCTTGATGCGCCGCGAGCATGCGCTTGTGCTCGGCGCTCAAGCGCTCATGCTCCGCGGTCATGCGCCGGTGATCCTGCTCCATCGCGTCGTGGTCCGCTTTCATCTGCTCGTGGTCGGCGCGGATCTCGTCTTCGAGCGCACCGGCGTTGTGCTTGCGCTCGAGCTGGGCGTGACGCGCGACCAGCTCGCGGTGGCGGGCGACGAATGCCTCGTGATTGGCGATGAGCTGCGTGTGCGTTGCTTCGAGCTGCTCATGCTCGACGTCGGGCGCGCTGCCACGGGCGCGAGGCACGCATGTAGCGCGGGACGGCCGCCGACTTGCGGCGTGAGCCGCCGCCAATCGTGCCGGCGAGCAAGACCGCGCAGCCCAGCCACTCGACCCAGTGCGCGGTTTCCCAAAGGTGCGCGCCGACGAGGATCGCCGCGCCGCTGGCGATGAGCGCGAGCTTGCCGTAGCGGTGGGTGCGCCGGGCGTTGACGATCCCCAGCCCCAACGCCACGCTGACCGCGATGGCGAGCAGCAAGGCATGCTGCCACTCCGCGAGGGCGAAGCCGACGCCGACCACGGCGAGGATCTTCGCATACATCGTGAGGCAGGCGGGGCAGATGGCGCACGTGCCGATCGGCAGCGCGGCGCCGAGGCAGCGCAGGAAGCGATTCTGGGCGTGATCGTTGCAGTCACAGCTGTCGGCGCAAGTCGCGATGATACGCATGGCGCAGCAGGACAACATGACTCGGTCAACTAATGCAATACTGATGCATAAGATTCATCATGATTCTTGCGTCACGGATTTGCATGCTCCCGCCACGAGCCCGCGAAGGCCGTCTGCCGTCTGAGGTTCACCAAGAGCGCACGGTACGGCTGATGGTCCGTTCCCAGCGCGACGTGTGAGTCATCGGCCGGCGCGGCCACGCGATCGAACAAGGCGCCGTCGAACCAGCGGTGGGGTTTGACGTGCAAGGTGAACACGCCGCCTTCATCGAGCGGCGCCTCGACGGCCACGAAGTCGACGCGCTGGTCGGCGATGGGTCCGGGGTAGCTGACGGCGGCCGTGAAGTGGAGCTCCACGCCGTCCTTGGCAGCGACGCCCGCGATGCGCACGGAGCTCTCGGCGAGCTCACCTGGTGGAAAGTAGACGAGCGAGAAGGAGCGCGCCGTGCCGGCGATGCCCACGGACGCGCCGACCGTGAGCGGCGTGCTGGTGAGCGCATCGACGACGAACTGGTCGGTCCATTCGCCGAGCGCCCGTCCACCGCTGAAGAAGGCATCGCCGGGATGGGCGTGCGCCGCGGGCACCACCATGTCCGCGATGGCGTCCCAGAAACCGCGGCGCGGCTGCCAGGTAAATTGCGGCGGGTTCTCGAAGAGATAAAGCGGGCCGACGACCAGCTGCGCGCGCGTCAGGGTCACGCGGTAGCCATCGGGCGTCGTGAAGGTCGCTGGCGACGTTTCGCCGGGCGCTGGATCCGCGACGACCTCGGTGGTGAAGACGATGGAGCGCCCGCCCGTGCCGCTCTCCGGGCCGCAAGCGATGCAAGCCAAGACGATGAGCCATATCGACCGCGTCATTCGGCTCCCCACGTGATCGCGGCGGTCACCAAGAAGCTGCGCGGCGCGCCCACCGAGAAGTGACGCATGGCGACGAGCGACGGCGGCTCGTCGGCTCCGCGAAAGTTCGAGGCATAGTTGAACTCCGCTTCGCGCCACCGCGCATCGAAGAGGTTCTCGACGACCAAGCCCAGCTCGAGCGCGCGCACGGAGAGGCGCGCCGCGAGGTCGACGAGGAAGATGCGCTGACTGAAGCGGTTCAACGGCAACGGCTTGGGGCCGATGAAGCCCAAGCCGCCGGCGATGTTCTAGCCGATGCGCTCCTCCATGAAGGTGAACGCATCGCGAAAGGAGACATCGGCGCGCGCCAGCACGCGCGGCACGTAGGGGAGATCGGGCCCCCGCGCGAAGTCGAAGAAGTCGCTGTCCGCTCCTGGGAGATGAGCCCGCGTGTAGGAGGCCGTGACCAACAGGTCCAATGCGTCGGCGTATCCGAGACGCGCCGCGACGAAAGAGCCGAGACGATGCGATGGACCGACAGGCTGATTGCGGCCCGCGACCTCGTCGAACACGAGGTCGCGCTCGATGCGCGTCGCGAAAGCGGCCCCCCTCACCTCGAGCTCGGTCGCGTCGAAGCCCAGCTGATAGCGCGCGCCCACCTCCGTCGCGGTGAC
>JBDHVB010000328.1:0-4425 GCA_039809465.1 Myxococcota bacterium
CGGCATCGCCATTTACTCGATGCGCGACCGCAATAGCGGACAGGTCGCCGAGAACAACGGCAACCGCCCGACCAAGCTCATCGACAACACGCCGGCGGCCGACACCAACGACATGCGGCAGCGGGCGCGCAACGCCATGCAGCAGGGTGAGTGGAGCGAGGCGCGCAAGCTCGCCGACGCGCTGCTCGTCTTGAACCCGGCTGACAACGAAGCGCAGACCATCAAGCAGCGTGCCTCCGACGAGATCATCGGCCAGACGGCGCTCGAGCGGGCGCAGCGCGCCATCGAAGCGCGCAACTGGGACGCCGCTTGGCAGGCGCTCTCGGAGGTGCCGGAGTCGACCTCGGCGCACACCGCGTCGGTGGCGCTGCGTGGACAGGTCCGCGCCGGCCGCGTCATCGCCAAGATCGACGAGGCCAAGCGCTATCTTGCCGCGGGCCAGACACCCGAGGCGCGCCGCGCGGTCACCGAGATCACCGAGATGGATCCGCTCTCGCCCGAGCTGCCGGCGTTGAATCGTCAGCTCGCCGCCGCGGAGGCCGCCGCGCACGATCCGTCCGACCAGCGTGATCCTCAGCTCATGGCGCGTAACGATCGCGACCGCGATCGCAACGGCAAGGACCGTGGCAAGAACGATCCCAAGAATCAAACCAAGGCCGCGGCGCCGCTCGTCGTCCAAACGCCGCCTCCCCAGCCGCAGCAGGTCACTCCGCCGCCGACCCCGCCACCGCAGGTCGCGCCGACCCCACCGCCGGAGCCCAAGCCCGTCGCGGTCGCGCCGCCGCCGGAGCCCAAGCCGCAGCCCGTGGCACCCAAGCCGACTCCGCCGCCGGAGCCCAAGCCCAAGCCCGCCGAGCCGCCAATGGACGCCAAGGGCTACTACACCGCGGGCCTGCAGTACTTGCAGTCCAATGACACCGACAAGGCCATCGAGAATCTCGACAAGTGCGTCAAAGCGGACACCAAGGCGGGTATGTGTTACCGCGCCCTCGGCATCTCCTACGCGCGCCAGAAGAACGGCCCGAAGGCCGCCAAGTACTACCGCATGTACTTGCGCGTGATGCCGGACGCGAAGGACGCAAAGCAGGTCGAGGAGCTCCTGCGGGCGTACGAGAACCAGCCGTAGCGTGAAGCAGATGGTGAATCCCGCCTTGATGGCGCTTGGCCGGGGTGGGGCGCCGCTGACGGTTTCGCAGCTGACGACGCAGCTCCGGCAGCTGCTCGAGCAGCGCTATCCGCGGATCGCGGTGGTCGGGGAGCTCTCGAGCGTCCGCGTCCACAACGGCCACTGCTACATGTGCCTGAAGGACAACCGCGCGCAGCTGCAAGCGATGATGTGGGGCCGCGAGTACCGTGGGCTGAAGGTGCGGCTCGAGGACGGCATGCAGGTGATCGCCCGCGGCCGCCTCACGGTCTACGAGCCGCAAGGGCGCTACCAGCTCACTGTCGAGAGCATCGAGCCGGTGGGCGCCGGTGCTTTGCAGGCGGCGTTCGAGCAGACCAAGGCGCGGCTCCTCGCCGAGGGGCTCTTCGCGGCGGAGCGCAAGCGCAAGCTGTCGCTCGTGCCGTCCACTGTCGCGGTCGTCACCAGCCCGACGGGCGCGGTCATCCGTGACATCGTCAACGTGGCGTCACGGCGCTATCCCAAGGCGCGCATCTTGGTGATCCCCAGCAAGGTGCAAGGTGCCGAGGCGGCGCCGTGGATCGCCGGCGGTATCAGGCGCGCCTCGCAGCTCGCGGTGTCACAGGATATTTCCGTGGTCATCGTCGCGCGTGGTGGCGGCTCGCTCGAGGATCTCTGGGGCTTCAACGACGAGCGGGTGGCGCGCGCCATCGCGGCTTGTGCGGTGCCGGTGGTCTCGGGCGTGGGCCACGAGACCGACACCACGATAGCGGACTTCGCGGCCGACCTGCGCGCCCCGACACCGTCCGCCGCGGCGGAGCTGGTGTGGCCTATTGCCGCCGAGCTCATGCAGCGCCTGTCGCGTCCCACCGCGCGGATGACCCGGGCCTTGCGGCGGGACGTCACGCGCGAGCGTCGGCGCCTCGGCAGCGCCCATACGCATCTGCGGCAGGCCGCGCTTGGACGGTGTCGCGACGAGCGTCTCGCGCTGCAGCGCTTGGAGGGGAGGCTCGCGCGGCTGCATCCGCGGGCGCGGCTCGCTGGGGCGCATGCCAAGCTCGAGGGGTTGGCGTCGCGGTTGGCTCCGCCGACTCGGGCGCGTGTCGTGGCGTCCCGTAACGCGCTCGATGGGCTTGCGTCGCGGTTGGCCGCGCCGACTCGGGCACGCGTCGTCGCCTCCCGTAACGTGCTCGATGGGCTTGCGTCGCGTTTGACCGCGCCAACTCGGGCGCGTGTCGTGGCGTCCCGTAACGCGCTCGATGGGCTTGCGTCGCGTTTGACTGCGCCAACTCGGGCGCGTGTCGTGGAGTCGCGCAACGCGCTCGATGGCAACCTCGCCCGGCTGGCCGTGACCATGCGCGAGCAGCTGGCGGCGCAGCGCGCGCGGCTCGGCCAAGTCGCGGGCCGCTTGCACGCTTTGTCGCCTCTGGCGGTGCTCGAGCGCGGCTTTGCGTTGGTGACGACGCCTTCTGGCAGCGTGGCACGCGACGCCCGTGAGCTCGCGGTCGGCGACCACGTGGACATTCGTCTTGCGCGGGGGCAGATTCAGGCGCGCGTCGAGCGGTTGCTGCCGCCCGATGACGAGGACACATGAGCGAGACCGACAAGAGCGCCGAGCCGACTTCACTCGAGGCCATCCTGCAGCGTCTCGAGGACATCGCCGAGCAGCTCGAGTCGGGCGACGCGAGCCTCGAGCAGTCCCTCGCCTTGTTCGAAGAGGGCGTGCGCCTGTCGAAGGCCGGCACCAAGCGCCTCGACGAGGCGGAGAAGAAGCTCGAGATCCTGCAGGGTGACCGCGTCCAGCCGTTCGCGGTCGAAGAACCCGAGGGCTAGCGCGTGGCCAAACAGCGCGCCGACGTGTTGGTGGTCGAGCAAGGCCTCGCCGAGACGCGCTCCAAGGCCCAGGCGCTGATCATCGCCGGCTCGATCGTCATGCTCGACGTGACGAGCGGTGGCGAGCGGCGCGTCGACAAACCCGGCGAGATGCTCGCCGAGGGCGCCGTGCTGCGGCTGAAAGGCGAGGCGCTGCGCTACGTGTCGCGCGGCGGGCTCAAGCTCGAGGCGGCGCTCGATGGGTTCGGGGTCGATCCGGCTGGCCGCATCTGCATGGACGTGGGCGCCTCGACCGGCGGCTTCACCGATTGTCTGCTTCAGCGGTCGGCGCTGAAGGTGTACGCGGTCGACGTCGGCACCAATCAGCTCGCCTGGAAGCTGCGCGACGATCCGCGGGTCGTGGTCATCGAGAAGACCAACATCCGCACCCTCGACGCCGGCATGGTGCCCGAGCCGGTGAGCCTCACGGTCATCGACGTCTCGTTCATCTCCTTGGCGCTGGTCATCCCGCACGTGGTCCGCTTGGCGGCGCCGGTGAGCGAGCTCGTCGCCCTGGTGAAGCCGCAATTCGAGGTCGGGCGGGCGGATGTCGGCAAAGGAGGGATCGTCCGTGACGTCGTGGCCCGCGATCGTGCCTTGGCCGAGGTGCGGGCGATGATTACTGAGAACGGCTATACGAACGTTGCGACGATGGATTCACCCATCCTGGGTGCCAAAGGAAACCACGAATTCTTGCTTCATGCGGTGAGACGCTGAGATTGTACTGAACCGATGATGCTCATGCAGGTCACATGCCCGCACTGCGGCGCCCGCTACCAGTTCGAGCGGTCGCTCATCCCCCAGGCGGGGTATGACGCGCAGTGCGCCAATTGCAGTGGCATCTTCGTGGTGGCGCCCGACGCTTCCGGGAACGAGCCGCCCATCGCGCTCCCCAGCATGTCGATGATCGACACCTGGCTCGCCCCGCCCGCGCTCGCGCCCAAGCAAGCACGGGCCAGCGAGGCGGACGCCGCGGCCACGCTGAGCCGCAGCGCGACCGGAACGACTGGCGCGTCTTCCACGCCGATCGTTCAGGAGATTAACCGCCCTCAGGTCGTGCGCCCGAAGAACGAAGGTCAAGCGACGGTCACGGTGCTCCCGGTAGGTGGCCGTGGCGGGCAGAGCAGCGGCGCGGCGCCGTTCGCGGCGTCGGCGCTCCAGTACAGCATCGCTTGTCCCAAGTGCGACACGGTGTACGCTTTCGCGGCCAACGACGTCCCCCTCGCCGGCCTCGACGCGCCGTGCACCAAGTGCCAAACCCCATATCGCCTCACACGCATCGGCGACCCGCAGCTCATCGTCGACATGAGCGAGCACGACGACACCATACCGGTCGCCGCGGAGATTCTGCGGCAGCTGGATGATGATCCGTCGTCTCCGAGCCTGCGGCAGGTGTTGGCGGACGAGGACACGACGCCGGATGGCGAGGG
>JBDHVB010000329.1:0-4389 GCA_039809465.1 Myxococcota bacterium
AGCCTGAGCACGAAGGTGGTGCCGGCAGAGCTGCTCGTGAAGTGGACGTCGCCACCGCGGCGGCGGGCGATGGCTTGGACGATGGTGAGGCCGAGGCCGGTGCCGCCGCTGCCGCGCTCGGTGGTGAAGAAGCGCTCGAAGACCTTGGGTTGGTTCGCCGCGCTGATGCCGGCGCCGCGATCTTGGACTTCGATGTGGAGGCGCCCGCCCTGCCAGGTCACGCGGACGTCCACGGGCGCGTCACCGCCATGGCGGACGGCGTTGTCGACGAGGTTGCCGACCGCCGACACGAAGTGGTCCTCGTGCATCGCGAAGCTCTGGGGCACGTCCGCCGCGATGGTCACGCGGACGCGGCCGTCGTGGCGCATGGCGATGGCGTCCATGGCTTCACGGACGTTGACCGCGCCGCCCAGCTCGCCGGTGTTCTCGATGCGGGCGAGGTGCAGGAGGCGCGTGACCAGGCGCTCCATGCGCTCGGCGTCGAGGTCGATGTTGCCGATGAAGCGGCGGCGTTGCTCGTCGCTCATCTCCGCCGAGGCCAAGAGCTCCGCGGCGCCGCGAATCGAGGTCAGTGGCGTCTTGAGCTCGTGGCTCACGTTCGCCGCGAAGGCCGCAATGTAGTCGGCGCGCTCGCGTAGCGCCGTGGTCATCGTATCCAAGGCGCTGCTCAGCACCCGCAGCTCGTGCGGTGTCCAGAAGTGGATCTTCTTGGGCTCGCGTGGCGCGTCGTTGGTGATGGCGATGGCGTCGCGGGTCAAGGCGCGCACCGGCCGCACCACCAAGGTCGCAAACAGCAGCGACACGCAGAGCGTCAGCGCCAAGCTCACGCCGACCGCGATGATCAAGCCGCGCCGGCTCTGCCAGAGCGAGGTCATGGCGTCGATGCTGGTGCGCGAGGCGCGCACCACCGCGATCACCTTGCCGTCCTCGAACACCGGGAGCGCCGAGAAGATGCGCACCTTGCCGCGGCTCCTCACGTCCCCAATCGCCGGGGTCGGCTCGTCGCTGACGCGCTCGCGCGCCACCGCGGCGTACTTGCCACCGAGGGCGGCGCGGACCTCCGCCATGTCGGTCATGCAGACGTCGGCCTCGGTGCGTGACGTCGAGATGACGCAGCCGTCGGCGTCGAGCACGCGAATGCCGGTGAGATTGAACACCTGCGCCCGCTTGAGCAGGGGCTCGAGCCGCGCCCCCGCCCGGCGCGCCGGCGTATCCCCAGCCGGCCGTGTTCGTAATGGCGGACCATCGGGCTCCGCGCTCTTGCGATCCGACGACTCCAAGCGAAAGCTGAAGTCGAGCACCGGCTCCACCGGAATGAACACGTCGTTCTCACGCCCCGCGGGCCTGAACGACTTGCTCTCCGCCGCCGGCATGCCCTGCTCTTCATGCAGCCGCTCGCGGAAGATCTCGCCGATGACCACCGCTTGCGCGATGAGCGAGCGCTCGGTCTGACGCACCAGATACGTGTCGTAGATGCGCAGCATGAGGATGAGCGCGATGGGAAACAGCAGCACCAGCGCGTTGACGCCGAGCAATAGTGTCCGCAGTGACGGACCCGACCTCACGTGTTCTCGCGCATGCGGTAGCCCAGGCCGTAGACCGTCTCGATGGGGTCGGCGCCCACGGCCGCGAGCTTGCTGCGGACGCGGCGGATGTGGCTGTCGACGGTGCGGTCGGTGATGACGTGGCCTTCGCCGTACGCCTTGTCGACGAGCTGATCGCGCGTGAACACGCGGCCAGGGGCGCGCGCCAAGGTGGCGAGCAACGAGAACTCGGTGACCGTGAGCACCACGGGTGTCGCGCCCCAAGTCACGCGGTGCCGCGCCACGTCGATCGCCAAGTCGCCATAGCGGACCATCTCGTCGGGCACCGCGGCCGGCTGCACTTGGGCGGCGCTGCGCCGCAGCATCGCCTTCACGCGCGCCAGCAGCTCACGCGGGCTGAACGGCTTCACCATGTAATCGTCGGCGCCCATCTCGAGGCCGAGCACGCGGTCGAGCTCGTCGTCACGGCTCGAGACGAACATGATGGGCACCTGGCTCTTCGGGCCGGCGCGCATGGTGCGGCACACGGTGAGCCCGTCGGACTCCGGCATGACGATGTCGAGCACCACGAGGTCCACGGGCTTGGCCGCGAACGTGGCGAGGGCCTCGGCGCCGTCGCGCGCCTCGATGACCTGATAGCCGCCGTTCTCGAGCGTGAAGCGCACGACCTCACGAATGTGCGGATCGTCGTCCACCACCAGCACCAAGCTCATGCCGCTTCCTCTTCACCACGGTAACGTCGGACCGCGCGCTCGAGCGACTTCTTCAAGAACGACCAGACGTCTTGCCGCGACGCCGCGTCCATCGCGGCGAACAGGCGCTCGCACGGTGGATAGGCACGCAACGCATCGATGCGCTCGGCGTCGAGGTCGGCGGTGATGCGATGCAAGAAGTCGAAGAGCCCGACCTCTTTCAACGTATCGTAGTCCTCGAGCACGCCGATGAAGCCCTCCATGAACGCCGGCACGCCGCCGAAGAAGCGCTCGATAGCCGGCACCGTCAGCTCGAACGGACCGAACCAGCCGTACTTCTGACGGGCGTAGCCACGCGACAGCGCCCACCACGCGGCGGCGCGCACCTTGTGCGTCTGTGGCCCGAACACCGTGCGCAGCAGGAACGCGTGCAGCACCTCGATGTCCCGCTCGCGCAGCTGCTCTTCGGCCACCCGGCACAGCTCGATCTTCTGCTCTGCGTCGCCCAGCTCGAACACACCAGGCACGAAGTCATCGGGAAACGCGCCGCGGCGGGCGGCCTCGGACACGCCGTACATCGAGTGACGCAGGTAACCGCGCTTCACCAGCTCCGCGCCGACCACCGCGAGGTCCGCCGGAGCCAAGCCGGTGTCCTCTTTCATGAGCGCCTGCACCACGTAGATCTCGCGCCTGCAGGCGGCGGCGATGCGCACCGCGACGGCGAGCGTCGTCTCACGCGCGAGCAACCTGCCGATGTCGACGATGAGCCGCTCGTCCTCCGAGGCTTCCATGATGTCGAGCAGCATGGGAGTGAGCACGCCAGCGCGGCCGTCCTCGTCGTGAGCGAGCACGCGAATCACGTCACGTTGCGCGTCGGGGTCGGCGCCGCGCAGCCACCCCAGCAACGCGGCGGTCTCGCCCCGCGCGGCCAAGCTCGCCGCCGCCGCCTGTTGCGTGAGCAAATCTCCGGTCAGCGAGGCGCGCAGCACGGCCATGTCGCCCGTCACCATCGCCGCCGCGAGCGCGAGGTCCGGGTCACGCGAGGCGCGCGCGCTGGCGAGCGCCACCGGGTCGGCTTCACGCTCGAACCACGCGAGGCGCACGGCGACCTCTTCGGAGAGCTCCGCGCACGCCATGGTCTCGAGCGGCACCTGATGCCGGCTCAGGCCGCAGGCGGTCGCGGTGCGCCACCAGGTGACCGCCAAAGCGGCCTCATGCGCGAGACGGCCGCCGCCGCGCGTGTAGCTCGCTACCTTGCGCAGCTGGTCCCACTGCTGATTCCAGAGCATGGCGACGATCGCGAGGCACTGCGTCTGCTCGAACGGAGTCCGGTCGATGATCGCCTGCAAGCGTTCCACGCCTTCGGCGGGCGCGCCGGCGTGCTTGTACGCCGCGGCGGTGTCGTCGCTCCACGGCAGGCTGGTCACGAGCTCATCCTCGAGCTCGGCGGCCCAACCCTTGTGCTTCAAGAAACCTTCGACGAACGACAGGTCATCGACGTGCCGCGACACCAGGGCGCGCTGCCGGGCGTACTTGTCACCAAAGACGGCGAGGCGCGCCGGGTCCATCTCGCGCACCATCTTCGGGATCGAGAACATGTCGGCGCCGCTCAGGGTGAGCATGCGCGCCGCGCCGTACGCCTCGTGACCGACTTGCTCGGCGCCGCAGCCGCGGCAGAACCCGCCCGCCGGTTGCCAGGTGTTGCACCAGAAGCAGCGCTCCTCGGCGCGTGCCTGTCCGCCACAGTGGACGCACAGGTCGCCGGCCCGCCAGTCGACGGGCTGTGGCCGCGCGCAGCTCTCGCAGACGGCGCGCATCAACGGCCGTGCGAATGCGTCGCTTTACGGGCCCTGGCGAACAGCGCCTCCTTGTCGGCGACGCTCATCGACGCCAGGCGCTTCGGGATGTCGTCCTTGGCGAGACCGTCGCGGCGCAGCTGCAACGCGAGCTCGAGCTCGGCGGAGAGCACGTGCTCGGCGCCGCACTGGCGGCAGAACTTGCCGGGACCCGACGCGCCACACCAGTAACAGGCGAGGACCGGCTCGGCTTGCTTACCGCAGGCGGGGCAGAGGTCACCGGGCTGATAGTCCTTCGGCTGACGCGTCTTGCAGTGCACGCAGTAGACGATGTCGGCGCTGTCGACGACGACGGTC
>JBDHVB010000330.1:0-4338 GCA_039809465.1 Myxococcota bacterium
GTGAACATGCGGGCGGTCGGGGTCGAACCGACACTCTATCGCTAGAACTGGATTTTGAGTCCAGCGCGTCTGCCAATTCCGCCACGCCCGCGCGGAAGGGCTCGCGTCATACGAAAGCCAGGCGGATGCCGTCAAGCTTTAGAAGAAGGGCGGGCGCCCCCGGAAGACCTCCAGTTTTGCGGCCTTGCGAGATTGGCGTGGAATCAGGCATCTGGCGCGGGCGTGTTGCTTGCTTTGACGATCGCCGTGCTCGCTGTCGCCGTGGGTGTGGCTTTGGGGCTGTTCAGTGGACGCGTGGCGTCGTGGCTGCAGCCCATCTACGCCTTCGGGGTCGTCGCCGCGTTGGTGGTCGTGCTCGGCCATCTCTTGCCGGAAGCGGCGAGCGAGCTGGGGTTGCCGGCGCTCGTGGTGTTCGCGGCTGGCCTCATGGTGCCGAGCTTGGTCGAGCGGCTCGCGGCTCGGCCCGACGGCAGTGATCATCCGCCGGTGCAGGTCGGCTTCATCGCTTTGTTGCTGCACCAGCTCGGGGACGGCGCGGCGCTCGCGGCGGCGGCGCATGCCGGGGCAGGGCTCGAGGTCGGCCTCGCGGTCGCGGCGCACACGGTGCCGCTCGTGACCCTCATGACGACGCTGATGGCGCGTGAGCGCGGCGCGCGCGCGGCGGTCGGTTACGCGGCGGGCATGGCCATCGCGACGCTCGTCGGGGCTGGGTCGCTCGCGGTCATCTCGGAAGCGGCATTCGAAACGGTCGAGCCTTACGCCGCCGCGCTCATCGCTGGCGTGCTCCTGCACGTCGTGCTGCACGCACCACCCGCGGCCGCGAGCCGCCCGGTCGGTGGCCGTGTCATCGAGCTGCTCGCCATCGGTGGCGGCGCCGCCCTCGCGCTCGTGGGGGGCCACGAAGGACACGCCTCGCTCCTGCCCGTCATCTGGGAGACGCTATGGCGGATGGCATTCGCGGTCGCGCCGGCTCTGCTCGGTGGGCTCGCCCTGGCGTCGGTGGTGCAGGCCTACGGCGCGAAGCTCCCGGAGAAGTGGATGAAGACCGGCCCGAGCTTGTTGCAGGCGTTGCGCGGCGCGGTGGTCGGCGTGCCGCTCCCCGTCTGCACCTGTGGTGTCTTGCCGACGGCGCGCGCCTTGCTCGAGCGCGGCGCGCCGCCCGCCTTGCTGATTGCCTTCGCGGTCGCGGCACCCGTGCTTGGCCTCGACACGTTGCTGGTCACCGCGCGCTTCATCGACGTGCCCGCCGCGCTGCTGCGCATTGGCGTCGCCGTCGTCGTGGCGATGATCGCGGCGCTCGCCGCGTCCCGCAAGCGCAAGCCAGCCTCGCCGCAAAGCATGGTCATCCGGGCGCTGGCCCGCGCGCCGCAGCGGCTCGCCGAGCGATCACCCACGACCAAGCCACGCCAGGGCGATGCTGGTTTCCTGACGCGCGCCCTACATCACTTCGACGAGCTGGTGTTTCACGTGGTGCCGTGGGCGGCGGTTGGCTTGCTGGTCGCGGCTTACGTCGACGTGCTCATGCCCGCGAGCAGCCTCGAACACCCTGTGCTCGATGTCCTGGTGGTTACCCTCGTGTCGGTGCCATTGTATGTGTCCGCTTCGGCGGTCACTCCTGTCGCGGCCGTGCTGTTGCTCAAGGGCTTGTCGCCCGGCGCGGCGCTCGCGGGCCTCGTGGTCGGCCCCGCCACCGATGTCGCCACCATCGCGTTCCTGCGCCGATCGTTCGGCGCGCGCGCGACCTGGCTCGGGCTCGCCGGCCTCGTGGGTGGGGCGCTAGCGTGCGCTTTCGCGGTCAACGCATCGGGCCTCACGCTCGTCCCGCGATTCGCATCGACTGATGATCTGGTATCGCGGCTGTCACTTGCGATGCTCGTCGTCCTCGTGGTGCGTAGCATCTGGCAAAGCGGGATCGTGGCATGGGCCGAAGCCCTGTCGCGGACGCCGAGCCTCGAATGGCGTGTGTCACGCGCGTATGCGCGTTCGTGAGTCAATCATGGTCTCTGCTCTCGTCGTCGTCCTCTCGGTCCTTGGTCACTCGAAGCAGCCGGTCACCACGCCGTGGACCGACACGCACCTGTCGCCCGATGCGCGCGCCGCCGCCTGGGTGAAGGCGATGACCCTCGATGAGAAGCTGTCGCTGGTGCACGGCTACTTCGCGACGTCCGACAAGGGCACGGTGCCGAAGGAAGCGTTGATCGGCGCGGGTTACGTACCTGGCATCCCGCGGCTCGGCATCCCCGCGCTGTTCGAGACCGACGCGAGCCTCGGGGTCGCGAACCAGCTCGACGCCCGCAAGGGTGACGTCGCCACCGCGCTCCCCGCGGGGCTTGCGACCGCCGCGTCGTTCGACGTGCAGCTCGCTTACGACGGCGGCGCGATGATCGGCAGTGAAGCGCGCGCCAAGGGTTACAACGTGCTCCTCGCCGGCGGCATGAACCTCACGCGCGAGCCGCGCAACGGCCGCAACTTCGAGTACTTGGGTGAGGACGTGTGGCTCGCGGCCAAGATGGGCGGCGCCCATATCCGCGGCGTCCAGTCGAACAACATCGTCTCGACCATCAAGCACTTCGCGCTGAACGCCCAAGAGACCGGCCGCATGGTCATGTCGGCCAACATCGACGAAGCCGCGCTCCGCGAAAGCGATCTGCTCGCCTTCGAGCTCGCTATCGAAGACGGCCGACCGGGCTCCGTGATGTGCGCTTACAACCGCGTGAACGGCGTCTACGCCTGCGAGAACGACTTCCTGCTCAACCAGGTGCTCAAGAAGGATTGGAAGTACCCGGGCTGGGTGATGTCGGACTGGGGCGCGGTCCACGGCGTCGAAGGTCCGCTCGTCGCTGGGCTCGATCAGGAATCGGGTCAGGAGCTCGACTCCCAGATCTTCTGGGGCGCGCCGCTCACCGAGGCCGTGAAAGCGGGCAGGGTGAAGGAGGCGCAGATCGACGCGATGGTCCACCGCATCCTCCGCAGCATCATCGCGGTCGGCGTCGTCGACAAGCCGGTCCCCGTGAAGCCCCAGGCCATCGACTACGCAAGCCACGCCCCCGTCGCGCAGCGCACCGCCGAGCAGGGCATCGTCCTCTTGAAGAACCAGGACGAGCTCTTGCCGCTGGGCGCCGAGCTCAAGAGCATCGTCCTCATTGGCGGACACGCGGACGTCGGTGTGCTCTCGGGCGGCGGCTCCTCGCAGGTGCGCTCGACCAACGGCACCCCGGTCGAGGTCCCGCTCACCAAGGGCGCCTCGGCGAGCTTCTGCCGCATCACCTGGCACGGCTCCTCGCCGCTCAAGGCGCTGCAGGCGCGGCTGCCCGAGGCCAAGATCACCTACGACGACGGCACCGACGTGAAGCGCGCCGCCCGCGTGGCGAAGGAGGCCGACGTCGCCATCGTCTTCGCGACCCAGTGGACGACCGAGGCGAGCGACGTGAAAGACCTGCGCCTCCCCGACAAGCAGGATGACGTGATCGAGGCGGTCGCGAAGAACAACAAACGCACCATCGTCGTGCTCGAGACCGGCAATCCGGTGCTCATGCCGTGGCTCGGCAAGACGCGCGCGGTGCTGGAGGCGTGGTATCCGGGTGAGCGCGGCGCCGAGGCGATCACCCGCGTGCTCTTCGGCGAGGTGAATCCGTCGGGGCATCTGCCGATGACGTTCCCCGCGAGCGAGAAGCAGCTCCCGCGTCCGTCGCTGGACGGTTGGGACGCGGCCGTCAAAGCGGAGTCGGGCAAGCCCGAGGATCAAGTGAAGCCGTTCGACGTGAAGTACGACGAGGGCGCCGACGTGGGGTACCGTTGGTTTGCTTTCAAGAAGCACAAGCCGTTGTTCCCGTTCGGCTTCGGCCTCTCGTACACCAAGTTCGCCTTCGAGAACGTCAGGAGCGACGGCAAGAAGGTGGAGCTCGACGTCACGAACATCGGCTCACGCGCCGGCGCCGCGGTCCCGCAGATCTACGCGACCCCGCCGGGCGGCCGGGCGCGCTTGGTCGGCTTCTCGCGGGTGATGCTCAATCCTGGTGAGAAGAAGCATGTGAGCTTCGATGTCGATCCACGGATGCTCGCCAAGTACGACACTGTGGGGAAGGGGTGGATCGTGGCTGCTGGAGCGTACACGTTCACCGCGGGGCAGGATGCGATGGACAAGGGGGTGAGCGCGCAGGTGAGGATGGAGGAGCAGAGGTTGGTGCCGTAGGGGGGATGTTTGAGGGCCGATGGCGATGAGCCGATGGCCGATAACCGATAACCGACAGCCGACTACCCCAGAAAGCGCATGAGCACCGACTCCAACGCCTTCCTATCGATCGGCTTCGTAAGGTAATCGTCCATCCCCGCCTCGAA
>JBDHVB010000331.1:0-4337 GCA_039809465.1 Myxococcota bacterium
TTCGAGCAAGAGTTCTACGCCAAGCACGGCGTGCGCGCGCAGTTCGTCGGGCACCCGTTCGTCGAGGAGCTGCCGAAAGATCCCGATCGCGGCGAGGCGCGTGCCTCTCTCGCCTTGGCGCCCGCGAGCGGCCCCCTCGTCGCCCTGCTCCCCGGCAGCCGCCGCAAAGAGGTGAGCCGGCACCTGCCGATCATGCTCGAGGCGATGCGAGTGCTCCGCGAGAGCATCCCGAACGCCCGCGCGTTGATTCCGGTCGCGAGCACCATCGACAAGAGCTCGATCGAGGAAGCGGTGCGGCGCGCGGGGATCGACGCGCAGGTCATCGAAGGTCACGCGACCGAGGTACTCTCGGCGGCGGACGCGGCGGTCGTTTGCTCGGGGACCGCCACCTTGCAGACCGCGCTCTTGAAGCGGCCGATGGTGGTCGTCTACCGCGTCTCGTGGCTGACGTACCAAATCCTGAAGCGCATGATCAAAGTCGCGCACATCGCCATCGTGAACCTCATCGCCGGCCGCGCCCTGGTGCCCGAGCTCATCCAAGGCGCGTTCACCGCCGAGAACGTCGCGCACCACGTCCGCGGGCTGCTCGCCGACCAAGCCGCGCGCGAGTCCGTCGAAGCGGAGCTCTCCCAGCTGCGTGAGCGGTTGGGTGACGGCGCTACCGCCAAGAAGGTCGCCCAAGTAGTTGTTACCTATCTGACGCCAGCAAAGGCCATCGCGTGACCGTGAAGCGTACGCACGACGCCGTCGTGCTCCTCCCCACCTATAACGAGTGCGAGAACCTCCCGCGCATCGTCCCCGCCATCCTCGAGGCGGCGCCGGTCGACGTGTGGATCCTCGACGACAACTCGCCCGACGGCACCGGCAAGATCGCCGATGAGCTGGCGGAGAAATATCCGAACCGCGTCCACGTCGCCCACCGCCCGGGCAAGGAGGGCTTGGGCAAGGCGTACCTCGACGGCTTCCGCCGCGCGCTCGACGCCGGCTACGCGCGCATCCTCGAGATGGACGCGGACTTCAGCCATCCGCCGCGCTATCTCGATGAGATGCTCGCTTTGGCGGACACGCACGACGTCGTCCTGGGCTCGCGCTGGGTCCGTGGTGGCGGCACCGAGAACTGGCCGCTCCACCGCAAGCTCATCTCGCGCGCCGGCTCGCTCTACGCCCGTACCGTCCTCGGCGTCGGCATTCGCGACCTCACCGGCGGCTTCAAGTGCTTCAACCGCCGGGTGCTCGAGGCCATCGACTTGGAGAGCGTCCAGTCGACCGGCTACGCGTTCCAGATCGAGATGACCTACCGCGCCTTGAAGCTCGGCTTCACCGTGGTCGAGACGCCCATCGTCTTCGTCGAGCGTGAAGTCGGCGCCTCGAAGATGTCACGCCGCATCGTCGTCGAGGCGGTGGCGCGGGTGCCGAAGCTGCGCGTAGAGATCCGCTAGATGAAGACACTCCGGCGACTCCTGCGTTACGTGCGCCCGCACGTGGGGTCGCTGGCCGTGGCCTACATCTGCATGATCGTGCTCGCGGTCACCGGCGCGGTGTTCGCGTTGCTCGCCGGTCCGCTCTTGAAGTTCGTCTTCACCGGCGACTTGCACGACATGATCTACGACTCGAAGGAGCAGCTGCGCACGGGCTGGAACCTGCTCCCGCCCGAGTGGATTGCCCAGGTGAGCGGGCTCTCCGAGGTGTTGTGGTTCGTGCCGGCGCTCATCGTCATCTCGACGGTCATCCAAGGTGTCGCGCAAACCGGCCAGTTTTTCCTCCTCGGCCGCATGGCGCAGTCCATCCTCATCGCGCTGCGCCGTGACGCGTTCGCGGCCATGCTGCGCCTGTCGCCGCGCTTCTACAACACCACCGCGCACGGTGACCTGCTCTCGCGCTTGACGAGCGATGCCCAACAAGTGGAGCAGCTCGTGTTCTACGGCCTTGCTCCGCTATTGCGGGACAGCCTCGCGGTCGTCGTCTTGCTCGCCTTCTGCTTCATCATGGACGCGAAGCTCGCGCTCGTCACCTTCGTGGTGGTGCCGCTCGCGGTGCTCCCCATCGTGCGCTTTGCCCGGTGGTTGAAGCGCGTCTCGCGCCGCGGGCAGGCCGCTCAAGGCTCCATCAACGCCGTCTGCTACGAGGCGCTCGCGGGGATCCGCGTGGTGCAGGCCTTCGCGAACGAGCGCCACGAGGAGCAACGCCTCGAGAAGGCCGCGCGCCGCTACTACGGCGAGATGCTCATCTCGTACTTCATCCGCGCGGTGCGCACGCCGACCATGGAGACGCTCGGCCTCACCGCGCTCGCCGTCTTGCTCGCGTATCTCGCGCGCGAGGTGCGCGTCCACCAAGCCGATCCCGCGCACTTCATCAGCTTCTTCGTGGCCATCGTGCTCATGTACGACCCGCTCAAGAAGCTCGGCAACACCAGCGACTACCTCGCCGCCGGGTCCGCCGCGGCGGAGCGCATCTTCGAGATCATCGACCTCGTCCCGGACATCCGTGACGCCGAGGGCGCAAGGCCCCTGCCGGCCTTCGACGACGCGGTGCGCTTCGAGGACGTGAGCTTCGACTACATTGGCACGCCGGTCCTGCAGGGCGTGACCCTCGCGGTCCCCAAGGGTCAGATGGTGGCGCTCGTCGGCCCCTCGGGCTCGGGCAAGACCACGATGGCGAACCTCGTGCCGCGCTTCTACGACGTCACCCACGGTAAGCTCACGCTCGATGGTGTGGACGTGCGGCAGGTGACGCTCGCTTCCTTGCGCGCCCAGGTGAGCGTGGTCAGCCAGGACACCTTCCTCTTCAACACCAGCGTCGCCGACAACATCGCCTACGGCTCGCCCGCCGCGACACCCGAGCAGATCCGCGCCGCCGCCAAAGCGGCCTACGCCGAGGAGTTCATCGAGAAGCTCCCCAACGGCTACGACACGGTCATCGGTGAGCGCGGCGTCACCTTGTCGGGCGGCCAGCGCCAGCGCCTCGCCATCGCCCGCGCCCTGCTCCGCGACGCGCCGCTCCTGGTGCTCGACGAAGCGACCAGCGCGCTGGACGTGGAGAGCGAGCGCTACGTCCAGCAGGCGCTCGACGTGCTCATGGCCGGCCGCACCAGCCTGGTGATCGCCCACCGCTTGTCGACGGTCCGCCGCGCGAGCCTCATCTGCGTCTTGAAGGACGGCAAGATCATCGAGCGCGGCACGCACGACACCCTCATCGGCGCCGGCGGCGAGTATGCTCGTCTCTACGCCATGCAATTCGACGATCAACAACGCACCGAGGCCCCGCCTGCAGCCCGGCCGAGCTGAGACGGTGGTTCTCCGCGCCATCATCGTGGTGGTGCTCGTGGCGCTCGTGGCCGGCCTTACGCGTCATGTGCAAGAGCGCAAGACGCCTGTCCTCGAAAGCGGACCATCGCACCGCCCGCGCGGCGCCTATCACGTGCGCGGCGACGTGCGCGAGAAGGGCCTCGCGTCACTCGACACCTTGGCGTCGCGCGCCAAGGCCGCCGGCTTGTCGTTCGTGGTCGTCACCGATGACAACGCGCAGCTCGCGGCGCCGGTCGTCCGCAATGGCGTCGTCATCCTCTCGTACGGCGAGCTCGCGACGCCCACGGGCCTCGTGGTCGGTCTTGGCGCGAGCAACGTCTTGTCGGCGGCCGAGCGCATGGCCCCCGGCGTGCACGCGGCGATCCGCGCGCTCGGCGGCACGCCCGTCGTCAGCCACCCGAGTGATCCCAAGCGGCCGTGGACCGGTGAGCTCACGGGCGCCGGCGGCATCGAGATCGCGAGCTTCGCGGCCACGGCCCGGCGCGCCGCGGGCAGCTTCTCGTTTGGCCTCTTGCCCTTGGTGCTCGGCGCGCAGGTGAACGCTCGCCTGGCGCTCGCGCAGCTCTATGCGCCGGACCACGAGGCGCTCGCGCTCTGGGATGCGCAGCCGCTCGACTTCGCGGGCTTCTGCGGCGCCGGCTCATTGAAGGCCATCGACGCCTCACAGGACCTGTCCACCTGGAACCTCATCTTGGACCGCGCCCTCCCCGACGATCCCGCGCTGCGGCCGGCCGCCTTGCTCGACGCCCTCACCCACGGCGGGTTCTTCTGCGCGGCGGGCCTGTTCGGCGAGGCGCCGTACTTCGAGTTCAGCGCACGCAGCGGCAACGCGTGGACCGGCAAGAACGGCAGCGTGGTGCGTGACGTCGACGCCGCCGAGCTGGTGGTGCTCGCTCCCTCGACCACCTTGGGCACGCCGAGCATCGTCCTCTTGCGCAACGGTGAAGAGGTGCTGCGCGTCGACGGCCGCGAGCTCCGCTATGCCGAACCGACGCCTGGTGTCTACCGCGTCGAGGTCCGCGTGCCGCTGCC
>JBDHVB010000332.1:0-4324 GCA_039809465.1 Myxococcota bacterium
GCGGGCTTTACGGCCGGCTGGGCCGCTTTGGCGGTCTCGGTGACCTTGGCGACGATGGACGGCTCGATGGCGGGCTTGCCGATGGCGACGGCGTCGGGGGCTGGCATTTCGATCTCGACCGCGGGCGCGGCGGCGGCCACGCTACCCTGCGCGGCCACGCCACCCTGCGCACCGATGGTCACCGGTGACGGCATCGGCGGCAGCGCTTCGGCGGCGGGTGCTTCGGCCACGGTAGCCACGGGCACCGGCAGATCCTCGTCCGCGTCGTTGTCGGCGGCGCCGAAGACGTGCGGCAGAGCGGAGAGCACGAGGGCCAAGCCCATGCCACCGATCATGCCGAAGGCGGCGCTGCTCCACGAGCTGGGAGCGCGGCGGGTAACCGGGCGCGGCGCTTCCTGCGACGGCATCAGCGGCAGCGGCCAGTCACCGGCGCGGCCCTCGAGGCGCTCGCGCACCGTCTTGGTGATGCGCTCGTTCTCGTCGTCGGTGAGGCTGGTGAATTGTACGCCATAGAGGACATGCTGCGGGTCGAGATCGCGGCGCCAGATGACGGCGCAGAGCAGCGACATCGGCTCTTCGGCGAGGCCGAGCTTGAAGCGCACCCAGATGCGCTGGCCGGGAGCGAGCTCGAGCGGCAGCGCGCAGGCGATGCCCGTGGTCGACAGGTTCAGCACCGCGCCGCGGTAGAGGTCGGAGTCGCCTTCGACCATGCAGTCGAGCGGCACCGCAAAGCGCACGCGCTCCGGCGGCATGGCGCCAGCCGCGAGGATAGGCATCTCGGTCTCGAAGGCTTCGTCCGCGATAGCGTTTGGATCGGCGGGCTGCGGCTCGCTGGCGCCGGGCTCGTCGTCGAGCGTCAGCGACGAAACGTCGATCTCGATGGCGCCTTCGATGGCGCTGTCCAGCGCCGCGCCCGGCGTCGGCTCGGCGGCGGGCTCCTGGAAGCGCGTGTCGCCGATGGCGATAGGCATCGAGAAGAGGTCCGAGGAGAAGCCCTCGGCGTTACCAGTGGGCTCATTCTTCGCGTCAAAATCGCTACCGAACTTCGTTTCAGCCATGGGCGGAACCTAAAGCCCGCCGATCGACGTGTAAAATTTTCGGCCATACGTTCTCCCCTGCCGATCTGTCGGACCCGCCATGTAGAAGGGTCCCATCGATTCAAGCCGACCATCTCGCCAGACGAGACGGTTCAACCACGGAGATACGTATGGCCGGCGTCAACAAAGTGATTCTCGTAGGAAATCTAGGTGCGGACCCCGAAGTGCGTTACACGCCCAGCGGTCAGCCCGTCGCCAATTTCCGCATCGCCACCTCCGAGAGCTGGCAGGACAAGCAGGGGCAAAAGCAGGAGCGCACCGAGTGGCACCGCATCGTCGCTTGGGGAAAGCTCGCGGAGCTCTGCGGCGAATACCTCGCCAAGGGCCGTCAGGTGTACGTCGAGGGCAAGCTGCAAACACGCCAGTGGGACGACCGCGACGGCAACAAGAAGTACTCGACCGAAATCCAGGCGCAGCAAATCACCTTCCTCGGCGGCCGCGATGGCGCGCCTCGTGGTGAAGGTGGCTTCGCGCGCGACAACGGCGGCCAAGGTGGCGGGCGACGTGGCCAAGACAGTGGCGGCCAGGGCGGCGGCGAAGACAACTTCGACTACGGTCCGCCCCCGATGACCGACGACGACGTTCCATTCTGATTTTTTGCACGAAGCATCTCGCGCCAAAAATACATCTGGCACACGACGTAGCGCGCCCCTGACACCTCGAGTGTCACGGGGCGCGTTTTCGTTTGCACGAACCAAGCATCCAGAGTCGATTCGACGCATCACGAGCGCTGGCACGCCTCTCGCAAATCCATGACTCCGAAGTCCACACTCTCGGAGGTTTCTCATGGGTCTAGCCAGAGTCGACGGTGCCAGTCCTCTTCGTCAGTTGAACCCGAACGGCGGCGCGAGCCAAGGTGGCGGCGCAAACCGCGCGTTACTTGTCGAACGCCCCCCGCACCGGGCAGGCTATCGCCATGCCCAACGGCTCTCGCAATGGCACGCCCCAACCTAGGGGCCCTCTCGCCGCCATCGTCCGCTGGAGCGAACGCATCCTCCGCGGTGATCTGAGCGGCGCCTCGCGCGCGAAGCGGATAGGCATCCACTACCTCCGCGTCCTCATCTTCGTCGCGCGCCTCGAGGTGTTCGCCCGCCTGAAGCTGCGGGCACAGGCGCTCTCCTACCAGACCATCTTCGCCATCGTGCCGCTCTTCGCCGTCTTCTTCGTCATCTTCCGGGGCTTCGGCGGCATGGAAGCCGTCGAGGGTCGCTTGCAGTCGCTCATCGTGGAGAACCTCGCCGGTGGCTCGGAGCTCTCGGCGCAGGTCACGACGCACATCTCGACCGCCGTCGCGAACGTCAACGGCAAGACCCTAGGCATCGTGTCGATCGTCATACTCGTCTACTCGGTGCTCGGCCTCATGCAGAACATCGAGGACTCCTTCAACGACATCTTCGGCGTGAAGAAGGGTCGCTCCTGGGACATCCGCATCGTCCTCTATTGGTCGGCGCTCACCTTGGGCCCGCTGCTCATCGGCGCCTCGCTCGCGCTCACGGCCTTCCTGCAAAACGACACCGTGATGAGCGTCGTGCAGAGCTTGGGCTTCGTCTCGTCGGCGCTCATCCGCCTGACGCCGCTCCTCGTGACCTGGATTGCCTTCGGCGCGCTCTACCTCGTGGTGCCGAACAGCCGCGTGAGCTTCAAGGCCGCCGCCGCCGCGGCCATCGTCGCGGGCAGCGCCTGGAGCATCGCGAAGTTCCTCTACGCCATCTACGCCAAGCACAGCGTCTCGACGCTCAGCATCTACGGCACCATGGCCGCCCTGCCCCTCTTCTTCTTCTGGATTTACGTCTCGTGGATCATCGTCCTCTTTGGCGCACAGGTGGCCTTCGCCTTCCAGAACGCGGCGACCTATCGCGAAGAAGACGACGCGCAGAGCGCCAGTCAGCTCTCGCGCGAGCGCGCCGCCGTGCGCCTGTACGTCGAAGTGGCGCGTGACTTCTTCTCAGGCCGCCCCTCGACCAATCCCGACTACGCCGCCGCGGCGCTTGGCGTCCCCCGCCGTCTGCTCGAGCGGATCAGCCTGGCGCTGCAAGAGGGTGGCTTCCTCAAGGCCGTCGATGATGGCGCGGGTCTCGTGCCGGCGCGTGACCTGGGCACGGTGAGCGTCAGCGACATCATCACGCATCTGCGCATGATCGGCAGCGAGCCGCAGCTCGCCGAAGACGAAGTCCTCACCTTCATCGACGAGGTCTTCGGCACCTTGGAGCGCGAGCAGCACAACATCACTGGCGACCTCGACTTTCGCACCTTGGCTCAGAAGTTCGCGGCCACCCCACGTCCGGAGACGGCTGACCCGATCGAGCTCGCGGTCGCCCACGAAACCGCCGCCAAGGCATAGAGGCTCTTCCTCTTGGCCCCTATTTGCCGAATTCGTTGACATCCACCCCCCTACACCAGACAATTCGCGGGTGTTGCCGGCGAACGTGGCGCGCCTCGGACCCCTCATGTGCATTGCGGACGCAATGTTCGTGACGCTGCGCTTGCTGGATCCACTCGCCAAGAGCCTTCGTGAGCTTTCGACGCAGATTCTGAACAGATACTAAGAACGCCGAAGACGACGTTGGTTTCGGCCTTTTGGACTGATTGAGGGGACTGATGGTTACGCTGACGATCACCGAAAAAGGTGGCAAAGCCGCTACCCGGGAATTCGACAAGCCCGAGGTGACCATTGGCCGCATTCAGGGCAACGACATCGTCTTGCCCAAGAGCAACATCTCGAAGCGGCACGCGCGCATCATTCGCAACGGTGACGGCTTCGTCATCATCGACAGCAAGAGCACCAACGGCACGTACATCAACGGCAAGCGCATCGACGCGCCGTACGACTTGCAGTCGGGAGACAAGATCTTCGTCGGTGACTTCACCATCGAGATCGAAGCCGACGAAGAAGAAGCCAGCGTCTCGCACGCCCGTGGCCATGACGACGATGATGACGAGGACTTGGAGGACGAGGAAGAAGAGGCTCCGCCGCCCCCGAAGGCGCGCAAGGCTCGCGACGAAGAGCCGCCGCCCCCCAAGAAGGAAAAAGCCAAGCCAAAGACCGAGGACGTCCTCCCCGACGAGGATTGGGACGGCGAAGACGGCGCCGATAGCGAATGGGCCGACGACTGGGACGCAAGCCAAAGCAAGGCCAAACCCTCCTCCCGCGAAGAGAAGCGCGACGAGGGCCGCCGCGCCGAGAAGCCGAAGCGCCGCGAAGAATCCGCTATCGAGGAAAAAGCAAA
>JBDHVB010000333.1:0-4314 GCA_039809465.1 Myxococcota bacterium
CTCGACGCGGTCGCTCCGCGAAGAGGCTCTCTAATGAATGCGCGGCTCGATGGGGAGCCGCCGCACGATGTCCGCTTCAGCGTCCGCGAGCTCGGCGAGGCGCGCCTCGACCACGGCCTGGTCGTCGTAAAGCGCAGCGAGCTCGACGAAGAGCTTGTAGTGCCCGCGCTCGGCGGTCGCGAGCGCCTTGTAGAACGCGCCGAGCTCGTCTTCACCCAGCGCATCGGCGATGAGCTGCAGGCGTTCCGAGGAGCGGGCCTCGATGAGCGAGCTGACGAGCAGACGGTCGGTGCGGCGCTCGTTGGCCGGCGTGCGCACGTGCTCGAGCAGGAGCTGCACGTAGGGGTCACCGCTATCGCGGGTCAGCGTGAGGCCCCGGGCGACGATGAAGCGGTGCACCTCGCGAAAGTGACGCAGCTCCTCCTGGGCGAGCTTCGCCAGGCGGCGCACCAAAACCTCGCACGACGGATACCAATTGAGCAGCGCAATCGCGGAAGTCGCGGCTTTGCGCTCGCAATGGGCGTGATCGATGAGCACGGCCGAAAAGTCGGCCATGGCGACCTCGATCCACCTCGGAGGTGTGGGTAGGCGCAAGACGTCCACACGCCCTACTGCACTGCGCCGTGGCGGGTGGCAAGGGTGTTTGCTAAGCTGCTCCTTCATGCGCCCCAGAACCCGCCCACAGCGGCACAGCGTCAGTCTCTTCGTGAGCTCTGGCGAGCAGCCCGTTCCGTTCGGGCGGACACGGGATCTCTCGCTCACCGGCATCTTCGTGGAGACCGAGCAGCGCGCCCAGGTAGGCGCCGTGCTCAACCTGAGCTTCGTCTGGGGCGAGGACGCGCTCGTCTGCGCCGCCCGCGTGGTGCGCCACGCCAAGGACGGCATCGGCCTCATGTTCGTGAACCCCGACGCCTATTTTCTGCGCGCCGTATCGGAGATTCTCGACGCGACGCCGCCGATCCATGTCGTCTCTGGTTTCGCGACCAGCCCCTAGCTGCTAGTTTCCCGGCCCGCGATGCAGACGCACATGACCATGGGCACTTCCAGGCCCAGCGAGGCCCACGCGCCGCCAGCGGTCACACGTGAGCGCTCACGCGCCGCGATCATTGCCGTCTTGGTGGCGCTGACGATGGTCGGGTTGAAGGGCGTCACGGCGTTCTTCACCGGGTCGCTCGCGGTGCTCGTCAGCCTCGTCGACTCGGCGATGGACTGCATCACCTCGTTCATGAACTTCGTCGCGGTGCGCAGCGCCGAAGCGCCGCCCGATCACGATCACCGCTGGGGCCACGGCAAGGCCGAATCGCTCGCGAGCCTCGGCCAGGGTCTGTTGCTGCTCGGCAGCGCGGGCGTCGTGGTGTGGAAGGCCGTCGAGCGCTTGCTCGAGCCCGCGGAGATCGTGCACGCCGGCGTCGGCATCGCGGTGATGGCCATCTCGCTCGCCGTGAGCCTCGTCCTCGGATGGTTCTTGCAGCGCGAGTCACGCCGGCATGGGTCCGCCGCGCTCGAGGCCGATGCGGCGCACTACGTGTCCGACGGCATCACCAACAGCGCCGCCATCATCGCCCTGCTCGCCTACAAATTCTTCGCGTGGAAGTGGGTCGACCCGGTCATCTCGTTCGCCGCCGCGACCGTGCTCGCCCTGCAAGCCGCGCGGATCGGCAAGCGTGCGCTCGACGAGCTCATGGACCGCGAGCTGCAAGACGATACGCGAAAGCGGATCCGCGCCTTGGTGAAGGAGAGCGCGCCGCAAGTTTATGGGTTGCACGCCTTGAAAACACGACGCTCGGGCCGCACCTTGGTGATCGAGTTTCACCTCGAGCTGCCGGCGCAGATGAGCTTCGCCGACGCTCACTTGGTCACTGCCCAGATCGAGGAGACGCTGCGATCCGATTTCACGGATTGCATGGTTACGATTCACCCAGAGCCTTATCTCGCGCCGGGTGAGCCTTTGCTCGACGGCGATCCGTAGAGCGGGTCCAACGTACTTTTATGTACGTCAGTGACGGTTTTTCACACCGCCGACGCAAAGTCCGCGTCGAAGAGTGCGGCGAAGCAGGTGACAATCATCATTGCGGGGCGAAGCAAATGCACGCCGCCGCCGTCTCATGAGTTGACCGACCATGTTGGTCGGCGCACCTTGAAACGTACCGAGCGCTCGTAGGGGCGGAGGCAGTAACCATGTCCCACAAAGACGCCATCTCCAAGCTAGTCGCTGAAGTTCTCGACGGCACCGAGCTGCGCTTGCGCGTCGATTCTTACGCCCTCGAGGAAAATCTCGAGCTCGGCGTCGCCAAGATCAGCTGCACCGTGCGCAACGACAAGAACGGCGAGCGGCAAATCATCAGCGGCGAAGGGGTCGGTATCGTCGACGCCTTCTTCAACGGCCTGACGATCCGCTACTCCAGCCAGTTCCCGTCGCTCACGACCATTCGCTTCGCGGACTTTCAGATCAAGGCGAACGTCGACACCGGCCGGCACGCCGCCCGCTCCGACATGGCGGCGGGCGTCACGCTGCGCGTCCTCAACTCCGACGGGCGCGACTTCATCTTCACGCACGTCTCGCCGTCGCTCACGCTGTCGTCGATCATGTGCGTGCTCCAGGCCGTCGAGTTCTTCATCAACAGCGAGCGGGCGTTCGTCGACGTCTATCGCGCGCTCCAGCACGCGCGCGACGAGAACCGCGCCGACTCCATCCAACGTTACACCGCTCAGCTCTCGACCCTGGTCGAGGCCACCTCGTACAGCGAGGTCATCGAGCAGATCAAACGGGAGCTGCGCTAACGCGCGGGGCATTGGGCCATGAGCACGCCGAAGCCACCGACTTCGTCCGACATGGCCCAGGTGATGGAGCTGCTCATCCGCGTCAGCGATGCCTGGTCCACGATGACGGACAACGGCGAGCCGCAAGCGGTCATCGCTCCCGATAGGCGGCTCGAGCTCTTGGGCGCGCTGGTGCAGCTGGTGTCGCGGCGCAGCCACGGCTTCCGCGAGGTCCCCAGCCGCGACGACCTGTCGGGCGAGGTGCGTGACGGCCACATCGAGCTGCGCTTCAAGTCGCGCGGGCGGGTGCCGCACGAGACCGATGTGGTCGAGCGCCAGCTGTCGCGCTTTGGCTTCACGGCCCAACGCGTGCCGGGCACCGAGGGGCGCGAGATCGTCCTCGCCTGGTCGCGGGAGCCCTGCGCCACGGTCATCGAGCTGCCGCGGGCGAGGCTTACCCTCCAGCGTAACGGGCGAAAGCTCGGCCGTTGAGCGGAGCGGCGCAGGAAATCCCTTGAAGAAGTCAGTGGGCCATGCCACCTCTGATGTGTGGCTGGTCAGGACTACGATGACTTGCGCGGCTTCGATCTGTCGCGACTCGACCTCGAGCATATCGAGCTCGACATCGAGCGCCCCCCCAGCCCGCTGTGGCGCTGGGCCATCGGCCTCACGCTAGCCGCGGTCGCCATCACCGTCGCCGTGGTGGGCTCGCGCATCTCGCTGAGCAACGGCGCCGCATCGTTCGTGCTCAGCCTCGCCGCGGTCATCATCGGCATTTCGCTGGGCCGCTGGCTGTGGAACCTCGCCGTGGAGCGCGCCGCTAAAGCGGACCCCGCCGAGGTAGCCCCCGAGCCCAAGGGCCCCGCGTCGCTCCTCACCCGCTGGGTCACCCTCCTCCTGGGCGGTGGCGGCGCCGTCGGCACCGTGATCCTCTCGCGCAACGGCACCCTCGACATGTGCTTCGGCCCCGGCGCGCTCTTCGCCGCGGGCTTCGTCGCGATCATCAGCGGCATCATCCTCGGCCGCTGGCTGATGATGCAGGCCGAAGCAGCCGAAGCCGAGAAGCTCATCGACTTCGACGACGACGGCAAGCCCATCGAGCTGCCACCGTGGTTCAAGTGGGTCACGCTCGGCACCCTCGTCACCGTCGGCGGCGGCATCGTCATTTACTCGACCATCGGCGGCGACGCGCTCTCGGGCAACGCCGGCCTCGGCGGCCTCGGCTTCGCGTGCGGCATCGGCGCCGCCATCTGGGTCGCCCGCCGCTTCGAGGAGCTCGAAGCCAAGAGCAAGCCCTCCTCGACCCGCCCCGTCCCCAACCGCCGCGGCATCCGCCCCACCCCCGTCGCCCTCCTCCCCGAAGGCTCCGAGCGCAACGTCCGCACCCTCCCCGTCGGCCGCTCCAGCTGGAAACCCCCCCGCTCCGAAACTCCGCCGCTCCTCGACGACGACATCGACTTCGACGCGCTGTAAGGCACCGCGCCCGTTGTTTCTCTCGCCCTGCGGCATTCCAGAAACCATTCCAGAAACCACCCGGTGCTTTCGTGAACCGCC
>JBDHVB010000334.1:0-4293 GCA_039809465.1 Myxococcota bacterium
GATGAGCGACTTCGACAAAGATACCGTCCACCTCGTTCGCCTCGCCCTCGAAGGCAAGGTGGACGACGTGGCCGCCCTCTCGCGGCGGATGCTGCGCGCAGTGGCCGCGCGCAGGCCGGATCTCGCGCCCGTTGCGAAAGCCGTGATGGAGGCCGCCGGTGCTGGCCCCACCCGAGGCGTTCAGCAGGCGCTACCTGTTGACCTCGACAGCCGCCTCGAGCTGCTTCGACGCGAGCAGGTGGCCCAGCTCACCACTGAGCCGACCTGGCCCGAGCCGGTACTCGAGCAGTTGTCGGCCGTGGTTCACGAGCGTGAGCAGGAGGAGAAGCTGGTCGACGCAGGCATCGCACCGACGCGCTCACTCCTCTTCGTGGGTCCGCCCGGCGTGGGAAAGACGCTGGCCGCCCGATGGCTCGCGGCGCACACGAATCGCCCATTGTTGACCCTCGATCTCGCGGCCGTGATGAGTAGCTTCCTCGGTCGCACGGGCAACAACATCCGCGTGGTACTCGACTTCGCGCGGCGCGCGCCATCGGTGCTCCTGCTCGACGAGTTCGACGCGATTGCGAAGCGACGAGATGACGCCACCGAAGTGGGCGAGCTGAAGAGGCTCGTGACGGTGCTCCTTCAGGCAGTCGACGACTGGCCGACGGACGGCATCCTCGTCGCCGCGACGAACCACCCGGAGCTCCTTGACCCAGCCGTGTGGCGCCGCTTCGACCGGGTCGTCGAGTTCCCGCACCCGAAGGCAAACGAGATCTCCGCCGTCATCCGCGAACTTGTTGGGCCCGACGACTCGCTCAAAGACAGCATCGGGCTCCTCTCGGCGCTGCTCGAAGGCCGCTCGTTCGCCGATGTCGTTCGCATCGTCACTGCCGCACGCAGGTCGGCCGTGGTGAGTGGAACGTCGACGACAGCCGCTATCGAGCGCGTTGTCGCGAATCTCTCGGAGAAGGCCGACCTCGAGACCAAGCTGCGCGTGGCCGCGTGGCTCAGCTCCACGGGCAAGTCCCAGCGCGAGGTCGCGAACCTCACCGGGCTCTCGCGGGACACACTGCGCAAGCACCTCGGAGGCACGTCGGCTTCTACCTCGAAGTCCACGAAGCGCCCGAAGGCTGGAACTCGTGGAGAGGAGCGGAACTGATGGCACGCGAACACAACTTCCTGCTGGGCCAAGGCGAGCGACTCGTCTCGAAAGTTCAGGTGCCCAAGGCGAGCGGACCAAAGAACCTTCCCTACGACCTCGCCACGGCCAAGACGAGGATTGCCCAGCGTCTTGCGAACGTGACCGCGCAGATCACCCAGCTACCGGACGACGCCTGTCCGCGTGGCGAAGCCGTCGCCGTCGTTACCCTCCACCCGCGCTTCCTCTCGAAGAGCGACTACCCGAGCGATCTGTTTGCGGCGGTTGGTCTCCGGGCTGTTGGCAGCCGCTCGCGGACCATCACACCCGAGAAGTGGGGCATCGAACGGCACGGCGAGGATGCCGTTACCGAGGAGATCTTCGTCGCGGGCGCGAAGACGGCATTCGACCGTTGGGCCACGTCGGTGAAGCGCTGGACCGACAGCACCAAGGGCGCGGAGTCGCTGAGCCACATCGAGGACCTCAACGCCTTCGACGCGAAGTCGAAATTGCGTGGCATCCCCGAGGGGAAAGGCGTTCTCCTCGAGGTCGTCCTGCACAACTCGGGCGTCGACTCCATCGTCCTCGACTTCATCAAGTACGCGAAGGCCCACAACGCCGAGCCGCTCATTGCGCGCCGTCGAGATGTGCAGGGACTCACGTTCCTTCCGGTGCGGGTCGACCCGAAGAACGCAGAGGACATCGCGCGCTTCTCGTTCGTGCGTGTCGCGCGCGGGATGCCGTCGCTGCGTCCTTTTCGACCGTCGATCCTGCGCGGCGCTCAGGGCTTTGACGTGCGGCTGCCGAAGGACGCTCCAGTTGATGGCGCCTCGCGAGCTGTCATCTTCGACGGCGGTATCCCGACGGCGGCCCAGAAGGCGCTCTCGCCGTGGGCAACGCTGGTGGAGCCCGCGGGGCTCGGTTCGTCGGTGGCGGCGTTCGAGGAGCACGGTCTCGGCGTCACGACCGCGTTCCTCTTCGGGCCGCTGGCCTCGGGGCAGGCTACCGCCCCGCCGCTGTGCGCGGTCGATCACGTGCGCGTGCTCGACAACAAGACCGGCACAGCCACCGACCCTGACTACTTCGACGTCCTCGACCGCATCGTCGGGCACCTCGACAAGAACCCGGGGCTCTACTCCTACGTGAACATCAGCCTCGGGCCGTCGCTCGCCGTCGACGACGACGAGGTCACGCTGTGGACCGCCGCGCTCGACAAGCGCTTCGCCCACGGGAAATGCGTCGCGACCGTCGCAGCCGGCAACGATGGTGCGCTGGATGAAGCCACCGGCCTCAACCGCATTCAGCCGCCTGCTGACGGTGTGAACGTGCTGTCCGTCGGTGCAGCGGACCGGCGCGGGAACGACTGGGGGCGCGCGGGATACTCCTGCGTCGGTCCGGGGCGCAGCCCTGGCATCGTGAAGCCTGACGGCTTGGCCTTCGGCGGGTCCGACGACGAACCGTTCGGTATCCTCACGCCGCAGCTTCGCGGCGGACACACGCATGGCACCAGCTTCGCCGCGCCGTTCGCGCTCCGCTCTGCCGCGTCGATCGGTGCGCAGTTGGGAACGCGGCTCGGCCCCCTCGCGATCCGTGCGCTCCTGATCCACCGAGCCCACACCGGCGAGCATCACGAGCTGAAGCACGTCGGGTGGGGCCGGTTCGAAGCGGACCCGCTCCAGCTTGTGACCTGTGATGATGACGAGACCTTGGTCGTCTTCCAGGGCGAGCTGCCGGTCGGCGAGCACCTTCGCGCGCCGGTCCCGATCAGCAACGTCACGCTGGAGGGCGACGTCCACCTTGCTGCGAGCCTCGTGATAGCTCCCGAGGTCGATCCCGAGCACCCCGGCACGTACACGCGCTCCGGGCTCGAGGTCGCGTTCCGCCCCCACAGCGCCAAGTTCACGAAGCCGAAGGAAGGCGCCAAGCCGGCGAAGCACGCCAAGACGCGGTCGTTCTTCTCGCCTGCGAACCTCTACGGACAGTCCGAGACCGTGCTGCGCGACGACGGCCATAAGTGGGAGCCGTGCCTGCACCACGAAGAGCGGCTCCGGGCTTCGTCGCTGGCCGATCCGTGCTTCGACATCTACTATCACCACCGCGAGAGCGGCATGAAGGTCGCGGACCCGCAGCCGATCCCGTACGCGTTCGTCGTGAGCCTCAAGGCGCCGAAGGTGAAGGACCTCTACAATCGCGTGGTCCGCGCCTACGCGCAGCAGCTCGTCCCGCTCCGGCCGCAGACCCGCATCCAGGTCCGCACGTAGCGAGCGCTGCGCCCCCTTCGAACGGGTGCGCGGTTCAGCTTCCGCAGGGCTTCTGCAGGCTTGGAAGCACCGAGCGTTGCGGTCTGCCCGGCCCCTGGTGTACGCTGGCGCCGGCTGGCAACCTCTGCCAACCGCTAACCCAGGTGGAGCCTGGTCCAACATGTCGGACGAGATTCTCACGCTGCCCGAGGTCGCTCAGTTGCTCAAAGTCGCGGAGAAAACCGTCTACACGATGGCCCAGAAGGGCGAGCTCCCGGCGTTCAAGGTGCGCGGGCAGTGGCGGTTCAAGCGCGCCGACCTCGACGAGTGGATCGAACAGCAGAAGGCTGCCTCCGCTCGCGACGAGGGAGGCGAGCCATGAAGCTCGACGATCTCAAGCCGGGCATCATCGTGCGCGGGCCGATGCTCCCGGAACCCGTCGAGGTGCTGGTGGTCACGCCGCTCGGCGACGCTGTAAAGGTCGTGGGCTCGGGTCAGAAGACCGGCCAGACCCACAACCGAGTACTCCACGCCCAGCAGCTCGCGCTGCTCGAAGCCTCGCCCCAGAGCGAACCATTCGACGGCGAGCCGCTCCACTTCAAGCTCGGCGTCGAGGCCGCGCGCCTCGGTCTCGCGTACGAGTACGACCCGTACTTCTCCCTCTCGATCGCACGCGTCGACCCGCTGCCCCACCAGCTCGAAGCCGTCTACGACTACTTCCTGAAGCTGCCCCGCATCCGTTTCCTGCTCGCCGACGACCCCGGCGCGGGCAAGACGATCATGGCGGGCCTGCTCCTCAAGGAGCTGAAGATCCGTGGCCTCGCGAAGCGCACGCTCATCGTCGCTCCCGCGAACCTCACCTTCCAGTGGCAGCGCGAGCTGAAGGACAAGTTCCGCGAGCAGTTCGACGTTATGCGCGGCGAGGTGCTG
>JBDHVB010000335.1:0-4285 GCA_039809465.1 Myxococcota bacterium
GGTGGTGGTGATGCCGAGCTTCATGGCGCGGTGCACGGCGGTGCCGTCGCGCAGCGTCTCGAGGTCGCACTCCGACAAGGTGGCGACGAAGCCCGGGGTGATGGTGAGCCCCCGGCCATCGACGACCGCGGCGCCCTTCAAGGTGGGCACCAGATCGTTGTCGTCCTCGATGGTCTCGATGATGCCGCGCCGGATGAGGATGCGGACGTTCTGGCGCGGCGCGCCCCCGGTGCCGTCGATGAGCTCGGATGCGCGCACCACGACGAGCTCGGGCGCCGCTGGGGATTGGCAGCCGATGAGCACGAGCGCAAGAAGGAGGCCGCGGCGCCACATGGTCAGCCAGCCTGCATCAACTTGGGCTTGGGATACACCCCTATCTCACGCAGCTCGGTGAGGGCGGCCATGACCGCTGCGGCCGATTTGGGGAAGCGCGCGGGGCCGTTCGAGACCCAGCTCTTGCCGGCCTTCATCGCCTCTGCCGCCTTGGCGAAGGCGGCGTCATCGAGGGCCGGCGTCGCCACCTCGTGACCCTCCAGGAGCATGGTCAAGAGGTCCCAGAGGGCGGGCTCGAGCGCGTGACGGGGACCGGTGACCTTGGGCATCAGGGCGAACTGCACCTGCCGCTCGACCAGCAGGCCGTAACGCGCCGCATTGGTCGTGAGCAACGCACGCATGTTCCCGACGTATTCGCGCACGATTTCGGCAGTCACGACGGTTGGGATCATCGCACACAAAGCGAGCGTCCGTCACTTACCGAGAGACCTTCCCAAAACCCCAAGGCGCGCGTAAGTTCCGCGCCCATGACCGCGTCCGTAAAGCAACTCGAGACCAAGGGCGAAACCGTGAAGTTGACGGCTGCTCAGCGCCTTCAAATCTACCGCACGATGCTGACCAGCCGGCGCATCGACGACGTCGAGATCCAGCTCAAACGCCAGAACAAGATCTACTTCCAGATCTCCGGCGCTGGTCACGAGGCGACCCTCACGGCCGCGACCATGCACTTGAAGGCCGGCTACGACTGGTTCTTCCCGTACTACCGCGATCGCGCTCTGTGCTTGGGCCTGGGGGTGAGCGCCTACGAGATGCTCCTCGAGGCCGTTGGCGCCGCCGACGATCCAGCGAGCGGTGGCCGTCAGATGCCGTCGCACTGGGGCCACGCGAAGTACAACATTCCTTCGCAGTCCTCGCCGACCGGCACGCAGTTCCTGAACGCCGTCGGTTGCGCCGAAGCCGGCGTCTACTACGGCAAGCTCGCCGCCTGTCTCGAGACGCGCGCCGAGAAGAAGGTCCGCGACATCTCGAAGAAGTCCGTCAAAGCGGGCAAGGCACCGGCGGCCGACGAGACCGCGGTCGACAAGAAGCGGGGCCAGGCCGACGGCGCCACCGCGGTGGGCGGCCAAGCGCGCGGTGACGACGCGGTGGGTGAGACCACCGGCTTCGGCGTGCCCAAGAGCACGGTCAGGCAAGCCCTCGAGGGCGTCACCTTCCACGACGACGAGGTCGTGTACGTCTCGAGCGGTGACGGCACCACGAGCGAAGGCGAGTTCTACGAAGCGCTCAACACCGCCTGCAACCTCAAGCTGCCGGTCATCTTCCACATCGAGGACAACGGCTACGCCATCAGCGTGCCCATCGAGGTGCAGACCGCCGGCGCGTCGATCTCGAAGCTCCTCTCGGGCTATCCGAACCTGCTGCGCCTCGAGTTCGACGGCTGCGATCCGGAGGAGAGCTACGCCGCCTGGGAGCGTGGCGTCGCGCACGCCCGTGCCCGCAAGGGTCCGGTGCTCATGCACTCGCACGTGGTGCGCCCGTACTCGCACTCGCTGTCGGACGACGAGTCGTTCTACCGCTCGAAGGCCGAGCGCGAGAAGGACGCGAAGCGCGATCCGATCACCAGCTACCGCAAGCGCCTCATCGAGGATTTCAACGTCTCCGAGAAGAAGCTCAAGGAGCTCGAGGCCGACGTCGACCGTGAGCTCGAAGCCGCCAAGGAGAAGGCGCTCGCCGCGGCCGCGCCCACCGCCGACTCGTTCAGCAACTTCCTCTTCTCGCCCGACAAACCGGCGACCAGCGAGCAGTTCGCCTCCGAGCCGCTCGAGGACGGCGACGACAAGACGCTCGTCGACCTCATCAACGCTTGCATGCGCGACGAGATGGCGCGTGACGCGCGCATCGTGGTCTTCGGCGAGGACGTCGCCGATGCCTCACGTCACGACGCGCTCGAGGAAGTGAAGGGCAAGGGCGGCGTCTTCAAGGTGACGCACGGCCTGCAGCGCCGCTACGGCAGCGACCGCGTCTTCAACTCGCCGCTCGCCGAAGCGAACATCGTCGGCCGCGCCGTCGGCATGGCGATGCGCGGCATGAAGCCGGTCGTCGAGATCCAGTTCTTCGACTACATCTGGCCCGCGATGATGCAGATCCGCAGCGAGATGGCGCAGATGCGCTGGCGCAGCAACAACGCCAACACCAGCGCCTTCGTCATCCGCAGCACCTACGGCGGCTATCTCAAGGGCGGCGGCGTGTTCCACTCGCAGACCGGCGAGTCCATTTTCGCGCACATCCCCGGCTTGCGCGTGGTGCTCCCGTCGAACGCCTTGGACGCCAACGGCCTGCTGCGCACGGCGATCCGCTGTGACGACCCGGTGCTCTTCCTGGAGCACAAGCACCTCTACCGCCAGACCTACAACCGCGCGCCGTATCCGGGCGCCGACTTCATGATCCCGTTCGGCAAGGCGGCCAAGCTCCGCGAAGGCGGACACCTCACCCTCATCACCTACGGCGCCACCGTGAAGCGCTCGCTCGACGCGGCGAAGGTCGCGGCCGAGAAGGGGATCGAGGTCGAGATCCTGGACCTGCGCACCATCAGCCCGTACGACTGGGACGCCATCAGCGCCAGCGTCAAGAAGACGAACCGCGCCCTCGTGGTCCACGAAGACTCGCTCTCGTGGGGCTCGGGCGCCGAGATCGTCGCGCGCATCGCCGACGAGCTCTTCGCTCACCTGGATGCGCCGGTGCGCCGCGTCGCCTCGAAGGACACCTTCGTGGGCTACCACCCGGACCTCGAGGACGAGATCTTGCCGCAGAACGAAGACGTTCTGGCCGCCATCGAGGAAATCGTCGCATACTGATGGGCGACGGCCCATGTACGGTTGCGCATACGACGAGAAGGACCTCGCGATGGTCGCGATGCTCTTGGGGCCCTCCCAAGGCGTCGCCGACTACGCGCGTCTCGTGAAGAGCATTCACGACTTCGCCGACGTGGCGCTGCGCAACCCGAACAAGACCGCCAACGTCATCATGTACGTCGAAGCGCACGGCCCTCCGAGCGCCAACCATCGCAAGGCGATCGCCGGCGGGGCGGCGCGCGTCAGCTTGAAGAACAGCGCCTTCGTCTCGGACTCGATGATCGCCCGCGGCATCAACCGCGCCATCCTGCTGCTCGCCCCGGACCGCCGCGGCACTACGCACAGCATCCACGCGACCATCGAGGAAGCGCTCGTCTGGTTCGAGAAGCGCGACCCTGGCAGCAGCGCCATCCTCAGCGCCTTGGCCGCGAAAGCGCGCGCCTCCGCGACCTGAAGACGAGCCCGCACGGCGCGGCAAGGTCTTGCCGTGGCAGGTTGGAGGCGGGCGCGAGGCAGTGACGCCCGCGGCAGAGCGAAAGGGCCGTGTTACTTCGGCGGGTGGTCTTTGAGACGGTAGCTCTGCGCGTGGAGGCCCAGGAGAGAGCCGACGACGCCCGCGACGACCGCCGCCGTGACACCCCAACCGCCACCTCCCCCGACCGCGACACCCGTCCCAATCACCGTCGCAGGCAGCGTCATGTAGCCCGTGACGTTCAAGAAGGTCGCCCAGTAGGGACTCTCATGACCCGCGCGCTTGTACGTGGGGACGAGGCTCTTACTGCTGGCGGTTTGGAACGGGACGCTGAGAAAGCCCCCGAGCGCGCCCAGGATGGCACCCCAGGTCGCGGAGGCCCCTTGCGGATCGATGCTGCCGATGGCGTACCCCGCGCCAGCGGTGAGCGCGATGGGGGCGACGACGCCAATGCCCTCGGTCCAGCTGCGGATCGCGCGGCCGTGTGGGCTCGCCATGAAGCTCTTCCAGCCTTCGGCGAGCGGGTTGGGCTTGGGAGGCTCTTGGACGACCGACAGCGGTTGTGACGCCTGGGGCTCGGTACGAACCGGCGTTGGAGGGGTGAGGATGAAGGCAGACGCTGCCCGATCGGTCGCGGAAGTAGTCGACATGCGTTCGACTTATCGGCCGGGCGCACGCGCGGGTGCCT
>JBDHVB010000336.1:0-4176 GCA_039809465.1 Myxococcota bacterium
ACCTCCACGCCGACCGCGCCGTCGCCGTGTGTGGCCTACGACGGCTGCGACGCGGGCACTCTTGTCCATTATTGCGAACACCCCGGCGGCCACGAATGGCCCGCGTTCGGAAGCGCCGCCATGTGGAGCTTCTTTTCGCGGCTCCTCGAGTAGCTTGCCCCACGCCCACATGCGCTCGCACCGAGTGACGACACCAGCCAGCACCTGAGGTCTTCGTGCCTCACGCGGGGCCACCGAACCCCGCACGCGATCCTTGCTGTTTCGCGCACTTAGCGCTGGCCCCCAAGTTGCTCCGTGTCTGGGCCAGGGGAGCACAAGGAGGAGCATCTCGTGACCAGTTGGAACGAAGAGGTCTACTTCCGCACACTCGAGGAACGGCGTCGCCAGGCGCGCCTAAGAGCAAGCACTCCCGAGGCCGCCACCGAGCTCCCCGAAACCGAGAACACCCAAAACCGCGTCATACGCGACGCCGCCTCGCGCCAAAAACCAGGCTCGAGCGGCTCTCGGGGGCGTTGACCTCTTAGCGGACCATGGGACTCGCGCTCGCGAGCCCACCGGGCGCCGTGCGCCGAGGGAGCCACTGCATGACTAGCGCTCGGCGGTTGAGAGGGCACGCTGAGTTGTCCTCTATAATGGATCCGTCATCCGCCTTGCAGGACGCGATGCAAGACATCCGCGGGCATCAGCACCGCGGCGGCCAGGAGTAGCACGAGACACAGGCACCCGAGGGCGAAAGCAACGGCTGCCACTAGGTGCAGGGTTCGATATCCGGCGGCTGCGCGCGCCAGCGTGGTCAAGGAAGGCGCGTCCGCGAGCTGCTGCATGCGATGCGATAAGCGCCAAAGCAGCCCGATGAGCACGATGTTGAACGCGATGCCGATGATTCTGCCGAGGTCCGAGTTGCGAGAGGTTGGTTTCACTACGCTATGTGGCCGGGCAATCATTTCACCGATCGCGATGAGGGACATGAGCACCGGCACCGCGAGTGCGAGCTGAAGCACCAAGCGAAGGTTGGCTGCTTCTCTTTGTTCTTTCTGCGTGAACGTATCTAGGCCGACCGCGATAGCGACAGCCGGCAAGACGATGCCGAAGTGCTTGAGGTATGCGCTGAAGCCGACGGTCATCAAGTAGACGACGATCCAAGCGATGATCACGTAGCGCATCGCTCGCAGCATTTTGCCGACATTCGCGATCGACGGATTCCGGGCTAGCTCGTTGAGCCGGCCGCCGTAGTGCCACAGCACCACCGTGTCGATGAGCGCGACGGCCGCATATAGACCGTAGGCCGTGTTCATGCCGGCTTCGTGACCAGCGATTCCACGTTTGAAGCCCCATAGCGGCATCGAGTAGGCCACCATCAAGGCGCCAAGGGCGAACGTGACCGCGGCGGCGCGCACGAGCATGCGTCCGCTCGTGAAACCTTTGATGGCGCTCGCTAGAGCTGCGTCGACCAAGGGCGTTGCGCTTGGTGGGGCGTAAGGATTCTCTTCGAGGGGTTTGGACGTCGTCAACCGTCGTACTCGGCAATCTTCGCGACCGGGCCGAGAGCTGCCACGCTCGGAGCGCTCTTCCCATCGCCATCATCGTGGTCCCGGCGAACCCTCTTGGATGGGCATTTGGCAAGCATCAAGGAGGATTATAGCGGACGGTGAGACGGCTGCACGTGGCGGTTCGACGCGTGCTCATCGCCTGTGCCTTTGTGCATATTCACCTCCAGGCGATGGCGATCTCCGCCTGTGGGCTCTTGCGACTTCAGCACGGTTTCGGCATCCGTAGCGGTGTGGAGCCTAACGCCCACGCCCACCGCCATGCCGTCGACGCTCGAGCTCTTTGCCCCACTCGCGGGTGTCCTCCTTGGGCGAGGCCTACAGGTCCTCATTCAGCGGTGGGCGGCCGCGCGTGAGTTGCGAACCGCGCATGCATTCCAATCAGCGGATCCGAGCATCGCGCTCGAGAACATCCCGGCGCGTGTCATCGTTCCGGAGTTCGTGAAGCAAGAAGCTGCGATTGTGCTCCTCATCTATGGTGAGGGTGCCCGTGCCGCCGCGCTCATGGACGAGGTCGATTGGGCCTCCAGGAGCGAAGACCTGGCAGCCGCTGGCGGCGTGGGCTCTACTAGAGATGAGCATGCGGCGCGGGGATGGCGATGGGATCCTCGAAGCGGCGAGCATGCTCCTCTCGGTGGCACCGCACGCGTATGGGCTGGGCGTTCGGCGCGCCTTCGAGATGTACGAAGAGCACGGCGGGGCCGCGTTCAAGGTCGCGGACGCGCCCGCGGGCAAATGGACGCAGCCTCGGTTCAGCTTCGGTCGCTTCCTCCATGTCTTGAGGCCGTGGATGGTCTACGCGTTCATCGCGGTCGTGGTTGGGCTGCTCATCGCGTTCAATTGGGATCCAAAGCCATCGACGGGGCGGAGCTGGTTCGAGCCGCCGAAGTATCCGCTCGAGCCGATCGGCAGTCGTCGGTTTCCGTGAAGTCGAATGACGGAGCCCGCCCCGCGCCCCTGACACATTGTCGCAACGGTCCGACGCGAGCACCGATAAGCAGCTTCGCATCAATCGGCCTCGTTACCTGACGGGCGCCGGCAATCCCCACTCATGTAGCTGCTCCTGTCGGTCCGCTCTAGCGGGCTGGGGTCTCGCCATGAACGTCGTTTCGCGTGCTTCCGGCCGCCCGCACCTCGGCGAAAAACAGATCATTCAGGCGCCGGTGCGCGCCACGGCGGCCAAGGTCGCGGCTCCCGCCGACAAGCTCTCGATTGGCGCGGACAAGCCGTCCTGGGTGCGAAGCATTGGCCGCGCCACGGCGGTCTCGCAGCCGGATCCCAGCCGTCATGACCATGCGCTGTACGCTGTAACGGTCACAGGCTTCAGCGCGAAGGATGTCGGCGAGGTCTTTGGCAAGGGGGAGCTCTTCATCGGCGTTGACGAGTATCCGCGCATGCCGTGGGTCAAGGCCGGGAAGAACGAGTGGGTCGAGGTCCAAGATCCGCAGCCATTCACGCTCTCACACAGTCAGCTGGACGTCGCGGGTGGCACCGTGACGCTGCGCTTCGAGCTCTTCGACTACGACTCGCTCAAGAGCAACGATCTCCTTGGAACCTTCGAGGCCAAGGTCAAGCTCGAGGACCTGGCGAAGCAGGGCGACCTCGCCCTCGAGCTGCGCTCCACGAACGGTAACGCCACGGCCAAGGCGACGATTCGCCGCAGCACCATCGACCCGGCGCAAGTGCCGGCAGCGTTCGTCGCCAAGCGGGGCGGCGATTGGGCGCGCATCGCCGCCGATTACTCGACGCAGATCGAGCTGCAGTTCCGCGCCGCGTTTACGTTCCGGGAGTACATGCCGGAAGCCTCGATGTACTGGGTGCGCGCACCCTCGGGCGCGATGACCGCCGCTCAGCTGCAAGAAGATGCCTTGAGCGTTCGTGACGCCATCGTCGCTCTCGACCGCGATCTGCCGCGGCGCCAAGAGATGGTCGACGCTTACAACGAGCACGTGCGCGAGCTCGCGAAGGACTGCCTCGTCTACGAGCAGCACTACGACGCCAAAAACAACCCGACCTACGTCTTGTACTACTTCCCCTTCGAGCAAGCGCGGCGGTTTCTGATCAGCGAGACCTAGCCGGCGCGGGCCCGCGTCACTCCGCTTCGCCCGGCCCCCGCAGCAGCTGCACGACGTCCGCTACAGCGGGCGCGATGGTCGTGCGGACTGCGATGATGTGGGTCGCGGCGGCGGCGTAGCCTTTGTACATTTGCCCGAGCTTGTCGTACGCGCGCTCCATGCCGTCGTCTTGGGTGCAGCGGGAGCGGGCCTCGGCCATGCGCTCGGCGAAGGTCGCGTCCCAGGCGAGCCAGCGGGCCTGGGCGTCGACGCGGGGCTTGGGGGGCTGGGCGACGTTGGTGACCTCTTGCTCGAGCTCGTCGCGCAGGCCCACCAAGGTGCGCACGCAGTAGCTGCGGTCGGCGACCGTGAAGGCGCCGTCGTGCAGTGAGGGCGGCTTGCCGTAGAGCGCGAGGAACACCGACGTGAGGGTCACGCCGAGGATGTAGACCGCGAGGATGATGAAGAGCGTGAACACCAGGGTCCGCCCGATGCGCCGGAAGGGCGGGCTAGGAGTCGCGGTGTCGATCATGGGTGCGCTTCTACTGGGCGAATGACGGGGATGGCAACGGTGA
>JBDHVB010000337.1:0-4167 GCA_039809465.1 Myxococcota bacterium
CATGTCGAAGCTTCGTGCACTTGGCGCCGTTCGCAAAACAGTCAAGCGCCTTCTCAAGGCGTCATAATCCAGGAGTATGCAATGACGGACACTCAGAACCAAGACCCCGGGATCCAGGACAAGCCTGCCGTGGCACAGGCGGCATCGCAAGCGCTCGTGCAGCAGAACCAGCGTCGCCCTCTTGCGATGACAAACGGTCGCGTCGTTCTCACCACCTTCGAGGAGCTTCACCGCTTCTGCCAGACGGTCTGCTACTCGGGGATGGTCCCGCCGACGTACGACGCGACCAAGGTTGAGCCCAAGAAGGCTATCGGCGCGGCGATGGTCGCTATCCAACACGGTGCCGAGCTCGGCATGAGCCCGCTATCGTCGCTCCAGGGCATCGCCAGCATCAACGGGAAGCCGTCGCTCTACGGCGACGCCTTCTGGGCGCGCGTCGTCGGTCACCCCGACTACGAGGACCATAAGGAGGTCTGGAACGACCAACGTAAGGAGTGGACCTGTTCGCTCAAGCGGAAGGGCAAGGAGTGGAAGTCACACTCCTTCGGCTTCGAGGACGCGAAGCAAGCCGGCCTACTGAGCAAGAAGGGGCCGTGGTCCGACTATCCGAAGCGTCAGGCGCAGTGGCGCGCGCGCTCGTGGTGCGCCCGTGACGTGTTCCCTGATGCGTTTGGCGGTGTGTGGCTTGCTATGGAGGCCGAGGACATGCCGGCGCTGCCTCCCGCGGTCGCTACGCAAGAGCCCGTCGAGGGCGTGCATCACTTCGGCAGCAAGAAGAAGACGTTGCCGCCGCCCTCACTCGACCATGTGCTCGAGCAAATTGCAGACGCGTCGACCGTCGCCGAACTTGAGCGCAACGTGTCGCCCAAGCTTCGCCTGCTCTCGGCTGATGAGCAGGAAACAGCTCTTGAGCCCTACAACGAGCGCAAGCGCGCGATCGAAGCCGGCGAGGTCCTGACAGACGCGAGCGGCAACTACTTCCTCCGTGACCCGCAGACCAGCGAGGTGCGCGACGCCACCTCGGCAGAGGTCGCCGCCGAGCTGGGGCACAGCGAGGCCTACGAGAACGCCAAGAGGAAGGCCGAGCAGCCCACGCAGAGCGGGGCGGGGTTCTAGCCATGGCCCGCACTCTCTCGCTCGGGCACGCGCAGCACTTCATCGGTGCGAGCCACTGCCAGTTCCACCTAGGCACGCTAGTCGAGGGACCTGGTGGCCGGTACGTCGTCAGCACCGTTGGCGACTACTACCCGCCGTCATCACCGAACCCTCGCGCGCCCACGCGGATCGGATGGAACCGGCTCTTCGAGACCTATGTCTTCGAATGCGATGCGGCGGACAAGGAGTGCGGGTGTCCCAACATCGCGAGCCACACAGAGCTCGACTCGATGCCGGCGAACGACGCCACGACCGCTCAAGCGAACCACGCGAAGATGGTGGCCGCCTGGGCTGAGCGAGTCGGCGAAGCGGATGTGCCGCGCTTGGTGGGAGGTCAACGATGACGTCCGCCCTCAAGCTCGAGCGCACACTCGCGGTGTTCGACCTCGAAACCACCGGCGTCGACGTGAACAACGACCGCATCGTTTCGTTGGCTGTCGGCTGGCACAACGGCGCCGCATGGCAGTGCAAGGAGATGCGCTTCAACCCGGGACGTCCAATCCCGGCAGAAGCGACCGCCGTGCATGGCATCAGTGACGCAGACGTCGCCGACAAGCCCGCGTTCGTAGATGTCGCAAGCCGCGTCATCGAGTGCTTCAAGGGCTGCGACGTCGCCGGCTTCAACTGCCGTTCGTTCGACGTGCCCATGTTGAGCGCCGAGTTCAAGCGGTGCGGCATCGAGTGGCCGACTCCAGACGTCAAGATTGTCGACGTCTTCAAAATCTACAACCGCAAGGAGCCGCGCACGCTCGGCGCCGCGGTGCGGCTCTACTGCGGCCGCGAGCACGAGAACGCCCACAACGCGACAGCGGACGTGGTTGCGTGCCTCGACATCCTCGAGGAGCAGGCGAAGCGCTACGGCTGTAGCACGCTCGATGAGCTTGCGGCGCTCGAACGCGACCCCTGACTGGCTCGACCAGGACGGCAAGGTGAAGTGGGTCGGCGACGTCGCGGTCATCAACTTCGGCAAGTACGCCGGCGTTCCGCTTCAGCAGATCGACGCCGGCTTCTTCGATTGGATGCTGCGCCAGGATTTCCCAGCCGACACAAAGTCCATCATCGCGGATGCACGCCGCGGTCGTTTCCCCAGGAGAACCCCATGAAGATCGTGAAGCTCGAGGCAGAGAATTTCAAGCGCTTGAAGGTCGTGACCATCAAGCCCGACGGCTCGACCGTGCTCGTCGCAGGCAAGAACGGGCAGGGCAAGAGCTCGACCCTTGATGCCATCGAAGCAGCCTTCGGTGGCGCGAAGCACGCACCTGACGAGCCCGTGCGCAAGGGCACCAAGTCCGCGCGTATCGTCGTCGAGACGGAGAAGCTCGTGGTGACGCGCCGCTTCGGCGCCAAGGCTGGCCTCGAGGTGAAGGGCAAGGACGGCAGCGTCTTCCCGTGTCCGCAAGCCATGCTCGATAGCCTGGTGAGCAGCATCAGCTACGACCCGCTCGACTTCGTGCGCCAGCCGGGCAAGTCGCCGGCGGACGCGGCTCGAGCGCAGGCGGCGACACTGCGCAGCCTCGCGAAGCTCGACTTCACCGAGCAGGACGACGAGCGCAAGATCGCCTTCGACACGCGCACCGAGGTGACGCGCGAGCTCAAGCGCTTGCAGGCGCAGCTCGACAAGATGCCCGACGTCGATGGCGATGCCGACGAGACTGAAGTGTCGGTCACCGAACTCGCGGCTGAGCTGAAGAAGCGCCAAGCCGTGAACCGGGCCAAGGAGCAGGCGGCCGCCGAGCTCGACCTTCTACGCAAGGTCGTCATGCAACACATCGCCCGCGTTGACGAGCTCGAGCGCCAGCTCACCGCGGCGAAGGCCGAGGTGGCCGAGCTCCAGGCGAAGGGTAAGAAGCTCCGCGAAGACCACGATGCGATACCGACGGCCGACGTCGAAGAAGTCGAGAAGAAGCTCGCGAACGCCGAGGCCATCAACCGCCGCGTCCGTGATCGCAAGGAGCAGACGAAGCTCACCACGGAGCTCAACGCGCTCATCGAGCAGAGCGAGCGGCTCACCAAGACCATCGCCGATATCGAGGCGGCCAAGAAGAAGGCCCTCGAGGAAGCCGAGTTCCCTGTGAAGGGCCTCGAGGTCACCGACGAAGGCATCACCCTCGACGGCGTGCCGTTCTCGCAGGCATCGCAGGCGCAGCAGCTCAAGGTAAGTGTGGCGATCGGCCTCGCGTTGAACCCCGAGCTCAAGGTGCTGCTCATCCGCGACGGCTCACTCCTCGACGAAGAGAGCTTGGCCGCGGTGGCGAAGATGGCTGAGGAGCACGACGCGCAGCTCTGGCTCGAGGTCGTTGGCAACCGCGAGGATGCCACCGTCATCATCGAGGATGGCGCCGTCGCTGGCGAGCCGAAGCTCGACCTGTGCGGAGGCCTCGACCCCCAGCCGGACTTACTCCCCGCCGGCCTCGAATCCTGACGCCCTGGGGAAACAAACGCGCGGCGGGAACTGGGGCCCGCCACGCACGGGAGCGCCGGCCCCGCGAAGCTGGTGACGTTGAGGACGCGCAAAACCCGACGCCACCGGTCCGGCACTGACCGCAACAACAGACAACGGAAACACGCATGAGAACCATTGGAAAGCAGACCCGCAACACCTTGGCCGACAATCTTCGCGCCGCAGCAGAGAAGGCCGGTATAGGCATCAACGCTTTGGCGGACGTGGCTGGAGTTTCGAGTTCGCAGACCTACGACGTCCTCAACTGCAGTACGGGCGCGAGCGTCGATTTCATCGACCAGGTCGCCGCGGCGCTCGGCGTCGAGCCGTTCATGTTGCTGCGTCCACGCACTCAGCGCGGCCGCAACTCGCGCAATGGAGGGCTGAGCTGATGGGACTCGATACGACGCACTACTGCTGGCGCGGGCCCTGCAGCTCGTTCTCTCGGACCTGCGAGCTACTTCGTCAGCGTGGCGAGGCGGTGCGCGAGCGCGACGAAGCGAAGCTCCGCCTGGTCGACCACGCGAAGCTGAACGAGGAGCTGACCGAGTCGCGGCGCGAAGTGAGTCGGC
>JBDHVB010000338.1:0-4131 GCA_039809465.1 Myxococcota bacterium
GCCCGAGGTTCGGCTCTTCCTCGGCGAAGTCGATGGCGAGATCGAAGATGCGATACGGCTGGTCCTTGGCGACGCGCGCGCCGGGGACCTTCGCGAGGATGCTATCGCGGACAGGCAGGAGGCGCGCGCGGATGGCCTCGATGAGCTGATGCGATGGGAAGGCATCGGTGGCGCCCGGACCGACGGCAGCCGGGTGGAAGCGCGCCCTCAACGTGCCCCCGTCTTCATGGAAGGCGAAGGCGCCGTTCTCGCCGACCACCGCGTCGACCGGCCACTGCCGGACGATGGCGTCGCACCAGCCGGCGGGCCTCCCGGTGACCGGCACGACCTTGAGGCCGGCGTCGCGCAGCCGCCAGAGCGCGTCGTAGGCCTCGGCGGGGAGCTTGCCGTGGGTCGTGAGGGTGTCGTCGATGTCGCAAAACACCAAACGAATTCCGCTACCTACGCCCCGAGACAGCTCGCCGATTGGCCGCATCCGCGCTTCCTTTACAACCCGTGACTACATTGCTACAGCGCGGCCCCCAAGCGGTTTCCGGAGCAGCACATGCGCAATCTGATCATGGCCATTCTCGCCGGCGCGGCGATTTTCGGCATCCTCTTCGCGACCAAGCTCCTGGGCCTCGGCGAGTCGATCGTCCCCGGCGTCATCGTGGCCGCTATCGCGTACTTCGTGCTCGCCCGCCGCACCTTCAAGCAGGTCGAGGCCGTGTTCGCCGAAGCGTCCAATCACCTGCAGAGCATGCCGCCGCGCATCGACGCCGCCATCGCCACCATGCAGAAGGCCTACGTCTACGCGCCGGCGCAGTTCGGCGTGCGCAGCCAGATCGATACGCAGATCGGCGTGATGTATTACCTGCAGCAGGACTTCAACAAGGCGCTCCCCTACCTCGAGAAGTCGCTCAAGTTCGGCCACTGGCTCGGCGGCGCCATGCTCGGCGTTCTTTATTACAAGAAGAAGAACAACGAGCAGATGAAGGCGACGTTCGAGATCGTCACCCGCAAGGCCAAGAAGCAGGGCCTCGTCTGGAACCTCTACGCGTATCTGCTCTCGCAGCTCGGCGAGAACGAGCGCGCGCAAGCCGTGCTCGCGCAGGGCGTGCGCGAGACCAAGGGCGACGCCAAGGTCGCGGAGTCACTGCTCGCCGTGCAGAACGGCAAGAAGATCAAAATGAAGGGCTACAAGGAGCAATGGTACCAATTCCACCTCGAGCGCCCGCCGGTGCAGTACGCGCAGGGCCCAGGCGGCGCGCGCATGGATCGCAGCTCATTCCGTGGTCGTTGGTAGTTAAAAATCGCCTGTAACGCCCTGTAAGATAGAGGCAATTGAGCTTTACCGGGTTTCCACGACCCCGGTGATCCTTGCCGGTACATATCGCTTAGTGTAGACCTTCTAGTAGCCGTTATTAAGGTTGGCCCGGTCTTCGGTTGCGTTGGTTGGTTATCCCTCCCCCCCCAACTTGCGCTGTCGGAGACCGGGCCTTTTTTTTCGCTCCTGCGGCGGACTTCGTGACTCGGGTGGGGGTGGGTCCGCCGCAGTCGCTAGAGGTCAGGTTCCACAAAGGCAAGGTGGAACCTGACGGCTGCTTGGCAACACTTTTTTTTCGCTCCTGCGGCGGACTTCGTGACTTGGTTGAGGGTGGTCCGCCGCAGTCGCTAGAGGTCAGGTTCCACAAAGGCAAGGTGGAACCTGACGGCTGCTTGGCAACACTTCGGAAGGATGGTGTTGCGCCGTGTCGGGCGGCTGCGAGGCGGGGGTTTGAGGGGCGTCGTTGGTTCGCGTGGGGTGGGCCTTCGGATGTGCCGCTGAGCTGGTAATGGGAGCACAGGCCCGCCTCTTCGCTTGCTAGTTGGTGGTGGCTAGTTTCTTCGTTCAGGGAGAAGGCGGGCGTACGTGAGTGGGGCTAATCCAGTGGACGTGATCGGGTGTCCTCGCTACTCTTGCCTCTCGGACCTGCGGGGGTTGCTCCAAGCGTGATGGCTCGCTGCTCGTTGAGGATTTTCGTAGGGCTCGTCGCGCTTGTCGGGGCGGTGGCGGAGGTTTCGGCGGCGGCGCCGGGGCGTTCGCGTGATGGGGAGATTCGTAAGGAGCTCGAGAAGCAGATCACCGAGATTCTCGCCGAGCCGAAGATCGCGAGCGCCAAGGTTGGGGTGTACGTCGAGCGGCTCGATGATCGGCAGCCGCTCTTCAATAAGGACGCGGACGTCAAGCTCATCCCCGCGTCGAACGTGAAGCTGGTCACGACGGCGGCGGCATTGCGGCACTTGATGCCTGACTATCGGTACAAGACCGATGTGTTTTGTACGGTCGATGACCAGGGGAGTGTCGCGGGGGACTTGTTGCTCAAGGGTTATGGCGATCCGTCCATTACGCCCGAGCGGCTTTGGTATCTGGCGACGCGTATTTACTACTCGGGGGTGCGGGAGATTCGGGGTGGCATCGTCGTCGATGACAGCTACTTCGAGGGTCCGCGCATGGCCAATGGCTGGGAGCAGGACCGGTCTTCTTTTGCGTACATGGCGCCGACTGGGGCGGTGTCTCTCGGCTTCAACGCGCTGCTCGTCCACGTGCTGCCGGGGGCGGCGCCGGGGTTGCCGGCGCGTGTCTCGATCGATCCGATGTCCGACTACGCGACGCTCGAGGCGAAGGTCGAGACCATCGAGAAGGGGCGGACCGACATCGACGTCGATGTGAAGCCCGAGAAGAACAAGAGCATCGTCACGGTCAGTGGGCGCATCGCCAAGAAGGACAGTGGCCGCGGTTACTGGCGCAAGATCGACAATCCGCCGATCTTCTTCGGCGAGGTGTTGAAGACCATGCTGGGGCAGCTTGGTGTCCGCGTTCGCGGATCGGTGAAGACGGGGCTCGCGCCGGCCGAGCAGACGCCGTTCGTGTCACTCCCCTCGCCGCGCTTGGCCGAGATCATCGACAAGGTGAACAAGAACTCGAACAACTTCATCGCCGAGATGGTGGCGCTGGGGTTGGGGGCCGAGCTTTACGGCGCGCCCGCCAACTGGGACAAGGCGCAGAAGGCCATCACCGAGTTCCTGGTGAACGACGTCGGCCTCGCGCGGGGTAGCTTCGACATCAGGAACGCCAGCGGTTTGCACGACGTCAACCGCTTCACGCCGCGCGAGCTCGTGCAGGTCTATGCGTACATGTTCAATCAGCGGAAGATCCGGCCGGAGTACATGGCGTCGTTCGCTATCGCGGGCGCGGCGGGGACCTTGAACTCGCGTATGCGCCAGACCGACGCGCAGTACCTGGTGCGCGGCAAGACCGGCACGCTCTCGAACGCCTCGGCCCTGTCGGCGTACGTCACGACCAAGAGCGGTGACACGGTCGCTTTCTCGATTCTCGTCAACGACTTCAAGGCGTCGATCGACGAGATCTGGTCGGTCCAGGACAAGCTCGCGATTCTGCTTTCGCAGACGAGCTTCGACGACTTGCCACCGCCCCCGCAGGCCTCGCCGGCGGTGAGCAGCAATACCGCGGACGACGTGGCGCGTTCGCGTGAGGGTCAGCGCACGCCGTGAGCGACGCCCAGGACGCGGAAGCACTCGCGGAAGCGGTGCAAAAGCTGCGCATCCTCTACGAGCAATACTTCGCCGGCGTGGAGCGCTTCGAGCCGCTCAAGGAGCGCACCCGCATCAAGAAGGAGCTGCGGCGCTTGATGGGCGTGCGCAGCAACAACACCGCCTACAAGTTCAAGATGCAATCGACCCAGGCGACGCTCGTCACCTACGAGAATCATTGGGACCGCATCGTCCGGCAGATCGAGGAAGGGACCTTCAAGCGCGACAAGCTCAAGGCGCAGCGCCATTTGCAGGCGATGAAGGATGTCACCGAGGACGTCGAGCTCATCGAGGATGAGGAGCCGGTGAATGATGTGTCGAGTGAGTTCGAGAGTCTCGATGCGAGTGAGGCGCTTAGGTCGCTCGAGGCGGATGATGGGGATGCGGTGAGGGAGTTGGTGGAGAAGGGGTTGATCAAGAAGAAGGCGCTGACGGCAGAGGGGCGAGGGGCGATTGCCGATAGCCGATTGCCGAGGGCCGATCACCGATTGCCGAACGCCGATAGCCGAGCGCCGATAGCCGATCACCGATTGCCGACTGCCGATAGCCGAGCGCCGA
>JBDHVB010000339.1:0-4082 GCA_039809465.1 Myxococcota bacterium
CGGCGGCGGTTACGGTTGCGGCAACAGCGGTGGCGGCGGCTCCCATGGCGTCCGCTCCAGCGGTCGTCGTCGAGCCCAAGCCCGAGCATCGCGAGCCCACGACCTCGGCATCGGTGACCACCGCTGCCCCCGTCGTCGAGAGCGCGACCACGTCGACGATGGTGCTCGCGCCATCGGTCTCCGACAGCATCGCCGACCTCGCATCCGCCGCAGCAGACACTTCCCCAGCCACCACCGAGATGGATCTGGGCGACTCGCTGCGCGACGACACCCCAATCAGTCTGGGCCTCGAGGGCGCCGAGCCAACGGACCTCGAGATCATCGCCTGCAGCCTTGAAAATCCCGAGGCATGCGAGGCCTGCCAGTAAACCACTCACGCGGATCGCCCGCGGCCCCGCCGCGGCCGGCCCCGTAATGTCTCATTTCGTTGTCGCGCTGAGGCTGCGCAGGCGCCCTGGCGCGAAACGAATCGAGTCTTACGGGGCGTCCGTGTTCTTCGTGGGGACGCTCGGGAAGTCGCTCCCCTTCAGAGCGCGAGATGGAGCCGAAGAGCCTCGTCGAGCTCTGCCATGAGCGCGGCTGGCACATGACCAATGCGCGGGCCGACGCGCTCGAACGCGACAGAGCGAACCTGTTCGGCTTGCGCTTTCGAGGTGCGGGGTAGGCCACAAGCCGCCGCGGGTAAGAGCACCTGGAAAGGATAAACACGTCCCGTATTCGACGTCAGGGGAACGACCGTGATGACGCCCCGTTCGAGGCGTGAGGCAGTAGCGTTTGCCGCATCATTGCTGACGATGACGGCAGGTCTTCGTTTGTTCGCTTCGGAGCCGCGGACAGGCTCGAGATCGATGAGATGGATTTCACCGCGCAGCACTTACTTTGAGCTCCGCCGCCCCCTGGTTCTGGGCATCGCACGTTCGAGACCATCAGCGGCTGCCGTCTCCCAGAGTGTCGCGTCGTTTGCTTCCCACTCCTGCCAAGCCTCGGCATATGCAGCCCCAAGATCGGCGGCGCGCAGTAAACGAACCGCGCGCTGAATCACCGCAGAGCGCGACCTGGCACCGGCAGCCCGTCCATAGCTGTCAATGAACCGCACATCATCTTTCGGAAGGCTGACGCTGAGCTTCATCGAAAAATGCTACCTCCATCGCCTTAGGGTAGCAATACGACGTCGTCGAGGTCCTACCTCTTCGTCTGCACATGCCCCGACCTCGCCAACACGAACCGCCGCAGCCCCTCCAGGGTTCCCAGCGCCTGCACCCTACCAACCGACGAGCTCGCCGCCACGATGCGGGTCAAGCTATCGATTGTCGCAAGGCACTGCTCGACCCGATCCGCGTTGCGGTCCAATTGCAGCTGCGTGTCGTTCTCGCCTTTGGGCCGTAGCTCCGCGATAGCGTCCATCGCCTCTTGCGCGTGGACCCCGTTCGGGTAACGGGCCAAGTACTCACCCGCGTAAGCACGCGCGCGCGCGACCGCGCAGGCGACCTCGCGGCCGCACACCTTCGGCACCGCCGAGTAGGCCGCGGCGGTCCATGCCAGAGCTTCCGCCGCCGGCTCACCACGGTATTTCTCCTCCGCCGACCACATGTCCGAGGCGCGCACCGCGTAGCCGTCGGGATCCCAGTCGAGCTGGCTGCCGTACTTGCTCATGAAGCTCTTGTAGGGCTCCGGGAGCTTCTCGCTGCGCTCGACCAGCTCGGCGGCGCGGCCCAAGGCGATGGCGCGCGCCAAGACGAGCTCGGCGGCATCCCGCCCCGTGCCGTGCTCGGTGAGAGCGCGGGTCAAGCAGGCCACGTAGTCGACACGCTCGACGAACTTGTCTTTGGGGGTCAGCGCCTCGTCTTCAGTCTCGCGCGCTACCCCACAGCAGCGCAGGTATCCGAGTCCTTCTTGGCCGGGCGTGAGCTCGTGCGTCGTGTTCTCGAGGATCCAGCCCTTCTTGCCCTCGGCCTCGACGTGCAGCCAGTCGGAGACGTCGCCGTTCCCGACGAGCGTCGTCTCGCCGCGCTTCAGCATCTTCAAGCGCGTGCCCACCGGGACGCGGGCGACAGCGGGCGAGTCCTCGTTCGCCGCGCGGTGCAAAGGGTAGCGTGGCCGGCAGCTCAAGCGCTCACGTGGGCGCTTGTCGACCACTGGTGCTGCCTCCGGCTCGGGCTTCTTGGGGTCGTTGGGGTCCGGCGCGAACGGATCGTTGGCGCGATTCATGACGAAGTCGAAAGCGTCGTTGGCGTTCTTGGAGTCGTCGCGTTCATACTCGCGGTCGTAGCCTTCGGGCAGATCGAAGATGCCCGGTGGCTCTCTCGGCTCTTGCCGGCGCGGCTCGGGCGGTGGCGGCGGCGCTTCGAGGACCGGCGCACGCTTGGGCTCGGCCTTTGGCGGCGGCTCGCTCGTGATGATCTGTGGAGCAGGCTTGTCGCGCTTGCGCTCCCCTTCGTCGACCACGCGACTCGAACAGGCGATGAGGGTCACCACGAGAGCCGCAAACGCCGCCCGGGGACATAGGCGCGCACCAACAGACGTCATGCCCCAACTTTCGACCGCGCGGCGGCGATTGTCAAAGCCATGGGGTCACCAACGACGACGAAAACGCGTGGAGTTGGAGCCGCCAGCGCCGCCTAAGAATTGCCAACCACGGATCATCACGGCCACAGCCTATTGTCCGTCATTGCGCACTCCCGGCCGCGCGCGCACGCCCGTCTCCTCCGCGACTCCGGAGACTCTTGCCCACGCAACGCTTCGGGATTAGCTCAAGTCCCATGTCCCGTTCATTGAGCGTCGCCGGCCCCCTCCTCGACTACGTCCAGAAGCACGGCGTCCGCGAGCACCCCGCCCTCGCGCGCTGCCGCAACGAGACCCAGCGGCTCACGAACGCCCGCATGCAGATCAGCCCAGAGCAAGGCGCCTTCATGCAGGTCATGACCGCCGTGGTGAACGCCAAGCGCGCCGTCGAAGTCGGCGTATTCACCGGCTATTCGTCGACGGCGGTGGCGCTCACCATGAAGGAGCTGCACGGCAAGGCGGCCGAGCTCATCGCCTGCGACATCTCGGCCGAGTACACCGCCATCGCCCGCGAATACTGGCAGGAGGCCAAGGTCGACGACGTCGTCGAGCTGCGCCTCGGACCGGCGGCGGAGACCCTGAAGCGCCTGGTCGCCGACGGCGGCGCGGGCAGCTTCGACCTCGCCTTCATCGACGCGGACAAGCCGGCTTATCCCAGGTACTACGAGCTCTGCCTCACCCTGCTCCGCCGCGGTGGCCTGCTGCTCATCGACAACATGCTGTGGGGCGGCCAGGTCGCGGATCCCACCGACCATGAGGCGGACACGGCGGCGCTGAGGGAGCTGGCGGCGAAGATTCATGGGGATGACCGCGTGACGATGACCCTGGCGACGATTGGAGACGGGGTTTCGATCGTCGTGAAACGCTAGATCCCCGACTCCCGGTCAGCCGCCGCGCGAACAACGAAGCCGCCCCCTGCTCCGATAACGACCTGCTCTCCCCCGGAGGTCGTTCATGAGCGTCCAAGCCGTTCGCAGTGAAATCAACTCGCTCCGCGCCTACGGCCACCTGCACGTCGATGACGCCCGCATCTTGGTCTCCCTGAAGACCTTGGGCAGACACACGTCGCCAAGCGAGCACGCGCTGCTGCGTGACTTCCAGCGCGACGTCGTCCACACCCGGGAGATCACCTCGAGCCGCGCGGCGCGCGAGACCCTCGACGCGGCGGTCGCGGCAGGCCCAACCTCGTTTTGGGGCTACGCCAAGAGCGCGGCCCTGGGCGCGCTCGCGTGGGGAGCAGCGGCGGCGATCGGCATGGGCGTCGCCAGCGCCGCGCTCGTCGGCGTGACAGCGGCGGGAGCTGGCCTCGCCGCGGCAGCCACCGTCGGCGTCTGCGTAATAGGAGCCGGTCTCATCGGAGCCGCCCTCGGCGCCTGGCGCGCTGTCCGCGCTTAGAGACCTCATCGGGCATCCGCGAGGTTCTCCTCTCTGACACACGTCGGTAGGAGAGCCGACGCCACGGCTTGGCCCCAAAAAGCCGACTCTGCGCGTGGACCGTTCATTCAGAGGATGCGCGGCAC
>JBDHVB010000340.1:0-4074 GCA_039809465.1 Myxococcota bacterium
CCGTTAAGCGGTGCTGCTGCCTCGGGCGATCGCTGCTTCGTAGGCTGCGAGCACCGGGCCGAAGTCACCGCTCATGAGGGCGGCGCGCGCCGCGGTGGTTTCGGCCTGGGTGGGACCATCCTTCAGCGCGCTGGCACGGCGATCGGCGCCCGAAACACGGGGCTGACTGCCCGGAGCTGTCGGTGCGTTGGTTTGAGTAGGTGCAGGGGGAGGATTGGACTGTGTGACGCGTGTCATGGTGCGTCTATCTAAACACGTCGCACGCAAAGTGTTGCGTCAAAATGAGCGCCAATGCGTCACTCCAGAGCCGATCTGCACGAAACGCAAAATTTACCCTTGCATCTCGCCAAATAATGTGTATTTTGCCCCACGATTCGAGAGCTATCTCTGCCTACCTAAAAGCCCCCAAGGCCCCTTAGAGAGTGCAGAACAGTCGAATCGAGCGGCATCTCAGCGATCGTCGAGTGGGTAAAGAACGACGGCGGCCGAGCGACGTACAGCCAGGTTAATGCGACGAAACCTGACTGCGCGATCCAGTGGTGGCCCCTTCGTACGGCAGTTGATCAGCAGGCGCTTTTTTTTCGCGCATTTCTGCTTGCGCGACCTTGCCATGTAGGCAGGTCACGCGTAGTAGGGCCGCGCGATTAGCGTTCGATGAGCGACTGTTGCCGTTTATGGCGTGCTCACGGAGCGTTAGCTGCATGCTCGCAAACGCCGCCAATCAGGCGTGCGTAACCAAGGCCGGTGGAGCGTTTCTTAGATGGCATCTTTGATTCAAGACAACTTCCGCGTTCGTAAGTCCTTCGCCAAGATCAGCAGCCTCCTAGACATCCCCAACCTCATCGAGATCCAAAAGCGCAGCTACGACAAGTTCCTGCAGCTTGGCGTCGATCCGATGAAGCGTGAGGATGTCGGCTTGCAGGCTGTGTTCAAGCGCGTCTTCCCCATCAAGGACTTCAACGACAGCGCGTCGCTCGACTTCGTGAAATACGAAATCGATGCCCCCAAGTACGACGTCGACGAGTGCCACTCGCGTGGCATGACCTACGCTGCCCCGATGAAGGTCAGCATTCGTCTTATCGTCTGGGAGAAGGACGAAGTTACCGGTCAACAGAGCATTCGCTCCGTGAAAGAGCAGGACGTCTACTTCGGCGAAATCCCGCTCATGACCGAGCACGGTACCTTCATCATCAACGGTACCGAGCGCGTCATCGTCAGCCAGCTGCACCGCTCGCCTGGCGCCTTCTTCTTCGTCAACCAAGACAAGTCGAAGACCGCGGCCACCGGCAAGCTCCTGCACAGCGCCCGCATCATCCCGAACCGCGGCAGCTGGCTCGACTTCGAGTTCGACACCAAGGACATCTTGCATGTCCGTATCGACCGCCGCCGCAAGCTCCCCGCCACGGTGCTGCTCAAGGCCTTGGGTTACAGCACCAAGCAGCTGCTCGAGTACTACTACAACACGGAAGAAATCTTCTTCCACCCGAACGCCAAGGACGGCGACGCCAGGTTCGAGAAGAGCGTCGACGTCGAGCTCATGCTCGGCCAGCGCGCGACCCGCGACATCAAGGACCCCAAGTCCGGTGAAGCGATCGTCCGCAAGAACCGCAAGTTCACGCGTGGCGCCATCAAGCGCATCCAAGAGCTGAAGATCACCCGCTTCCAGATGGAAGAAGAGGACGTGATCGGCGCCGTTTCAGCGGACGACGTGGTCGACGAGAACACCGGCGAAGTCTTGCTCGCGATCAACGAGAAGATCACCGAGGACAAGCTCGCGCAGCTCATCGAGGCTGGCGTCAAGTCCGTTAAAACGTTGTTCATCGACGGCCTGAACGTCGGCAGCTACCTGCGCGACACGCTCATGGTCGACAAGGTCGAGAGCGAAGACGAGTCGATCCTCGAGATCTACCGCCGCCTGCGCCCGGGCGATCCGCCAACGCTCGACACCGCGCGTACGCTCTTCAACAACTTGTTCTTCAACGCCGAGCGCTACGACCTCTCCAAGGTCGGCCGCCTCAAGCTGAACCACAAGTTCGGCCTCGACGAGCCGGTGACCAACACCGTCCTCACCAAGAAGGACATCCTCGAGGTCGTCCGCTACTTGCTCGATCTCAAGAACGGCAAGGGCAGCGTCGACGACATCGACCACTTGGGCAACCGCCGCGTTCGTAGCGTTGGCGAGCTCTTGGAGAACCAGTTCCGCGTCGGCCTCGTCCGCATGGAGCGCGCGATCCGCGAGCGTATGAGCTTGCAGGAAATCGAAACGCTCATGCCGCACGACTTGATCAACGCGAAGCCGGTCTCCGCGGTCATCAAGGAGTTCTTCGGCTCGAGTCAGCTGTCGCAGTTCATGGACCAGACCAATCCGCTCTCCGAGGTCACGCACAAGCGTCGTCTCTCGGCGCTTGGACCGGGCGGTCTCACGCGTGAGCGCGCCGGCTTCGAAGTCCGCGACGTTCACCCGACGCACTACGGCCGTATCTGCCCCATCGAGACGCCCGAAGGTCCGAACATCGGTCTCATCGCGTCGCTCTCGACCTACGCGCGCGTCAACGAGTACGGCTTCGTCGAGACGCCGTACCGCAAGGTGCAAGACGGCAAGGTCGTCGGCAACGTCGAGTTCTACAGCGCCCTGCAAGAGGAGCAGCACCTCATCGCGCAGGCGAACGCCGAGCTCGACAAGAACGGTGCCTTCAAGCAGCAGCTGGTCGCGTGCCGCCGCGGCGGTGAGTACCTCATGGCTCGTCCTGAGGAGATCACCCTGATGGACGTCTCGCCGAAGCAGCTGGTCTCGGTCGCGACCTCGCTCATCCCGTTCCTCGAGAACGACGACGCGAACCGCGCCTTGATGGGCTCCAACATGCAACGCCAAGCGGTTCCGCTCCTGCGGACGGAAGCGCCTCTGGTCGGCACCGGCATGGAGAAGAACGTCGCGCGTGACTCGGGTGTTACCATCATCGCCAAGCGCGATGGCGTGGTCGACGCCGTCGACGCCACCCGCGTGGTCGTCAAAGCGGACACCGACGAAGGCTCGACCGACGTCGCCGCCGAGGTCGACATCTACAACCTGATCAAGTACCAGCGTTCCAACCAGAACACCTGCTTCAACCAGAAGCCGATCGTCCGCCGTGGCGACCGCGTGAAGAAGGGTGACGTCATCGCGGACGGTCCTGCGACCGACCACGGTGAGCTCGCCCTGGGTCGTAACCTGCTCGTCGCGTTCATGCCGTGGCAGGGTTACAACTTCGAGGACTCGATCCTCATCTCCGAGCGCGTCGTCAAAGAGGACATGTACACCTCGGTGCACATCGAAGAGTTCGAGTGCATCGCGCGTGACACCAAGCTTGGTAAGGAAGAGATCACCCGCGACATTCCGAACGTCGGTGAAGAGGCCTTAAAGGACCTCGACGAGGCGGGCATCATCCGCATCGGCGCCGAAGTGAAGTCGGGCGACATCCTCGTCGGCAAGATCACGCCGAAGGGTGAGACCCAGCTGTCGCCGGAAGAGAAGCTCCTCCGCGCCATCTTCGGTGAGAAGGCCGGCGACGTCCGTGACACCTCGCTCCGCGTTCCGCCGGGCGTCGTGGGTACGGTCATCGGCGCTCAGGTCTTCGCGCGCAAGGGCATCGACAAGGACGAGCGCGCGCAGCAGATCGAGGACGAAGAGGAAGCACGCCTCCTCAAGGATCAGAACGACGAGATCAAGATCGTCAAAGAGAGCGCTCGCCGTAAGATCGCTCAGATCCTCAAGGGCAAGAAGGCCGGCAACCGCTTGGTCGACGACGCCGGCACGGTGCTCGTCAACAAGGGCGACGCCATCACCGAGGAAGTGGTCGAGCAGCTGCGCGACAAGTACCTGGGTGAGCTCGAGGTCGACGGCAAGGGCCTGCAAGAGCGGGTTCAGGCGATGCTGGCTTCGGTCGAGGAGCGTATCGCGCTCATCAAGATGACCTTCGGTGACAAGATCGCGCGCCTCAAGAAGGGCGACGAGCTGGCGCCGGGCGTCATCAAGATGGTGAAGGTCTACGTCGCCATCAAGCGCAAGCTGCAGGTCGGCGACAAGATGGCCGGCCG
>JBDHVB010000341.1:0-4068 GCA_039809465.1 Myxococcota bacterium
GCCGCGAGCCCCGAGCGCGCTCAGCCCTCCCCTCTGCCGCGACCTGCGGTGCCAGCGGCGGCGGCGAAGGCAGCGCCGAGTGTCGGGGGGCGGACGCCGAGCGGTGCTGATGGTATTCACCAATTGCACAGCGCCTTCAGTGCCGCCCGCGCGCAGACTGGCGAGACCAAGGCCATCTCCGTCGAGGCGCTCGCCGAGACCATCCGCAAGCAGACCGCCGCGGTGAAGGCGCAGCTCGGCTGTGAGCGGGTCGAGTTCAAGGTCGCCATCAAGGATGGCAAGGCCGTGCTCAAGGCGATTCCGAAATAGCGGACGGTAAGCTCGCCCCTCCCGGCGGCCGCCACTCGACGAACCTGCTGCTTCGAGTAACGCACCAGTACCCAAACTACCGTTCGCGGCCCTAGCCCATCGCCCGCGCCGCGCCGACCACCTCGGCGATGGTGTCGACGACATGGCGGATCTCACCATCGCTCAAGGCGCGCGGCAACGAGATGCGGATCGTGCTCTTCGCTTCACGCCGGTCCATGCCCATGCCCAGCAGGATGGGCGACGGCTCGATCGAGCCCGAGCTGCAGGCGCTGCCGGTGCTCACGGCGATGCCGCGCACGTCGAGGGCCATCATCACCGCGTCGCCGTCGCAGCCGGTGAAGCCGATGCAGCTGGTGTTCGCGAGCCGTGGCACGTCGCGCGCAACGAACCAGACGTCCGAGAGCTTCGTGGTGAGGCCGTGCTCGATGGCGTCACGGGAGGCGGCGATGGCGGCGCGCCCGCGCTCGTCGGGGAGCAGGCTCAGCGCCACGGCGAAAGCGATGATGCTTGGGCCCAGATCGGGCTCGGTGAGGGTTGGGCGCGTGACGTCGCCGCGCGCCACCACGAGACCGAGGCCACCAAGCGCGCCGACCTTGTGCGCCGAGTAGCTCACGAGATCCGCGGACGGCACGGCAATGGGGGCGCGCCCAGGGAGCTGCGCCGCATCACAGTGCAGCAGGCCGCCGAGGGCGTGCACCCTGTCCGCAATAGCGTCAATGGGTTGGAGCGCGCCGGTCTCGTTGCTCGCGGCGACGACCGACACACCAGCAGCGCGCGGCAGCGCCTCGAGCGTCGCCAAGGGCAGTACGCCATCGCGGCCGACCGGCAAGCGCGCGAGCGCCCGCCCTGCCCGCGAGCTCCAGAGCTCCGCGGTCCGGGACACGGCGGCGTGCTCGATGCTGCTGATCACGAGTGGACGCGCGCCGCCCGCGTGCAATGTGTGCAAGGCGACGGCGTCGGCCTCGGTGCCGCCGCTCGTGAAGTGCAGATGCTCCGGCGAGCACCCCAGCACCTGCGCGATGGTCTCGCGCGCCCGGGCCACGCGCCGCCGCGCTTCCACTGGGTGCACGACCAACGACGCCGCGTCGAGATACGCGTCGAGCGCTTCTGGGCGGACCGGCATGTCCGCGTTGGCGTCCAGGAGCAGCTGTGCCTTGGCGCGCTCGCGTAGCCGCAGAGCGCCTCGTGCTTTCACGTCCGCGATAGAGGTCACGGAAGCGGGATGATGTGCCCCGAGCGGCGCGCCTTGGTGATGAGGTAGCGCTCGTTCTCCGGCGTCGGCGCGGTCACGATGGGCAAGCGGGCCTCCACCGAGACGCCCAGGCGCTTGAGCCCGAAGATCTTGCGCGGGTTGTTCGTGTACATCTCCACCGACGCGGGCGAGAGCGCGCGGACCATGAGGCCGGCGATCGTGTAGTCGCGTAGGTCATCGTCGAAGCCCAGGTGACGGTTGGCGTCGACGGTGTCGAAGCCCTGCTCCTGCAGAGCGTAGGCGCGGATCTTGTTGCCGAGGCCGATGCCGCGGCCCTCTTGGCGCATGTAGAGGAGGATGCCGCACGGGCTCTTGCCGAGGGCCTCGAGCGCCAGCTCGAGTTGGGCTCGGCAATCGCAACGCAGCGACCCCAGGACGTCACCGGTCAGGCACTCCGAGTGGACGCGCATCGGCACGCGCTCGACGTTGCGAACCTCGCCGCGCACCAGCGCCACGTGCTCTTGATCGTCGCGGTTGTTCCGGAAGACCAAGATCGAAAACTCGCCGAACTGCGTGGGCAACGAGGCCCGCGCGTAGACCTCCGCGAAGAGGCGCGAGACGCCTTTTTCGTCCGCCGGTTCGTAAAATCGTGCCCCTACGTCCGGCAGGGAGGCCGGCACCATGGTTTGACTCGCGGGGTCGATGTCGAAGGGTAACGTGGTCACCGCTAAAACCCTTTAATTGGGCGCACTTGATAACTTAACGCCAGATTATCGGCAATGCACTCCAAGGCGCCCTGCCAGCCATGTCACTTCCAAGAAAGCTCCTGGTGCTATCGGCGGGAAGAGGGCCTCGGTCGCGTGGGAAAACCCTCTTACACCTGCAAAAACCTTCCACCACACACACCAGTCGTTTCTTGTGAAGCATCAACAACGGGGGCCTGAAAGTGGCCATTCCGCGCACCTGCGCAGGACGCGCAACTGCACCCATGCAGAGTGCGGGAGGGTGCAAAACGTAACATCGGAAGCAAAAATCACGTCTGGGCGCTCACCTGCTACAGCCGCGACTTTGCTTGTCAATCAGCGTCAGGAATCGCCCCGTCAAGCCGATCGATCGGCCGCCGCGAAACAACGCTTTGACAAGTTAGTTTGCGGTACGTAGAATCTAAGTGGTTGTTTTTTAAGTACTTTTTTAGACTCAACAAAGCGTAGCGAGGCGACGAGCGATGGTTGATTGGGCGTTGTTCGACCCCGAAGGGGCGATGCGGCAGCGTTACAGTGAGATCGACGAGCGTATCGAAGACGTAAAAGAGTCCGTTGAGCGCGCAGGCCTCAACTGGGACAACTTCCAGGAAATGTACGATATCTCGTGGATTTACCACGAGAACGGGCTCGAGGGTGTGGTCCTCACCTACCCGGAGATCAAGAGCGCCGTCGACAACAAGATCATCAGCGACGTCAGCCTCCTGCCGACTTACCAGGACATCAAGAACCAGAAGTCCTGCATCGATCAGATGCGTGAGAAGGCGAAGAACAAGCGCTACGCCGTCACGGTCGAGTTCCTGAAGGAGATGCACGCGCTGCTGGTGAACGATCCCGAGCTGTCCGGCGTGTATCGCAAGGACATCCCGATCCACCGCACGTACTTCCACGAGATCGCCCAGCCGGCGAAGATCCAGACGGCGCTCGTGAAGTGCCTCGATTATCTGAAGGAGCGCAAAGACGCCGACCTTCATCCGATCGAGTTCGCGGCGAACGTGCACCACCGCTTCATGCACGTGTTCCCGTTCTCGGATTACAGCGGCATGCTTGGCCGCCTGCTCTGCAACTTCGTGCTCATCCGCGAAGGCTATCTGCCGGTGATCATCCACGCGTCGGATCGTCAGCGCTACTACGAAGCGCTGCGCGGCCCCGAGCGTGATTTCCGTCAGTTCATCGCCGAGTCGATGGAGAACTCCCTCGACAACGCGCTGCGCTTCCTGCGCCCCAGCGACAACCGTCGCGTCGCGCAGTAAGAGCGTTCTCGAAGAGCCGGCGTGCTAGTGCGGCGCGCCGGCTCGTGCGAGACAGGCTTCCATGCACGCACACAAGCTCCTCTTCGCGGCCGTGGTATTCCTGGGACTCGGCGCCTGTGAAGAAGCACCGACGACGCAGCCGCCGGCAAAAACAGCCCCACGCGATCCGTGTATCACGCTGCTCGCGACCAACGACCTCCACGGCACGCTCGAGCCACGCAGCCACGGCCCCGACGCGAACCCTGTCCGCGAAGGCGGACTCCCTGTGCTCGCGGCTTACGTCAACGCGGCGCGCGCCACCGCGAAGCACGCGGTGCTGCTGGTCGACGCGGGCGACATGTATCGCGGCACCTTCGCGTCCGATCACTTCGAGGGCAGGCCCACCATCGAGGCGATGAACGCGCTCAAGTACGACGCGGGCGTCCTGGGTAACCACGAGTTCGACTTCGGTGGCGGCAAGAACGGCGACGACGTCTTGGCGGTCGTGAAGCAGCGCGTCTCCGAAGCGACCTTCCCCATCCTGGCGATCAACGTCTTCGACAAGGCGGCCGGG
>JBDHVB010000342.1:0-4067 GCA_039809465.1 Myxococcota bacterium
CGCGGCGGCGCGCTTCGGGCCGACCTGCAGCAGGCTCTGTACGCCTTCGCGGGCAAGGTTCACCAGCGGGAGCTCGCCGGCACGCCGGCGGCGCTCGTTCTCGGCGGTCAGCGCGTACTTGACGGGCTTGTCCAGGTGCGCAGCGGTGCGCTCGGTCAGCGCGATGTGACCGTAACGGTGCATCATAAGATTCATGGTGGGTTCTCTCGGGAAGGAACTAGTGGCGCGTCGTTATCGACGGGTGGCCTCGGAAGTTGCCCCATGCGCCTGTCGAAGTGACAGGCGAGCGCCGCTTTCTAGAAGAAGTTACCGATGGTGAACTCGAAGACGAGGCTGCGGTCTTGCGGGCGCACCTTGGTGATCGGGATGCCCCATTCGAAGCGCAGCGGGCCGATGGGCGAGAGCCAGCGCAGACCGAAGCCGAACGAGTAATAGAGACCCAATGGCGGCTTGATGGGGTCGGTGCTGCCGAACAGATAGGCGTTCGGGCGCAGGTCGCGCGGCGTGTCGATGTAGAAGAAGCCCTCGTTGTCGTCGTAGGCGTTGCCGGCGTCGGTGAAGAGCACGCCCTTGATGCCGGCAGCCGTGAGGATCGGGAACTCGAGCTCGAGGTTGAAGATGACCTCTTTGTTGCCGCCACGGACGAACTCGGTGGTCTCTCCGAGCGGCTCGCCCTTGTAACCGACGTTGACGCGCGGTCCCAGCGAGCGCGGATTGAAACCGCGGACCGAGTAGATGCCGCCGGGGAAGAAGCGCTCGGAGATCTGAACGCCCTGCTGGCCGTTGCCGGTGATGTAGCCGAACTGGCCGCGGAACTTCAGGGTGAAGTTCAACGGCAGCGGGACGTAGCGCTGAATGTTGAGCGTGAAGCGCTGGTACTCGAGGCTGGTGTTCGAGCCCCACGCCTTGTTCGAAACCTCGGTCGCGAGGATGTGGTAGTGACCTGACCGCGGGAACAGACGGTTGTCGCGCGTGTCGTAGGCGATGCTCGCGTTGAACGCCGAGTTCATGCCGTTGTTGTTCAAGTTCTCGTAGTCGATCTGCCGGCCGCCGCCGACCTCGTCGATCTGGATGCGCTCGAGCGTGTAGCCAAAGTTCACGCGCCAATCGAGCGAGAGCGGATAGCCCAGGGTCGGCGAGAAGCCGGTCGCCGAGCGCGCGAAGTCTTGGTAGAAGCGCTTGGTGACGTAGGCCTTGAAGCCGAGCTGCCAGCGCGTGTCGAGGAAGTACGGCTCGATGAAGTCGAAGGTCGCGAGCTGGCGCGCGTAGGTGCCGAACGAGAGCTGCGCCGACAGCGAGAGCAGATTGCCGTTACCCAGGAAGTTGTTCTGGGAGATCTGCATCGTCGCGATGAACGACTCGACGCTCGAGAAGCCCGCGCCGATCTGGAAGGTGCCGGTCGACTTCTCCTTGATCTCGACCTGGACGTTCATGGTGTCCGGGCGCGAGCCTCGGTTGGTGGTGACCTCGACGGTCTCGAAGTAACCGAGCTGGTAGATGCGGGCCTTGGAGCGCGCGATGCCGGTGGCGCTGTACTTGTCGCCTTCGAAGACGCGCATCTCGCGGCGGATGACCTTGTCACGGGTCTTGGTGTTGCCGACGACCTCGATGCGCTCGAAGTACACGAGGTCGCCGCGCTGGATCTGCAGCTCGAGGTCGACGGTGCGGGTCTTGGGATCTGTCCGCGTCAGCGGATTGACGTTGGTGTAGGCGTAGCCCTGGTCGCGGTAAGCGTCGGTGACCGCCTGGATGTCGGCGAAGAGCTTGGTGCGGTTGAAGAGCTCGCCGTTGCCGATGGTGAGCCTCGAGCGCAGATACTCCTCGTTGACCACCACCCTGCCGGTCTCGTCCTTGAGCTCGACGTCGCCGCTGAAGGTGATCTTGCCGATGTCGTACTGCTCGCCCTCCTCGATGGGCACCGACAAGTAGATGTAGCGGCGGTCCGGAGAGATGGTCGCCGACGGCTCCCCGACTTTCACCGACACGAAGCCGTTGTCGTAATAGAGCGCCTGGATACGGAACATGTCCGTCTCGAAGAACTCGCGCTTGTAGGTGCCCGATTGCGACAAGAACGAGATCTCGTTGCCCTCGCGTGTCTGCAGCACGTTCTTGATGGCGTCGTCGCTGATCACCTTGTTGCCGATGAACGCGATGTGCTTGACGATGACCTTGGCGTTCTCTTGAATTTCGAAGACGACGTTCACTTCGCTGTCGTCGCCGTCCACGGGCTCGACGCGATAGCGGACCTGCGCCAAGAAGTAGCCCTTCTCGACGTAGAGATCCTTGATCTTCTCGACGTTGCGCTTGAGCTGGTCGACGTTGAGGATGGTGTACGGCTTCACGTCGACGACGGGCTTCATGTCGTCTTCGCCCAGGTCATCCAGGCCGACGTACTTCACCTCTTGAATCGCCGGGCGCTCGACGACCACGAAGATGAGGCGGACGCCGCCGGTCGCGGGCTCGGTCTCGGCGCGCACGTCGCGGAAGAAGCCGGTGGCCCAGATGGAGCGCAGATCGGTGGTGACCGTGGTCGGGTCGAGGCCCGCGCCGGCGCGCGACTTCACCGCCGCGAGGACCGCCTCGGGATCGACGCGGCGCACGCCTTCGACGGTCACGTCCACCAAGCGGATCTCGTCTGGATCGGCCTTGGGGGCTTGAGGGCGGCGGCCGCGTGGCGGTGTCGCGGGCTGCTGGGGCGCGGCTTCTTGCGCCTCGGGCCCGGGCGGTGTCGCTGCTTCTTGGGCGCTCGCCATGGTGGACCAGACGAGCACGAGCATGGCGGCCAGGCGTCTCAAGCGCGGTCCTCGATGAGGCCGTTCTGCAGGACCATGCGGCGGGACATGCGGTCAGCGAGCCCCCGGTTGTGGGTGACGACGATGAGGGTGATGCCGCGGGTCGCGTTCAAGCGGAAGAGCAGCTCGTGGATCTCCTCGCCGGTCTTCTCGTCGAGGTTGCCGGTGACCTCGTCGGCGAGGAGCAGCGGCGGGTCGAGGACGAGGGCGCGGGCCAGCGCCACGCGTTGCTGCTCGCCGCCCGAGAGCTCGCCGGGGCGGTGCTCGATGCGGTGCGCGAGCCCGACGTCGGTGAGCGCGCGCATGGCCTTGTCGTGGGCCTCCTGGCGCGGCATGCGGCGGATGAGCGCCGGCATCATGACGTTCTCGAGGGCGGAGAACTCGGGCAAGAGGTGATGGAACTGGAAGACGAAGCCGAGCTCGCGGTTGCGGAAGTCGGCGAGCTCCGACGGCGACAAGGCGGTGAGGTCGCGGCCGTTATAGTGGATGGTGCCGCTGTCGGGCAGATCGAGCGTGCCCAGGGTGTGCAGCAGCGTGCTCTTGCCCGCGCCCGACGCGCCGATGATCGAGACGACCTCGCCCTTCTTGATGACGAGGTTCGCCCCCCGCAGCACGTCGATGACGGCGCCACCCTTGCGATAGCGCTTGTTCAGCGAGCGCGCCTCGAGCAGTACGGGAGGACTATCCGTCACGCAAACCCTCGACCGGCGTCAAAGCTGAACCACGTAGCGCAGGGAACACGGCGAAATTCCAAACGATTAGGAGCGCAGACAGGGCCACCAGGACGACGTCGGAAGCCTCCAGATGAACAGGGAGCGCATCGATATAGTAGACGTCGTTCGGAAGCCAGAGCTTGCGTAAGAGAGAGACGAGACCCAACGCCAGGGCGACCCCGACCACGATGCCGAAGCCACCCACCAGGAGCCCTTGGGTGATGAAGATCTTCATGATGCCGGCGTCGTGAGCGCCCATCGTCTTGAGGATCGCGATCTCTTTCTTCTTCTCGATGACGCTCATGGTGAGCGTGTTCACGATGGAGAAGCTCGCGACCAGGATGATGAAGACGAGCACGATGAAGGCGACCACGCGCTCGAGCTTCAGGGCCGCGAACAACGACTGATTGCGGACCTTCCAGTCGACCAGGGTGAGCGGGTTCTTGGCGCTCTTGGCCGCGGTGAGCGCGGCGCCGCCGATGAGGTCGCTGCGCTCGGGATCCTCGGTGAGGATCTGGACGCCGGTCGCGTCGTTCGGGCCCAGCTCGTAGAAGCGGCGCGC
>JBDHVB010000343.1:0-4050 GCA_039809465.1 Myxococcota bacterium
CCGACGTCGTGACGAACGCCGCTGGCCAAGCAGAGCTCACGTCATGGACGATGGGCCTGAGCGCCGTGCCGCACACGGTGCGCGCGAGCCTGCCGGCACATGCCACGATCGCCGCTGTGGAGTTCAACGCGGCGGTGCACACCGACTTCGACATCGAGCTCATCTACTTGAGCGACATGACCGACGCCCAACGCGCGGCGTTCGAGAAAGCCGCCGCCCGCTGGCGCGCGGTCATCGTCAGCGAGCACCAGAACCTCGGCTACACACGCGCGCAGCTCGACCCGAGCTGCGGCTACGCGAACGACTCCACCCCGCGGGTCGCGGATGATCTCGTGATCTTCGCGGGCATCACCGACATCCCGGACACCCCCGAGAGCAATACGCTGGCCAACGCTGGTCCGTGCTACATGCGCGGCGACGGCACGACGGTCATCGGCATCATGAATTTCGACATCGACGACATCGACTATCTCGAGGACGGTGGCTACTTCGACGAGACCGTGCTCCACGAGATGGGGCACGTGATCGGAGTCGGTACGTACTGGAAGGATCTGAACCTCATCGCCGATCCCTCGTCGCCCGACTGCGGCGCCGCGGACCCTGGCCCGGGCAACCCCGGCGCAAACACCGTGTTCACTGGTGCGCTCGCCGCCAACGCCTTCGACGCGATCGGCGGCTTCGGCTTCCCGAACGCCGTGCCAGCGGACAACAGCGGCGTGTGCGGTTCAGCGGACTCGCACTGGCGGGAATCCATCTTCACCAACGAGCTCATGAGCCCGAGCCTCGCGGGCGACGAGCCCTCGCTCCCGCTGAGCATCGTCACGGTGGCCTCGATCGCGGACATGTCGCTGTACACGGTGAACTTCGACGCGGCCGATCCCTTCAGCTTGCTGCCGGGCATGCGCCTCGAGTCGACACGTGAGCCGGCTCTCGAGAACTGGTGCGTGCCGCGCCGGCCGTTGGCGTCGGGAGTCCTGACTCCTGTACCGTAGCCCTACATGGACCAGCTGAACGATCTGCTGCACCGGGTGCTGTTCCGTATCTCGGATACGGACGTCACCGCGTTCTCGATTCTCATCTTCGTGGTGACGCTCCTCGTCGCCATCTCCTTGGGCCACATCGCGCGGCGCTGGGTAACGCGCCTTCTCATTCGCTATAGCGGCAACGCGCGCGAGGGAGTGTCGTACGCGCTCGGCCGCATCGCTCAGTACATCATCACTGGCTTGGGCTTGGTGATGGCGCTCGAGAACGTCGGTTTCTCGCTGAAGTCGCTCGCCGCGCTCGGCGCCGTGCTCGCCGTCGGTATCGGTTTCGGCCTGCAGAACATCGCCCAGAACTTCGCGAGCGGTATCATCCTGCTCATCGAGCGCCCCGTGCAGAAGGGTGACTTCATCGACGTCGGCAGCACCTCCGGCACGGTCGAAGACATCGCCATGCGCGCGACGCGCATCCTCACGCGCGACGGCATCCAGATCATCGTCCCCAACAGCGAGCTCGTCTCGAGCCGCGTCGTGAACCGCAGCGCCCCAACCACACGCACCCGCGCCCGCATCAGCATGAACGTCGCCTACGGCGCCGACACCGACCAAGTCCGCAACGTGCTGATGAGCGTCGCCAGCGCCGAGGGACGCGTCCTCGGCGACCCAGCCCCCAAGGTCTACTTCCGCGAGCTCGGCGACCACGCCATGCTCTTCGAGCTCGCCGTCTGGATCGACCCACCCGATCAAGAATCGAACATCACCAGCGACATCCGCTTCGCGATCGACAAAGCCTTCCGCACCGCGAAGATCGAGCTCGCCTATCCGCAGCGCGACTTGAACATCCGCTCGGGACTCGAGGGCGTGGTGGAGGCGCTGGCGAAGCGGGCGCTCTAGAGACGCTGCTTCATGAACGTCCAAGCCAGCGCCCGCATCAGCGCCGCTTGCTTGTTGTCCGCCGCCCCGCCGTGACCGCCCTCGATGTTCTCGTAGTAGAGCACGTCGTGCCCTTGCTCCTGCATGCGCGCCATCATCTTGCGCGCGTGGCCCGGGTGCACGCGGTCGTCGCGCGTCGAGGTCATGAAGAGGATCGCGGGGTATTTCACGTCCTTTTTCACGTTGTGGTATGGCGAAAACTTCTCGATGAAGCTCCAGTCGTCGGTCTCGGGGTCGCCGTATTCGGCCATCCACGACGCGCCGGCGAGTAGTTTGCTATAGCGTTTCATGTCGAGGAGCGGGACCTCGCAGACGACGGCGCCGAACAGGTGCGGGTAATTCACCGCCATGTTGCCGACGAGCAGGCCGCCGTTGCTGCCGCCCCAGATGCCCAAGTGCTTGGGCGCGGTGACCTTGCGCGCGATGAGATCTTCCGCGACCGCCGCGAAGTCCTCGTAGGCGCGGAAGCGATTCTCCTTCAAGGCCGCCTGATGCCAGCGTGGGCCGTACTCGCCGCCGCCGCGGATGTTCGCGACGACGTACACGCCGCCGCGGTCCAGCCAATCCCCCAAAGCGCCGCTATAGCCCGGCGTCAACGGCACCTCGAAGCCACCGTAGCCATAGAGGACAGTGGGGTTCTCGCCGTTCATCGGCAAGTCCGCTTTGGCGACCATGAAGTACGGCACGCGCTCGCCGTCCTTCGAGGTCACGAAGTGCTGCGTGACCTTCATGCCCTTGGCGTCGAAGAACGCCGGCAGTTGCTTGAGCGGCGTCGGCTTTTTGCCCACGGTGCCATAGGCGAGCGTCGTCGGCGTCAGGTAGTCGGTGACCGTCATGAAGATGTCGTCGGACTCCTCGTCATCGACGGGGTCGACGCTCACGCTGCCGATGGCCGGCGCGTACGCCAGCGGCTGACGCGCCCACGTGCCGGGCGTCAGCACCTCGATGCGGTTCTTCACGTCCTCGAGGATGTTCACGAGCATGTAGCTCTTGGTCCAGGTGTAGCCCGCGAGCGACGTGGTCTTCGTCGGCGTGAACAAGGCGCGCAGCGAGCGCTCTCCCTTCATGAAGTCGTCGAGCTTGGCGACGAGCAACGCGCCGGCCGGATGAGTCGTGCCGCCGACCTCCCAAGGCTCGCGCAGCTCCACGGTCAACCACTCGCGATGCACGCCCTTGCTCGCCGAATTCGGGACGTCGACCTTGGTGAGACCGCCGTCCTTGCCCCGCAGGTAGAGCTCGTTCGAGTAGAATGCGATGCTGCGTGAGACGTAGTCGCGCTCGAAGCCCGGCGTGTCGTCGTGGCCCGCGCCGATCGCGAGATCCTCGTGCTTGCCCTCGTAGACGGTGGTCGCCTCGGCGAGAGGCCGCGAGCGCTTCCACTCCTTGGCGATGCGCGGATAACCCGACGAGGTCATCGAGCCTTCCCCGAAGTCGGTCGCGACGTACGTGGTGTTCTCGTCGATCCAGGAGACGCTGCCCTTCGCTTCAGGGCGGTTGAAGCCGTTCGTCACGAAGGCGCGCTTTTGCAGATCGTACTCGCGCGTCACGTCCGCGTCGGCGCCGCCGCGTGACAGCGCCAGCAGACAGTGCACCCACTCTTCCTTACGGTTCTTCGGGCGCAAGCAATCCGCGCCGTGCCAGACCCAGTTCTCTTTCTCGGCGACGTTCAGCGCGTCGACATCGACGATGACGTCCCACTTGGGCTGCTCCTTCTTGTACTCGTCGAAGGTCGTGCGGCGCCAAAGACCACGCTGATGCTGGGCGTCGGTCCAGAAGTTGTAGAAGAACTTTCCGCGTTTGCGGACATACGGGATCTTCGCATTGCTGTCGAAGATGGAGAGGAGCTTCACGCGCAGCGGCTCGAAGCCGGCGTCGGTCCCCACCTTCTCCATGGTCGTGCGGTTGCGCTCGCGCACCCAGTCGAGCTGCTTGTCGCCGCCGACGTCTTCGAGCCAGAGGTGCGGATCTTCATCGGCGGGCTTCTTCACCTCTACGACTCCTGGCGCTGCGTTGGGGCCCGGCGTGGGAGCCGCGGTAGGCGTGGATGCGCCACAGGCCGTCGAGAGCAACGCCAGGGCAACAACACGAGGAAAACGCATCGTTCCTAGGTAGCCGAGGCGTCCCCAAAAAGCGACCG
>JBDHVB010000344.1:0-4049 GCA_039809465.1 Myxococcota bacterium
CGCCCGTCGGTGCCGACGAGGACGTTCGACGGCGAGATGTTCCGGTGAACGACCTTGTTCGTCGCCAGGTGCGAGAGCGCGTGAAGCAGGTCGCCTGCGATGTTGATCTTCTGGTCGAAGGTCAGCGCCAGCGTCGGCTTCTCGATGTGCAGGCGCAGCGCCTGCCCGGGCACGTCCTCGGTGACCAGGAAATACTTGTCTTCGCCCTCGCTCGCGAAGAACTCGCGCACCGCGACGATGCCAGGGTGGCCCGACATCGAGCTGAGCGCGCGGTACGCGGTCGAGATGAGGAGCTTCTGCTTCTCGCGCTCCTCCGGCGGCTTGTACGGGTCGGCCTGGTAAGCACGGACGAGCGCCGTCGTCTTCTGCCCGACGATCGAGTTGAACGCGCGGTACTCGATGTAGCTGTCCGTGCCGCCGAGCTTCTCGAGCACCTGCCAGTTGCCGAAGCGCTGCGGACCGGAGCGCGCCCTCGCGACGCCCTGGAGCGCCTTGACGATGATGTTGTGGTGCGCGCCGATGTTCTTCGACTTGCCCGCGGGGATGCGCGTGCCGTTCTGGAAGAACGCGGCAGCCTTCTTCAGCGTCGTGACGTTCGGTGCGTCGCGCCCGCCCTGGTCGATGAGCGTGGCGTCGGGCGCGGTGAGCACGATGGCGGCGTCGACGTAGATGTCCTCGAGGTCGCGGCGACCGGGCTGGCTGCTCGTGATGATGCCCTTCACCGCCTTGGCGTGCCCGCGCAGCTTCGCGAGCGGCGAGCTGAAGGGCTGGCGTCCCTCCGGGTACCACTTGGGCCCGTAGACATCGATGAGCCCGCGCGTGCCCTTCACGTCGACGAGGTAGACGGCGTGCGGCGCGATGACCGCGACGTCGACCTCGAAGGCCTCGCCGTCGCGGATGATCTCGAAGTTGTGCAGGACGAGGTAGCTCGCGGGTAGGTGATCCCGCAGGTACGCGATGGCCTGGCGCTCAGCCTCGTTCACCGGCTCGCCGATGGGGATCACCGTGGCCATCAGTTCGCCCCCTCGATCGCGCGCTCCACGGCTACGCGCGCGGTGGCCTCGTCGCGGTGAGCCTGATCCCGCAGCGCGATCGCTTCGACCGCCAGAGCGCCGATGCGCTTTCGGTCCAGCGCACTGGCCCACGGAATCTTGACGTTCTTGACGCGACCGCAGTCGATGTGGGGAATGCTGGAGCCTGCAGATTCCCGCGACACGAGGCGCCACCCGTGCTCGCTCGCCAACACGACGAAGAGGTATCCGGTGTCTGAATCATCGTGCGCCGTGACCCGCACCATGTTGTTTGAGCACGCGAAGCCATCCAGGTGGTCGCCGACGAGAACGCACCGACCGATGAGGCCACCGAGCTGACCAGCTTCCTGGATCAGCACCATGCCCTTCTTCAGGAGGAGTTCGTAGTCGGCCGCAGTCGTCTTCGAAAGCCACTGATTGCTCTCCGGTACCATCTGAAACACGTCCCCCCCGGTGACATAAGGGACACCCAACTCAGGGCCAGCAACAAAGCGACGTTTGAAGATGCCCGGAATACGCACGTCGGCGACATCGCCGAGGCGCGGCGAGTCCTTCGCGGTGGCCTCGTCGAAAGCACGTCGCGCATCCGCGTTGAACGGCATGAAGTACTGGCCATCCATGCGACTCAACGTGAGTTCGGCACTCGGCGACGCGATCAGCGGACGACGCAAGGCATAACGAGGCGTGAGCGCCGGGAGACCGAGCGCCTTCAGGAGCTTCTCCTGCGCCTCAATGAGGAGCTCGTTTGCTCGCGACCGAGACTCTGCTGCCCTCTCGATGAGAGCGTCTGCCTCGCGTTCCTGTTTGTCGCCAAGGCGTGGCACGGGAATCTCGGCGAGATGGGGTGCTTCGATATGCTGAATGATCGTCCCGTACGTGCCGGCGACGAGAAGCGGTACGCCAAAGCGCCCGCTCAAGAACGCGTAGAGGAACCCGGCGCGCACCTTCTCCGTGTCCGGTCGTACCTTCATCACGTCGCCCGATGACCAAACGCCGTCCATGTCTCGGCGCACGTATGCGGTGCGTCCGATCGTTCCCGATGCCGAGATGAGCGTCATGCCCTTCTCCAGCCGCAATGGCACCAACTTGGCGGAGAACGCATCCCGCTTGGACAGCAACGGCAGCCCCGTCAGATCCGCGCGAAGCATCGTCGTGCAGCCGACGAACGGAACACCGTGCTCGCGATCTTCCACGTAGTTCCGCGAGAAGTTGTGGATGGGCGGCGTGTAGATGCCACCGTTGTACCCGGCGGTGATCTGGCGAAGCGGCTCCGTGCGAAGCCCGCGAAGCAACTGCTTCGTCTGGACCGCGCCCGACGTGTAGGGGCGCGCATCGAGGCGAAAGCCCTCTTCCTGAAACCAGGCGCTCTGAACGGTATCAGCCTTCATTTCCCGGGCTCCGCGTGCTTCTTGCGGAACTCTCGATACGCCTCGGCGATCAGCGGCAGATCATCGTCGACCACTTTTTCGCGGCGCTTGAGCCGACGCTCGACGATGGAGCCGTTGACCCGGATCCGTTCAACGTGCGTGACGTCCTGCGTAAGCTCCTCGCCGTCCGGTCCGCGTCGGAAGATGGTGACACCTCGCCTGTTGACGCCGACGTTCTCAGCCACGGCCATGAACACGGGGTACTTGTCCGTCTTGCTGAGATCCTCCGACTGAACTTGTTGGCGAGTCTTCTTCTTCAAGAAGAGCAGACTCGTGAGGATGTTGACGTTCGCCTCGGCGATGAACGACTCGACGGGGAGATCGACAACCGCCAGCACAAAGCACTGCCGGAGAATCCACCAGCGGATGTACTCGTCACCCGAATTGCCCAGGATACCGGAAGGCAAGACGATCCCCAGTCGACCGCCGGGACGCAACCAGTCGATCGCGCGCTCGATGAAGAGGATCTCTGGAGCGACGGAGGCTCGCACACGCCCCGTGTTCTGGTACTCGCGTGGCGACACCTTCTCCCATGCATGGGCGAGCTGGAAGTGGCGAAGGATGTTTGCGTCCGTGACAGGGATCTCTGATCCGAACGGTGGATTCGTCATCACGACGTCCATCGTCCCGAGTGACGCCCGCTTCTGTGCGTCGGCAAGACCTGCCAGATGCCCGCTGGGGAACTCGAGCGAGTTCATGTTGAAGATCCCGGCCTCGGCGTTGCTCGCCATCACCACGTTCATCTGCGCGGCTCGCACGAGGAACGGATCGAAGTCAGCGCCGAAGAGCCCCTTCTTCACGAACTCAGCGAGGCGCGCCTGGAGCGAATGAAACTCCTCGGTGGACTCGACGCCGGCAGGGACGCGCTGCTCCTCGTGAAACTGCTTGTTCAAGTGGTCGAGGGTCGCCACCAGAAAGCCGCCCGTGCCGCTTGCGGGGTCGAGAATGCGCTCCGTTGGCTGCGGGTTGAGGATCTCAACGATCAGTTTGATGGCGCCGCGCGGGGTGAAGTACTGGCCCCGATCGCCCCGAAGGTTCGTACCTACGATCTCCTGGTAAGCGGCACCCTTCGCATCGACGTCGGTGCGTCCGAAGTCGTACTTCGCGAGTTCGGACACCATGAATGCGAGCGCACGATCGGAGAGGGAGACCTCCTCGTTTCCTCGAAAGATCGATGAGTACTTTTTCTTCACCTCGTCGAAGAGCGGCAAGATTCGCTTGCGGATCGCCTTGCGTCCGGCTTCGTCGAATTGCTCGGTTGCGCCCGCCCAGAACCGACGCTGATCGGGCGGCTGCCGCTCGTCGTGCATCTTGGCGAAGATGAGGTAGAGGAACTGCCAGAAGGCGGCGTCCTTCGGCATGCCCTCGTTGCCGTGGATGTAGTTGTGGCAGCGCCGGAAGGCGATGCGCAGCATCTCCGGATCGGCGCGACGAAGCTTGGCGTGCGAGGCGACGTCGCGTGTGCCGATCGATTCATCGGCCAGAGGCCAATCGCCGATCGGCTTGAATTTCACATCGAAACGCGTGCGCGCGGTCTGAAAGAAGAAGAACTCGAGACCGTTGGTCCAGAGCCCGTACTTGCAGTTCTCAA
>JBDHVB010000345.1:0-4032 GCA_039809465.1 Myxococcota bacterium
GTGTTGGCGGGGCGGTCGGGGGTGGGGAAGCCCATGCCGCCGATTGAGGTCGACATTTGCACGCCGTGGTAGGCCTTGGTCGCTATCGCCGCGCGGCAGCGCTCGGCGACGTCACGCAGGCGGAGTGCGATGGGGGTGCCTTCTTCCGCGGGGAGCAAGACGGCGAACTTGTCCGAGCCGTAGCGGGCGACGAGGCCGTCGGCGCGGGCTACGTCTTGAATGGTCATCGCGATGTCGATGAGCGCGCGGTCGCCAGCTTCGGCGCCGGCGGCGATGTTCACGCGCTTGAATGCGTCGACGTCGAGCAGCAGGATGCCGGCGTTCATCGAGGTCGAGACCTCGCGCATCACCTTCGCGAGCTGCTGGATGAAGTAGCTGTTGTTCGGCAGGCCCGTGAGCGGGTCGTTGGTGGCGCGCTCGAAGAGGCGGGCGTTCTCGATGGCCGCGGCGGCGTGGTCGGCGAGCATCTCGAAGGTGCGGCGGTTGGTGTTGGTGAACACCTTGTCGAGCTGCGTGCGGCCGTCGGCGTAGATGACGCCGAGGGACTCGTTGTCCGTCGCGAGCGGCACGCAGACCATCATCTTCAGGCGCAGCTCGTCGATGGAGCGGCGCGAGGCGAGGTCCTCTTGCGTCGCGGTGTCGGTCGCGAAGACGGGCTTCTTCTCGCGGAAGACGCGGCTCGCCATCGACGAGATCTTGGTCTCGGACTCCTTGATGTCCTGACCAGCCGCGGTGCGGCCGACGCGCTGGACGAGCTTGCCGAGGTCGCGATCCTGCAAGAGCAGGAAGCCACGGTCGGCTTCACACGCCTCGATGAACGCGTCGGTGACGAGGGAGAGCAAGCGGTCGAGATCGCGCGTCGCGAGCATGCTGCGGCTCACTTTGAGGAGCCAGATCAGCCGTTCGTCGAATGATTCCTGAGCCATCGGGCTGCGGATATACCGCGAGCTAGGCTCCTTAGCCAGCTGGCTCGACGTAAAGCGTCGCGAGAGCGCGCTCGAAGACGTCGACATGATCGGCGTAGTCGGCGGCTGGCGCGGTGAAGCTCACATCCACGACGTAAGGCGCGAGGTCGAGCAAGACACCCAGGCGGCGGCGCGGCTCCGCGAACACCGTCATCTCGATGGAATAACACAGGCCGAGAACGTCTCCGGCCACGCACGGCTCGTAGCGCGGCGGCATGCTGTCGCCGATGGCGGGGTGCTCGTAGGCGGCGCGCAGGATGTCGGCGAAGCGCGCGTTCGGCGCGGGACGCACGGCTTGAATCGCGAGGGTGGTGTAGTAGGCCGGCGAGCCTTCCTCGCCGCCCGCGACGACGCCGGTCGTCGCCCGCTGCGTATGCCAGTTGGGGGGCACGGCGACGGCCACACCCGCCTCCTCGTGCAGCAGCCAACCCTCCGGAAGCCATTGCATGGACTGCCCATGGGGGGCGCAGCCGATGAGAGTGGCTGCCCAGGTCGCAAGTAAGAGCCGACGCACACCTGGCTGCCTACCTCACGACCGAACGTGCTACAACTCGAGGCATGGCGGATGACGATCGACGCGTCGAGGCGCGCCTGGCCCTTCTTGGGCGCGGTTCAGGGACGACACCCGAGCGCATCGCCGAGCTCGAAGCACGGGCGCGCGAGGCGGAGAAGCTCAACAAAGCGAAGCCGGCCAAGTCGTTCGCGGCGTTGGTGAACACGCAGGCGAAGCCCGAAGCCGAGAAGAAACCCGCGCGGGCGAAGAAGGAGCGTGAGCTCAAGAGCACGCCACGGCCGGGTTTGGCGCATCCGGGGCAGCGGGAGACGTTCGGGCGTGAAGACGCCAAGGACGATACCGTCGTCCTCAAAGGCTAGTGCGCCGATCGGGCGTAGCGCTAGCGGGCGAGCGCGAGAGCGTTCGCGGCGCTGACGCGTGCCTTGGCGGCGGCGAGCTGGCGGGCGATGGCGGCGTCGATGACGTCGTCACCCGCGCGGTCGTACAGTTTCTTCGCTTGGACTTTGGCGGACCCACCCTCATCGGCCGCGATGACGACGACGGCGGCGGCGGCGATGGACATGGTGAGGCATCCAGCAAAGAGCGCGGCTAAGATGTTTTTCATCGATTCGATCCAACTCGAGCCATCCACGACGTCTGGTGTGTGGAGGTGGGTTCGATGGTAAGAAGCCGCCGCGAGTTGGTCAAAAAAGCCGCCCTCACAAAAAGCAGTTTGCGGCTGAATTGACGCCCCCAAATGTCTGACGCGCAGGTCTTCGGAAAATATCGGCTGGTGCGCCGCCTCGCGTTTGGCGGCATGGCGGAGATCTTTCTCGCGCGCCTCGTCGGTGACCAGGGCTTCGAGAAGACCTTGGTGCTCAAGCGCATCCTGCCGCAGTTCTCGAGCGACCCCGACTTCACGCGCATGTTCGTCGACGAGGCCGTTTTAGCGGCCAGGCTGACGCACCCGAACGTCGCGCAGGTCTACGACTTCGGCGAGGTCGACGGCATCTACTTCATCACCATGGAGCTGGTGGACGGCGCTGACTTGCGGCGCGTCGTCCGTGGCGCGTTCGAGAAGGGCCGGGGCTTGTCGCCGGTCGAGGTCGCGGTCATCGGCGAAGGCATGGCGCGCGGTCTTGCCTACGTGCACGCGCTCGAGACCGAGGACGGCCGGCCGCTGGGCATCATCCACCGCGACATCAGCCCGCACAACGTCATGCTCACGCGCGGCGGCGACGTGAAGATCATGGACTTCGGCATCGCCAAGGCCGCGGCGCGCGCGACCCACACGGCGACCGGCACCATCAAAGGCAAGCTCGCGTACATGGCGCCGGAGCAGGCGCTCGCGGAGGAGATCGATCAGCGCTCCGATCAGTACGCGGTCGGGCTCACGCTCTGGGAGTGCTTGGTGGGGCGGCGCGTCTTCGAAGGTGACAGCGAGCCGGAGCTCATGAGCCGCGTGGCGGCTGGCCGCGTGCGTGATCTGCGCACCGAGAAAGCGGACGTCCCCGAGGAGCTCGCGCGCATCGTCATGCGCATGCTCGGCTTGAAGCGCGAAGACCGCTATCCGCACATGCGCGACGTCGAGCAGGAGCTCGCGCGTTTTCGTTTCGGGCTGGGGGCGGCGGGCGCGGTGCGGCTGTCCGGTATCGTGGACGAGGTCGTGCCGAAGGAGGTGTCGAAGCCGGCGGTGGTGGCGCGTGGAACAGCGGTGCTGCCCGGGCCCGAGGGCTCGCAGCCGTCGAGCCCGTCGCGACCGTCGTCGGCATCGTCGTCCGCATCGGCGCCGTCGCTCGCGACGCAAGAGCTGTCGATGGAGAGCGGCTGGTCGGCGCCAGGCAAGACCGAAGCGACGCGTGCCGCGACTCCCGAGGAGGTCGCACCCCCCGCGCCGCCGACGCTCATCATGCCGAAGCGCAGTCCGAAGGGGCTGTGGGTCGCGCTGGTCGTGGGCGTCGCGCTCGCGGCCACGGCGCTCGCGACCATCGCGGCCCGCACCTTGGGCGACCGGCGCGCGACGCTGACGATTGCCAGCGAGCCAGCGGGGGCGGCGCTGTGGCTCGAGGATCACGGGACGATGCTCGCGACCGGGCTCGTGACTCCGGCGACGCTGCCGGATCGCAGCGTGGGGGAGAAGGTGAGGTATCGGCTCGAGCTTGCTGGGCATATGCCGGTCGAGCAGGTCGTGGAGGTGACGCAGGCGGAGCAGAGGGGGAGGGTGGTGTTGGAGGCGATTGGGAAGGGGGATGGAGTGGCGGGGGGTGAGAAGCCGAGGGCCGATCAGCCGACGGCCGACAAGCCGAGCGCCGATAGGCCGATTGCCGATACACCGATGACCGATGGGCCGATGGCCGACAAACCGATTGCCGATGGGCCGATGACCGCTCGCCCAATGGCCGACAAGCCGACCGCCGACAAACCGACCGCCGACGGCCGCGCCAAATCGAAGTCCACCAAAGCGGACACCCTCAAAGGCAAGACCGGCTTCCTCTCTCTCCGCCTGCGCGCCGCCTGGGCCGAGGTGAGCTTGAACGGCAAGAAGCTCGGCATCACCCCTCTCGCCCGCGTCGA
>JBDHVB010000346.1:0-4020 GCA_039809465.1 Myxococcota bacterium
GCTGGTGAGCTCGCTCGTCAGCCCAGCCACGCGTGCTTCGCCGTCGGCGATGGTGCGGGCCGAGGTCTCGCGCAGCTCGTTGAAGACGCCCTGGGCGTGCTCGATCTTGCCGCGGAAGTCCGCCATGAGGGCGTTCTTCTCGTCGCGCTCTTGCTCGAGCTTCATGCTCCAGGACTCGGTGTTCTGGTCCATCTCGATGCGCAGACCCGCGAGCTCGCCCTGGAGCTGCGAGTTGGCCGCGACACCTTCGTTGATGACGGCGTTCAGGCGCGCTTCTTCGGCGCGGAAGGCCTGGGCGCTGCGGGTCGCCTGGTCACGCACGGTGGCGTAACGCTCGGTGGCCGAGGCGCGCTCTTGCTCCTTGGCGTCGAGGAGCTGGTCGACCGCGTCGACCTGCCGCTGCTTGATGCTCCAGATCCAACCGACGCGCGCGAGGTCGCGCTCGAGCTCGCGCACCCGGTCGCGCAAGAACTGCATCTTCTTGTCGAGACCAGCGAGGTTTTTGCGAGGCGGTGGTGGCGGCGCCGAGCGGAAATCGACGTCTTTGACTTGATTGAAGACGCGGTGGATGAAGACACGGTCTTCCTCGGTGATCTCGTCGATGCTCGGGAGCTGGGTGCGGCGCTGAATGGAGGGCGGTGCGTGCCCTTCGTCGGCAACCTCCACGATCTCCGGGGCTTCGTAGCTGTCGACCTCGTCGACCATTTCCATGGAGACCGCTGAGACCTCGTCGAGCGGCAGTTCTTCGGGTGCCAGCTCTTCGGCCTGTTCGGCAGCCGCGTCGGCAGAGTAATCCGCCGCTGCGTGGTCGTCGGTTGGTTCCGTCGCCATCGTCCTGGAATCCTTAACGTACGAGTCAGGTGCCAGCGTACCCTGTTCTGTCTTCTATGCAAGCGCCACCTGTGGGTGCGTGCTAACCTCGCGCTGGTGTTCGCGGTCGCCCTCGTCGTTGCGCTCTCGGCAAGCTCGCCGCAAACGTCCTCGCCGTGTGCCCGACTGACCATCGAAGCGTCCCTCGACCCGCGCTCACACACCGTCACCGGGACCGCGACCTGCGCCGTCACGCGCGCCACGCACCTCCGGGTCGCCACCTACCCGCGCCTACTCCGCACCTCACGCGGCATCAACGACGTTCGCTCTCCCTGGTTCTATCCGCGAGGCTTCGACGCGGCGGACATGCGCCTGACGGACGCGAGCGGCGCCGAGCTGACCGGTGAGGGAGCCTGGCAGGATCTGGGGCCGCGCCAGGCTGGCGAGACGGTCTCCCTGCGCTTTGCGACCCGGGTGCCGCGCCGCAACGGCACCTTCGGCGAGCGTGACGGCGTCTTCTACATGCTGGGCGGTTGGCACCCTGCGTTCGCCGACGCCGACGCTCCCGTCGCCGCGACCACCATCGAGCTCCACGTGACCTCGCCGAAGGACACGGTGGGCTTCGTGGGTGAAACGCCGTTCGGCGCGCGCAGCCGCCGGCGGACCGACGGTGTGATGCAGGCGCGCTTCGTTCCCTGGCTCGTCGCTGGCTCCGCGACCGTGAAGGTGCGCGACGCTGGCGTGATGATCACGCCCGAGGCGGCGCCGCATGGGGAGATGCCATACGATCTGCGGGACGTCTCGGCCGAGCTCGACACCCTGGCCGCTCGGACGCTGGCCGAGACCCTGGAGACCGGCGCGCAGTGGGCCGACAGCCAGAGCTTGCCGCGCAAGCCCCTCATCGTGGTCATCGCGCCGCTGCGCGAGAAGCTCGTCGAGAAGTTCGATGGGGGCCTCGCGGTCTCGAACCGCGCCTTCCACGTCGCGGCGATCTTGCAGCGCCTGCATCGCTTGGCGATCTGGCGGGCGCAGCTGGGAACGTATGCCTTGAGCAAGGCTCGGTCCGCTGAAACGGGCATCGACGCCCTGCCCCCCGAGCTCGTCGCCGACACCGTGGGCGTCATCATGCGCGACGCGCTGGCGCGCAGTCTCTACAGCACCAACGAATACGCGGCGCAGATGTTCGAGCACGTCGCCATCATCCCGGAGATCGACTCGCTCATCTTCGCGCCGCAGGTGGCGTTCGCCGACGCGTACTACGAAGCCATCGACGAGACGCCAGTGGTCGCCGATCACCTCGACGACTTCGACACCACCATGCCGCGCGGCAAGCTGATCGCGACCAAGCTGGTCGACCGCATCGGCGACGCTGGCGCCCTGGCGCTGGTGCTCGCCTATCTCCCCAGCACCTCGACGTTCTTGTCGGTGGTGCGCGCCGGCGCGGGCGACGAGGTCGTCGCGGGTCTGCGTGAGTGGCTGGGGCCCATCCCGAAGCTCGACTACGTGCTGGGCGAGGTCGAGACCACCCCGGTGGGGACGCGCGTCCACGTGGAGGCAAGAGGCCCGGATGCGGACAAGGTGCACGAGCCCATCACCGTGCGCCTGCGCTTCCCCAAGAAGCATCGGCTGGAAGCGACGCGGCTGGGCCCCGGCGAGCTGTTCTTCCCGGGCGCCACGCCGCCCAAGCTCGTCGAGGTCGATCCGTTCGAGCGGACGGTGCAGCTCGCGGCTCAACCGGGCGAGACGACGCGCTACAACGACCGCAGCTCGCCCCGCTGGCGGTTCTTGCTGAACGACATCACCGGCATCTTCGCCATCACCAACTCGCAGGTGAGCGCCAACGCGGACTTCGCGCTGCGCCGTATCCACGACCTGCGCTACGCCTTCGGCTTCACCGCGTCGTACGCGCCAGAGTCGGTGGGCCTGGGCGCGAGCGCCATCTACAAGTTCGGCAAGGCGGTCACCCCGCTCCAGCTCGCGGACCGCGTCGGCTTGGGCCTCGGCTACAACCGCCTGCGCGGCAACTTCGACAACGCGACCCCGGGCGACCTGCTCTCACTGTCGCTCGGCTACAGCCACGACGACCGCTTGAACCCGTACTTCAGCTTCGAAGGCGCCGGCTGGTCGCTCTCGAGCGGGGTCGCGTACGGCCGTGACGACGCGGGTGTCGACTACGTCTTCGGGCAGCTCGGCGCCGGCGTATTGCAGATCTGGCAGCTCGGCCTCGCGCACGCGCTGGTCGGCCGGCTGCGCGGCGACATCCTCTTGGGCGACGCGCCCAAGCAGAGCGAGCTGCGCTTGGGTGGCCGCTATCGCGGTGGCCGCGGCTACGAGGTCAACGAGGCGCGCGGCACCAAGCGCATCACGGCGAGCGCCGAGTACCGCCACATCCTGGAAGCCGACATGCGCTCCGACTGGCTGCGCCTCTTCACCTTCACGCGGGTCGAGGGCGCCTTCTTCGGCGACGTGGTCGTGCTGCCCGTCGAGCGCGACGGCTGCAACCGCAGCGTCTTCACGGACGTCGGCTACAGCGTTCGCTTCATCGGCGACGTGTTCAATCTCTACACGAGCTCGTTGGGCCTCGACTTCGGCTTTCCGCTCAACCGCTGCCCCGACGAGCGTGACCGCTTCCCGGTCACCATCTACGCGTCGTTCCTGCAGAGCTTTTCGTCGTTTTAGCCGACGCGCGTCTTGCCGTCGCCGTAGATGCCGGTCGAGCTGGCGACGACTTCGTAGTGGTCACCGCTGTGCATTTTGCAGACGGCGGCGTTCAGACCCTCCCAGCACGCCTTTTTAGCGAGCATGCCGACTGCCGCGCGAGGATCCCACTTCGAGGCGCGGCCATTGCCACTTCCGATGGGCTGCCCCTCACCATCGGTGATGTTGTGCTCGATGCGTGCTGCTGTTCCCGGCGTGCTCATGCGCTTCAGTTCAGATGTAGAATACACGGCGATATCTCCGCTTGAGGTTCAACGGAGTTATCGCCATGTCATGCAAATCGACGCGCGGATTGAACCTGTCACGCCTTCATGCTGGCGCGCATCGCGGCGTGGACCAGCCGCAGAACGCCGGGAACCATGCTGGGGTCCAGGCGAGCGAAGTCGCCGATGTTGTAGACGCCCTGGCGCGACATCGCGGCGGCGCGCTTCGGGCCGACCTGCAGCAGGCTCTGTACGCCTTCGCGGGCAAGGTTCACCAGCGGGAGCTCGC
>JBDHVB010000347.1:0-3992 GCA_039809465.1 Myxococcota bacterium
TGCGTGTCGTGGGTGAAGCGGCCGACGTCGAGGTCTTCCATGCCACCGATCTGCATCACGCCTTGAGCGTCCACCGAGTGGCCGTGGATGTAGAAGGCGGTGAGGTACTGCTGCCAGCGCGTAAACACCGTGTCCACCGGCGTGCCACTATCGAGCAGGCGCTGCACGTGCGCCGTCACCTGTCGCAAGTCGTAAGGGTTGCCATTGCGGGGCCAACCGGCGCTGTTCAGCCAATCGTGTTGCGAGCGCAAGGTGCGCGCGTACGCCACAGCGGACACGGTGCGCGTGCCGGCATCGAAGTTGTACATCAAGTCGACCTGGCGCGGCAGCCAGTAGGCGCGGCCCGTCGCGATGTCGCGCAGGTCGGTGCGGTAGTTGCCGTCGAGCGAGCGCATGCCGATGTGCAGGCGGCCGTTGGTGGTGCCGACGACGCGGCCATCGTTCACCGCCACCCTCCAGCCATCACGGAACTCGACGGGGAGATTCGAGACCTGGAGGTCGATGCGGCCGAGCTGCGCGATGAACTGATCGAGCGCCTGGCGGTCACCCGAGGCGATGAGGCGGCGGGTCGCGCCTTCGACGATCCGTTGGGCGTTGGCCGCGCGCTGGGGTGTGGCGGGCTGGGCGGCGAGGCGCTGCAAGGTCGCGATGGCGGTGCCGGGCGCACCCATGAACAGCTCGACCTCGCTGACCTGCGGAACCCCGTTCACGTCGCCGGTCCGCGAGCTCGAGGCGGCCGGAGCAGGCAGCTCGTCGGCGGCGCGCTGGATCTGCAGCTGCACCGTGTAGGCGACGAGACGGCGGGTGTCGGCGTCGCTCGCGCGCACACGCCCCTGCGCGACCAGCGAATTGGTGAGCGCCGTGGCGAGCTGCTGGCGCTCGGCAGACGAGAGCGCCGCGAGCTCACGCTCGAGCGGACGCCACTGCGTCTCGAGGACCGCGACCAGCGCGAGATCCCAAGCTCTACCAGCGGGCACCCGCAGTGGAATCGTCACGTTGCCGGTGATGGCCTGCACCGCCCTGGTGATCGTCTGCGATGGCGGCCGCAAGGCTTGCTGGCGCGGGGCGGCGAGGCCCTGCGGCTGGCGACGCTCGCGGCGCAGCGCGCGTGGCCGGTCGGCGTTGAGGACGGGGTCGCGGTTGACGGCGGCCTCGGAGGGGACCTCGCCAACATGGGTGCTCCGCAAGGGAGCCGATGCGCTTGAAACCGCCGGCAATGCCACGGAGTCATTATCTCGGCATGACGCGCCCGGGTTGCGCCGCAAGCCGCCGAAAGTCTTGGCGTTTACCAGTAGCTCTCGATGTGGAGGCGGCCGGGCTCATGGCGCTTGTGCACCGTAAACCCGCGAGATTCGAGCAGCGCTTGCATGCTGGTGATCATTTCGGGGTTGCCGCAAAGGTAGACGTGCGCCGTCTCTGGGCTGACCTGACGTCCTGTCATCCCCTCGATCGCGCCAGACTCGAAGAGCCCCTGCACCCGTCCCATCCGCCCCACCCACTCGCGCTCTGGCCGGGTCACGGTCGGCACGTACGAGAGGTCCTGGGCGGCGGCGCGCTGGGTGAGGTGCGCGTGGTAGCCAAGGTCGGCGACGTGGCGGACCCCGTGGATGAGCACCCAGTAGCGCCCCACGTGCTTCGGGAGCATGGCCCCTGGGCCCTGCGACTCGAGCATGGAGATGAAAGGCGCGATGCCGGTCCCGGTCGAGCACAGGATGACGTCGTGATCGTCCGCCACGCCTTCGAGGGTGAAGACGCCGACGGCCTTGGGGCTCATCCAGAGGCGGCCGCCCACCGGGAGCGCGAAGAGCCGCGGCGTGAAGGCGCCGTCGTCGACCATGTTCAGATAGAGCTCGACGGAGTCGCGCTGGGTCGCGGGCGAGGCGATCGAGTAGGCGCGCTTGATGAGCTTGCCCGACTCCGCGATCTCGGGCTCACGGTCCGCTTTGGCGTCGGCGGCGCGGGCGTGTGTGCCGGGGAGGCCGAGGGTCGTGTACTGCCCCGGCGTGAACTCGAAGAGCGGTCCGTCTGGGCGGACACCCAAGATCAGCAGACCGGGACCGACCTCGTCGCGGCGAACGATGGTGGCGTTGAGCGATGGGCTGGCCATGCGATGACTAAAATGCGTAGCATGAGGCAAATGGGCCAGTCAGCCACATCTTTGCCCGCCAATGGCGACACTTCCATCAGCGATGTGTTCACGCGCATGCGCACCGCCGTCGGCCGCGACGGCTTCCCGGACTACAAAAAGCGCCGCGAGCGCCTGGACCGTCTGCTCGACCTCACCCTCACTTACCGCACGCGCTTGATCGAGGCCGTTTCGGCGGACTTCGGGCACCGCTCGAAGCACGAGACGCAGCTCGCCGAGATCTTCCCCGCGGTGGCGAACCTCCGGCACGCGCGGCGCAAGCTCAAGGGCTGGATGAAGCCCAAGCGCGCCTCGCTCGCGTGGGTGTTCTTGCCGGCGCGCGCCGCAATCATCTACGAGCCGCTGGGCGTCGTCGGCGTCATCGCGCCGTGGAACTATCCGCTGCTCTTGTCGCTGGTGCCCGTGGCCGAGGCGATGGCTGCTGGAAACCGCGTCATGCTCAAGCCCTCCGAGCTCACGCCCGCGACCTCCGAGACCTTGCGCGAGCTCTTCGCCAACGGCTTCGAGCCCGACGAGGCCGCCGTCGTCACGGGTGGCGTCGAGGTCGCGCAGGAATTCGCGCGCCAGCCCTTCGATCATCTCTTCTTCACGGGCTCGACGCAGGTCGGCCGGCACGTCATGCGCGCCGCCGCCGAGAACCTCACGCCGGTGACGCTCGAGCTGGGTGGCAAATCGCCGGCGCTGATTCACCAGGACTACGACTTCACGCGCGCCGCGAAGAGCATCACCTTCGGTAAGCTCTTGAACGCCGGGCAGACCTGCATCGCGCCCGACTATGCGCTCGTCCCCGAGGCCAAGGTCGACGCCTTCGTGTCCGCGATGGAAGCCGCGTCGAAGGCCATGTACGGCCGCTACCAGGGCAACTCGAGCTACAGCAGCATCATCAGCGACCGCCATCGCGAACGCCTGGTGAAGCTGCTCGACGAAGCCGAGCGTGGCGGCGCGAAGCTCGTGCGGCTCGGTGATCCAGCCGTCGAGGCCGAAGAGATGAGCGAAGGCTCGCGCAAGCTCGAGCCCACGCTGGTGGTCGGCGCGACGCCCGGCATGGCCCTGCTCGAGGAAGAGATCTTCGGACCAATCCTCCCCATCGTGCCGTACCGCGACCTCGACCAGGTGCTGCGCTTCATCAACGAGCGCGGCAAGCCCCTCGCGTTTTACTACTTCGACGACGACCGCGGCCGCGTCGAAGCGGTCCGCGCGCGCACGACCTCGGGCGGCATGGTCGTGAACGACACCCTCCTCCACATCGCCCAGGAAGAGCTAGGCTTCGGCGGCGTCGGCCCCTCCGGCATGGGCCGCTATCACGGATTCGAGGGCTTCAAGACCTTCTCGAACGCGCGCGCCGTCTACTATCAAAGTCGATTGGCCCAGACGTGGCGGTTCAGGCCGCCATATCTGGGCTTCATCGACAAGATGCTGCGCTTCTTGATCGGCTACTGAGCTACTTGCTCAGGGTGACCACGAGGGCGTTGCCGCGCGGCTCGACGCGGGCGTCGTGGACGTTGGCGGCGACCTCGAGGACGTAACGGGTCTTGTCCTCGTAGCTGCCGACGCGGACCTTGTTGACCAGCTGACCCTTGGGCTCCGGCGTCGCGGCCGAGCGCTTGCCGGGCACGTCGACGACGTAGCGGCGCGGGTTGTCGAGCCAGAAGGTGTGCGGCTTCGCGGCGGCGCTGCCGCTCGCGAGGGTCACTTCGGTGGCGGCGCCGCTCGGCGCTTTGCGCGGGAGCAGATCGCTCGCGGGCTTGGCAGCGACAGTCGGGGCCGGCGCGGGCTTTACGGCCGGCTGGGCCGCTTTGGCGGTCTCGGTGACCTTGGCGACGATGGACGGCTCGATGGCGGGCTT
>JBDHVB010000348.1:0-3988 GCA_039809465.1 Myxococcota bacterium
GCGAGCTGTGCCTTGCGCAGGCGGACCCAGGGGTGGGTGCCGGCGAGCTCGGCGGCGCGGTCGACGCGGGTCTTCGCCTCGGCCAGGCGGTTCATGGCGATGAGCGCTCCAGCGGATCCGAGATAGGCGCCGGGGTCGTTGGGGCGGCCGTGCACCAGCAGCTCGTAGTCGATGAAGGCGCGCTCGTAGTCGTCGGCTTGCATGCGGAAGCGGGCGCGGAGCTTCAAGGCGTTGGCGTTGGTGCCGTCGGCGCGCAGGGCGTGTGTGCACGCTTCGATGGCGCTCGCCATGTCGTCGTGGTCGTTGCGCGCCGCGAAGGCTTCGGCGAGGAGCACCCAGGCATCGGAGCGGCCGGGCTCCTGCTCGACGATGGCCTCGAGCACCTTGACGGCGCCTCGCGCGTCGCCTGACTGGAGCAGGGCGTAGCCGTAGTCCTGCCGGATGCGTGGGTCGGTGGGGGCGAGGGTCGTCGCGCGCTCGAGCTCGGCCACGCCCTCGGCGGTGCGCTGCTGGAGCAAGAGGGTGAGGCCGAGCTGCTGCACGAACTCGGCGTCGTCCGGGACCTTGGCGAGCCACTCGCGGTAGATGCGCTCGGCGTTCGTGTAGTCGCCGGCGATGTCGTAGACGCTCGCCAGCTCGGCGGACTCGTCGCGGCCTGCGGCGCCCATGGCGCGCGCCTTTTCGTACTGGCTGATGGCGTCTTGGAGGCGCTCCGCCTGAGCGTACGCGCGGGCGACCGCCAAGGTATCGGCGACGCTCATCGGGGGTGGCTCACCCCCGCCGGCTTTGGGGCCTGCGCCGTCTTTGTTGCAGGCCGCCAGGAGAACGAGGGCGGGGAGGGCGAGGCGGGCGATCGTCATGACATCGTTCGAGATAACTAGCGTACCTCTTCAAGTCCAGCGACCCCCGAAACGATTGCCTAAAGATGCGTTCTCCTAGTACCAACCGTAGCTCAAGCCATGTTCGATCCAATTCTCGGCCTATTCTCGACTGACCTCGCCATCGACCTCGGCACCGCGAACACGTTGGTCTACGTGCGCAAGCGCGGCATCGTGGTCAACGAACCCTCCGTCGTCGCCATCGCCAAGAACGGTGGCCAGCAAAAGGTCGTCGCCGTCGGCCTCGAGGCCAAGAACATGCTCGGTAAAACACCGGGCAACATCGTCGCCATCCGCCCGATGCGCGACGGCGTCATCGCCGACTTCACCGTCACCGAGGCGATGCTCAAGTACTTCATCGCCAAGATCCACAACCGCCGCCACTTCGTGCGCTCGCGCCTCATCATCTCGGTGCCCGCGGGCATCACCAACGTCGAGCGCAAGGCGGTGCGTGAGGCCGCCGAGAACGCCGGCGTGCGTCAGGTGTGGCTCATCGAGCAGCCGATGGCCGCGGCGATCGGCGCTGGTCTGCCGGTGCGTGAGGCGCGCGGCAACATGATCGTCGATATCGGCGGTGGCACGACCGACGTCGCCGTCGTCTCGATGTCGGGCATGGTCACCAACGTCACGCTCAAGGTCGCGGGCGACAAGCTCGACGAGGCGATCATCAACTACGTCCGCCGCAATCACAACATGCTCATCGGTGAGCGCACCGCCGAGCAGATCAAGTTCCAGCTGGGGAGCGTCTGGGCGCCCGACGACGGCGTCGAGCCCTCGCCCATGGACGTGAAGGGCCGCGACCTCATCAGCGGCGTGCCGAAGTCGATCGAGCTGACCGCGCCCGAAGTGCGTGACGCTTTAGCGGACTGCGCGCGCAGCATCCTCGAGGCTGTGAAGGCGACCCTCGAGAAGACGCCGCCCGAGCTCGCCGGCGACATCTCCGACCGCGGCATCGTGCTCGCCGGTGGTGGCGCTGGTCTGCGTGGGCTCGCCACCATGCTGCGCGAGGAGATCGGCATCCCGGCGTTCGTCGCCGACGAGCCGCTGCTCTCCGTGGTCAAGGGCGCCGGCATGGTCCTCGAGGACATCGAGGGCTACAAGCAGATCCTCATTGATTGAGCTGACCGTAGAGCCGGGCGACGACGGCGAGAAGCTCGACCGGGTCGTGGCGCGGGCGTTGAGCGTGTCGCGGCGCATCGCGCGCATCGTCATCGGCGAGGGCGCGGTCACGGTCGACGGCAAGCCCTGGCGCATCATCGCCAAGCCCATCAAGGCGGGCGCGCGTGTCGTCATCCACCGCACGCGCGAGGCGGTGGCCGACCAGGCGCGGCTCCCCGGCGAGGCACGCCTCGAGCGCGAGCGCATCCTGCACATGGACCGCGAGGTCATCGTCATCGACAAGCCGGCGGGCCTGCTCTCCGAGACCGACCGCTCGGGCACCGTCTCGCTGCAGACCCTCGTGCCGAAGCTCCTCGAGGAGATCGGTGAGCGTAACCGCGACGTGTGGCTGGTGCATCGTTTGGATGCGGGGACGAGCGGCGTCATCGTCATGGCGCGCGTCGCCTCCGCGGGCCGCAAGCTCGACGAGGCCTTCCGCGAGGCCAAGAACACCAAGCGCTACCTCGCGTTGTGCAACGGCCGGCTCGCGGAGCCACGCGATGTCGACGGCCCCATCGCACGCGCGCAGGGCACGCGTCACAAGGTCGACCCCCAGGGGAAGCCGGCGTTCACGCGACTCGTGCCGCGCGCCGTGGGCGTGAGCGCCACGCTCGTCGAGGCACAGCCACGCACCGGGCGCACGCATCAGATCCGCGTGCATGCCGCGTATGCCGGCCATCCGCTCCTGGGCGACCGCCTCTATGGTGGGCCGGTCTACACCGCGAGCACGCCGCCGCAGGCGATTGGCCGGGTCATGTTGCACGCCGCGTCGCTCACCGTGCCGCACCCGCGCAGCAACACCCCGGTGACCTGGATCGCGCCTGTGCCGAAAGACTTCCGGGACCTCGCGACCATTCTGGGCGTCGGCGACGGGCTGTGATAGGCGCGGCCTCGCAATGGCTCGTAGCGAAAAACCCCAGAAGCTGACCGCCGCTAAAGCGGATAAGTTCGATCTCTACCTGCGCTCGGTGCAGGACCCCGACAGCGACATCGACTTCATCGACCGGGTGTTCAAGAAGGAGCGCGGCCGCGCGCCGCTGACCTTGCGCGAGGACTTCTGCGGGACCGCCAAGCTCTGCGCCGACTGGGTGCGCCGCAAGAAGGAGGGCGAAGCCTGGGGGCTCGACCTGCACGTGCCGACCATGAGCTACGGCAAGAAGCACTACCTCCAGCCGCTCGGCGACGATGCCGTGCGGCGCGTGCATCTGCTCGAGCGCAACGTGCTCGACGGCATCGACGAGAAGGTCGACGTCAGCTGCGCCTTCAACTTCTCCTACTGCGTGTTCAAGGACCGGCCGACGCTCGTCCGCTATTACAAGCGGTGCCTCGAGGGCGTGAGCGATGACGGCGTGTTTCTCACGGACATCCACGGCGGCCCCGACGCGCAGATCGAAGTGGTCGAGCGCACCAAGCACCCCGGCTTCACCTACGTCTGGGAGCAAGCCGTGCTCGACGCGGTGAGCGCCCACGCCATGCGCTACATCACCTTCGAGTTCCGCGACGGCACCAAGCTGAACCGCGCCTTCAGCTACGACTGGCGCATCTGGACGCTCCCGGAGATGATCGACGCGATGTACGAAGCCGGCTTCGAGCGCGTCGACACCTATTGGGAAGGCTCGACCCCCGAAGGCGAGGGCAACGGCGTCTTCCGCAAGGTGAAGCGCGCGAACAACGAAGACTCGTGGATCGCGTACATCGCTGCTTGGCGGCGCTAGGCGCAATGCCGATCAGTTGAAGCCATCTTCGACACCAACAGTTTGCGGAAGTGCACGATTCCGCCCGGCTCCGAGCCGCCCGGCTTGAAGTGAACGGCATTGGCTCCCACGATCCATGCCTTCCACGTAAGCCGCACCGCCCCCCTCCGGTACGGCGAGGCGACAATGACGAGACGAGTGCCCAAGGCGCTCAAGGGTATCTTCGGCGGCGGCTGCTTGCGCACGTGAACGACTATT
>JBDHVB010000349.1:0-3968 GCA_039809465.1 Myxococcota bacterium
CGCATCGAAGACTACACGCCGCTCTACCGCCGCTTCGACGAAGCCGTCGCCGTCTCCCGCGTGTACTGCAAGCCGGAACACCTCGAGCTCGCGAAGAAGGTGCTCGCGGAGCTCGTGCCGAAGAGCTGGCATTAAGCGCCGAAGGTGGATCTACGGGTTACCGCCATAGCGGACCTTCGTGCGCGTAGTACCTATTGCCTTCTCTGATCTCGTTCGTGCCGATCTCGCTCCAGTAGTAGGTGTTGGTCTGCTCGGCCTTGTGGAGATCGAGCAGCCCTTCGTAGACCAGCTTCGCGAATATCGACCTGGGATGAGCCTGCTGCTCGAAATACGCCGCGTCGAGCTCGCGCTCGTCGACGCCATCATCCGCCATGCGGCGGACGATCGCACGAGCGACCACGGTCGGGTCCCCACTGACTCCTGCTATCGCCTCGAAAGTGGTGCGCGCGTCGCCGAGCTGCGAGCGCAGCATATCGACGAGCATCACGTGGGCGTAGCGCAGCTCTCCCAGCGCGATCTCGTAGTCGCGCGCGGCTGCCTCCTGCTCTGCCTCCGAGGCGTTGGCGGCGCTCAGCGCGACGTATCTTTGCTTCGCGGAGGCGGACGCCTCGCGAAAGACCGTCTCGACTCCTTGCTGCTCTTCCGGCGAGATACCGTCGGCGAGGATGGACGCCACGAGCTCACGCACGACCTCACTCCGGTGCTTCGGGTCGAAGCCCACGATGACGCGGCCGCTCCGGGTCCTATCGACGTCCTCGACGGCGCGGTCGTGGAGCGTACGGCGGACATGATCGACTGAGAACGTCATGGGCGCCATTATCGATGGTCATGCGTGGAAGTTGCGGTGGCCGCTCAGGCTGCCGGCTTCACTTACGAAAGGTGAAGAACACCGCGGCCACCAAGCACGCCGCGGCGATGGCGTGGTTGTAGGTGAGGCGCTCGCGCATGTAGAGGGCGGCGAAGACCGCGAAAACGGTCAAGGTGATCACCTCTTGCATGATCTTGAGCTCGACCAGCGAGAACTTGCCGTAGCCGATGCGGTTCGCCGGCACCGCCAGGCAGTACTCGAAGAAGGCGATGCCCCAGCTGGTGAGGATGGCGATCCACAGCGGCGACGAGCCTTGCTCGCGCAGGTGGCGATACCAGGCGAACGTCATGAAGATGTTCGAGGCGACGAGGAGGAGGATGGTGTTCATGTGTGCTCAGGCGGACTGGCGGAGGCCGGCCAGCATGCCGCAGGCCGCGTGCTTGGCTTTGCCGCCGGAATAGCGGCGCACCACGGGGGCGCGTAACACCTGCAAATTGTCGATGAAGGCGCGGCGCTCGCCGTCGTCCGCGGCCTTGTAGCCGTCGGGGCGGGCGTCGTTCACGTCGATGAGGTTGACGATGATCGGCACGCCCGCGAGCAGCTCGGCGAGGGCGCGGGCTTCGTCGGCGCCGGTGTTGACGCCCGCCATGGTCACCCAGGCCACGGTGACCCGGGTCTTGCGGGCGAGGGCGTGCTCGCGCAGGGCGTCGGCGACCTCTTGCAGCGAGAACTTGGCGGCGACGGGCAAGAGCTTGGCCCGCTTGTCCGCGATGGCGGAGGTCAGCGAGACGATGAGCTTGTAGCGGTGGCCTTCGGCGGTGTAGCGGCGGATGCGGTTCACCAGGCCGACGGTCGAGATGGTGATGGAGTCGGCGGAGAGGCGGCAACCGAACGGGGCCGCGAGCATTTGCGCCGCGCGGATGACGTTGTCGTAGTTGTGGAAGGGCTCGCCCTGCCCCATGAACACCGCGCCCGTGACGCGCCCAGCGCCGCCCGCCTGTGCTTCATCGCGGACGATGACGAGCTGCGCGACGATCTCCCATGGCGTAAGGTTGCGCGTCAGCCCCAAGCGGCCGGTGGCGCAGAAGTCGCACTTCATGGCGCAGCCGACCTGCGACGAAAGGCACACCGAGAAGGTGCCGGGCTTGTGCAGCGGGATGCGCACCGCCTCGGAGAGCGCGCCGTCGGGGTGCTTGAACAGATACTTCACGAACCCGTCGGCCGGGTCGGTGACGCGCTCGACGACCTCGAGGTGGCGCTGGTCGAGCAAGCGCTCCGCGGCCTCCCGCACCTCACGCGCCAGCGGCTTCCTCGCGATGTCGTGGTCCGCGCTGGGCGACAGCGCGTGCGAGACGATGCGGCGCGCCTGGTCGTCGGTGACGCAGGCGCCTTGCGCGCGCAGGTAGTCCGCGATCTCGGACGGAAGACTGCCGTACGGATGCGGACCCATGAATCACAGCGCTCCGCGGAAAAGCGCGCTCACTGAGGAGCGGTCGGCGTCTGCTCGGGGGCGGGCGTCGGAGCCGGTGTCGGCGCGGGAGCCGGCGCCTCGGCGGGCGGAGCAGCCTGCGCGGCGGCGTAGGCCTGCATGACCTTGGTGTCGCCGTACTCTTTCTTGGCGAGGTCCATGAGGTCGGCCGAGGTGGAGTCCTTGTGCTCGGTGAGCCAGCGGGCCTTGTTCAAGAGCTTGGCGGCGTCGACCTCACGCTGCTCGGAGACGAGGCCGCTGGTGAGCACCCAGGCGGTGCTGGTGCCGCCGAGGTTCACTTCGCTGAACTGATCCTTGGTGCGCTGCGCGTACACCAAGGCGCCGGCGGCGACCTTGCGCTTGGGGTTCAACGCCAAGAGGTCGGGGCGGTCGAAGGTCTTGGTCTCGTCGAGGGTCGTGGCCATGGTCACGCCTTCCGAGGGGAGCAGCGCGTCCTTCTTGGTCCAGCCTTCCTTCTCGTCGGACGAGCGGACCTGCGCCCAGTCGCCCTCGACCATGATGACCTGCACCTGCTCACCGCGGTGCAAGGTGGTGATGTAGTTGTTCACCTTCTTGCCGGGCTTTTTGGGATCGTCGATCTGCTTGTCCTCGGTGTTGGCGCGGCGCACGGCGGTGACGCCGGTGACGAAGGCCTGCTCGCCGGCCTGCGAGGGGCGGGGGGCGCTCGGGGCGACGGCGGTTCCGGTGCCAACTGGCGTCGTGGTGTCGGGTGCCGGCGTGGCCTCGAGGACCGCGTCGTCTTTCTTGTCTTTGCTGCAACCGACGACGGTGAGGCCAAGACCCAAGGTGGCGGCGTAAGCGATGCGCTTCATGTGTGGGAGCTCTCCGTAGGAACGCGAGAGCTATGCCACAGGGGTCAGCGGAAGTCACCGAGGAGGGAGAACGTCGCCCAGTGGCCCGGATGCGCGAAGTAGGCCCGGGTCCAGAGCTGGGCGGCGCGCAGGGCGGCGGCGCCTCCCTTGGCGCGCTCGCGGTAGAAGCGCTTCATGAGGACGCCGGCCGCGAGGTCCGAGACGCGCTCCTGGCTCGCGACGACGGTCTGGGTGCCGCTCGCGAAGAAGCTGCTCGCCACCGCCGACCAAGCCGCGTCACTGCCGCCCAACGTACAGGCGGAGAGGGTCACGAGCGGCGCGAGCGGCTGCTGGAAGCCGAAGATCTCACGCAGCTCGAGCGCGCCGTCGTCGTGCTCGCCCTTGGCGAGGCGGAGGCTCGCGCGCATGGGCTCGCTCACGTTGATGTCACCGTGGGCCGCGACGTCGATGGCGTCACCTTGGAGCGCCCGCACTGCGGTCTCGGTCGCCGCCGGCCCCAGCACCGCGCAATTCCCCGCGATGGCCAGCGCCTCGAGCCGCGCGAACGGGAGATCCGAGCCATGGGCGCCCGCCGCGACCTTCTTGGGGATGCCCCGTTGTGGCCGCGATAGCACATCGACGAGGGACGACGCCGAGGGCACGTAGCTCGTGGTCAGCGCGTCGACGAGCTGACCTTCGTGCCAGGGGAGCGCCGCCAAGGGGATACCGACGAGCGGGCCGTGCGGTACGAAGACCACGTGCTGGGCGCCGTGCAGGGCTTCGTCGAGCGGCGCGAGCACGGCTTGGCTGAGCTGAGCCGCCACCGCATCGAGACCGCCGTAGGCGCGCAGGGCCTCGCGGTAGAGATCGGCGAGCTGCT
>JBDHVB010000350.1:0-3919 GCA_039809465.1 Myxococcota bacterium
ATCGACATGACCGGCCGCCGGGGTTTAAGTCTCCAGCATGCACGTTTGGGCGGTGGTGCTGCTGCGCTCGCTCGCGGCCCTGGTCGTGGTGCTGACCTTCGTATGGGGCGGCATGGCGCTCGCGTACCAGCTCGCCGGCATCGGCAAGCTCGTCGCTGTCGTCCTGTGGAGCGCCGCCGGCGTCGCGGCGCTCGTGCTCCTGTGGCGCGCCAACTCCGCGGGCGGCTTGGGCCTCGCGGTGGCCGCCATGGTGCTCTTCTGGTCGTGGTGGCGGGGCATCGCGCCGTCCGACACGCGTGACTGGGCCGACGACGTCGCGCGGCACGTCGAGAGCAGCGTCGATGGCGACATCGTCACGCTGCGCAACGTCCGCAACTTCGATTGGCGCACCGAGACCGACTACGACGTGCGCTGGGAGACGCGGCGCTACGACCTCGGTCTATTGCAGAGCGTCGACGTCATTTGCTCGTATTGGATGGGACCCGCCATCGCGCACACGCTGGTGTCGTTCGGTTTCGGCGACGGGCAGTTCGTGACCTTCTCGATCGAGATCCGCAAGGAGCGCGGCGAGAGCTTCTCGGCCATCGGCGGCTTCTTCAAGCAATTCGAGGCCACGCTCATCGCGGCGGACGAGCGCGACATCTTGAAGACCCGCACCAACGCGCGCGGCGAAGACGTCTACATGTACCGCATCACCAACATGAGCCGTGACGACATGCGCGCGCTCTTCATGGGCTATCTCGAGCGGGGCCGGGAGCTGCTCGCTGCGCCGCGCTGGTATCACACGCTCACCGGCAACTGCACGACCATCGTCTACGCGATCGCGCACGTCGTGGTGAAGGCGCTGCCGCTCGACTACCGGCTGCTCGCCTCGGGTTACCTGCCCGACTATCTCTACGACAACCACGCGCTCACGCCAGGCTTCGATCTGGAGACGCTGCGGGCGCGGGGCCGCATCACCGATCGCGCGCGCGCCGCCGATGAAGATCCGGACTTCTCGAGACGCATCCGCGATGGCATACCAGGAGCCTCATGATCTTCCTCCACTACGCCAACTGCAGCACCTGCAAGAAAGCCCGCGCCTGGTTGCGCGACAACGCCATCTCGGTCACCGAGCGTCCCATCGTCGACGAGCCGCCCAGCAAGGCCGAGCTCGGCAAGTGGATCCCGGCGAGCGGCCTGCCCATCCGCAAGTGGCTCAACACCTCGGGCCAGTCCTACCGCGCCATCGGCAAGGTGAAGATCGACGCCATGAGCGACGCGCAGCTCATCGAGGCGCTGGCCAAGGACGGCAAGCTGGTGAAGCGTCCCGTGCTGGTGGACGGCAATCGCGTCTTCGTGGGCTTCGACCCCGAGCGCTACGAGAAGCTCAAGAACTGACGGTGCCGGCGCCCTGAGCGAGGCCGGCACCGCCGCGCGCTTCGCGACTACTGAACCGTGTAGACTTCGACGGCGTTATCCATGAAGCGCGGCACCAAGATGCGGTTGCGCTTGCTGTCGAAGCCGATGTCCGCCGAAGCGGCCATCTGCTCGAGCACCGGCGTGAACTCACCGCCGGGCTGGCCCTTCATGACGCCGCCCAGCTCCCAGCTCGAAACCAAGATGCCGTCCGGCGTGACGATGATGCCGTCGAGGCCGCCCTTCGGCAGCTTCTGCGCGTCGGCCTTGGCGCCCGGGGTCTTGGCGTCGAGCGAGTAGAGCTCACCCGACAGCATGCTGACCACCCAGAGCTTGTCGTTGACGACGACGAGGCCGTTGGGGCCGCCGAGGTCGGTGGTCTTGGCGAGCGGGATGACCTTCTTGGCCTTGTTGATCATGTAGACCGCGTCGGTGCCGGTCGGCGACGCCTTGCCGTCGGCGAAGGTGATCGCGATATCGGACACGAAGACGCGGCCATCGGGCGCGGTGGTGATGTCACCCAGGAAGGTCGAGCCCTTGATCTTGATCTCGCCCTTCGGCGCGCCGGTCTTGCGGTTGAACATGCGCACGGTGTCGATGTCGGCCACGTAGAGCACGTCACCGACGATGCCCATGCCCTTGGGGGCGTCGAGCTTGATCTTGCCCTTGCCGCCCTCGATCCACTTCATCGCGATGACCGCGCCGTCCGGCCCCAGCTTCGAGATGAAGCCGTTGTTGTCGTGGGCGCCCGGGTCGCCGTTGATGTTGCTGACCAGGTAGCAGTCGTCCTTCTCGTCGTAGAGAACGGACTCCGGCACCGCCATGTCCTTGTAGGCGACGACGGGCTCGGGAGCCGGCGGGGGCGTCGGAGCGACGGGCTCCGCGGGCGCGGCTTCGGCGGCCGCGGCGGCGGTCTCGGCGGCGGGCTCGGCAGCGGCGGCCGGAGGTTGGACTTTGCTCTTGGCGCAGGCGGCGAGGCCGACGGCGAGCAGTGCGGTAGCAAGTAGGCGATGCATTGTTGGTCCCTTTGGATGAGGTTTGGCGCAATCCATTACCTCGCCTCCGGAGGTCTGCGCTACATGTAGCGGATGGGCTCGCTCGCGATCGCGGTCAGTTTGTTTTTCTTCTGGGGCTTCGTCGCGGCCTCGAACGGGATCTTCATTCCGTTTTGCAAGACGCACTTCCACCTCACGCAGTTCCAGTCACAGCTCGTTGGCTCGGCGTTCTATGGCGCCTATTTCGTGGGCTCGCTCATTCTCTATGTCATCGCGAGCCTCACCGGCCGCGACCTCTTCAACCGCTTTGGCTACAAGCGCATGATCGTCTTCGGCCTCCTGGTGTCGGCCGTGGGCGCGCTTTGCATCGTCGGCGCGGCGACCAGTGGCAGCTTCAACGCCATCTTGGCGGCCTACTTCGTGGTGGCGCTGGGCTTCAGCGTGCAGCAGACGGCCGCCAACCCCTTCATCATCGGCCTCGGCTCGATCGCGACCGGCGCGCAGCGGCTGACGCTCGGCGGGAGCATCAACTCGATCGGCAGCATCCTCGGGCCGATCATCTTGTCGTTCGTGCTCTTCGGCACGCCGCGTGGGGAGGCGTCCCACGATGTCAGCATCGGCAGCATCCGCCTGCTCTACTGCATCGTCGCGGCCATCTTCGTCGCTGTCGCGCTCTTCTTCGCGACCTCATCGCTGCCCGAGCAAAAGGACGACACGCCGCTGCAAGATCCCCTCGGCGCGCTCAAGTTGCCGCAGGTGCTCCTGGGGGCGCTCGGCATTTTCATCTACGTGGGCGTCGAGGTGAGCGTCGACAACAACCTCGGCGCGTTGCTCAAGACGCCCGGTTACCTCACCCCCAGCGGCCTCGCGGACGCCGAGATCTCGAAGTACATCTCGCTGTACTGGGGGAGCTTGATGATTGGCCGTTGGGCCGGCGCGGTCGCGGTGTTCGACCTCGAGCCCGCCAAGCGGCGCCTCGCCACGATCGGCGCGCCGTTCCTGGCCTTCGCCATCGTGCTGCTGGTCAACCGCTTCTACGGTAACGACATCGGCAACCTCTACGCCTACGTAGGGTGCGTCGCTATCGCGGTCGCCGCCATCCTGCTCGGCCAGGACCGCCCGGTGCGGACGATGCTCGCCGTCTCGGCGCTCGCGACCGTCGCGGCCATGATAGGCGTCGCGACGACGGGCTTGCTGTCGGTCTATTGTTTCATGGCCACTGGACTTTGCTGCTCGGTGATGTGGCCCTGCATCTTCACGCTCGCGGTCGCCGGTACCGGCGCCTTCAAGGGTCAGGCATCGGCGCTGCTCATCATGATGATCCTGGGTGGCGCGGTCATTCCGCCACTGCAGGGCGCGCTCGGCGACGCATGGCACGACATGCGTGCCTCCTACATCGTCGCGGTCGCGTGCTTTGCGGCCCTGGGCGCGATCACGCTGCTCATGCAGCGCACCCTGCGCCGTCAGAACATCGAGCTCGCCTAGTTCGACGATCGTCGAACATCGAACGTTGCCATCGTTTCATG
>JBDHVB010000351.1:0-3882 GCA_039809465.1 Myxococcota bacterium
GCCCCGGGCCCATGGTACCCCACCGAAACCACAGTGGATTGCAGCGATGGGCGGTTTGGAGAACCAATCAGAGCTGGCTTGGCGGTGACCTGCTACGACGTCGCCCCGGAACCTTTCGCTGCGCGACGAACCTTTCGCTAGGCCGGGGATTTAGGCTACAAGCCGTGACCAATGCGGTTGGGCGTCTTCAGCCTTTTCGTCCTCTTCTCGGCGTCCGTGGCGTTCGCTCAGACCAACTTTGTCGGCGCCAAGCGCTGCCAGACCTGCCACACCTGGGAATACCAGATCTGGGCGAAGGGTCCGCACGCCACGGCCCAAAAGACCCTCACGGCCGACCAGCTCAAGGACGGCAAGTGCAACAGCTGTCACACCATGGTGCCAGCCCAGCTCGACGAGCAGAAGCTCGCGGGCGTCCAGTGCGAGAGCTGCCACGGCGCTGGCCGCTACTACTCACACACGTACGTCATGAAGGACCGCGAGCTCGCCCGCCTCGTCGGCTTGGTCGACCCGACGGCCGAGCAATGCCAGCGCTGCCACAACGAGAACGCGCCTTCGATCAAGCCGTTCGACTTCGCCAGCATGTGGGCCAAGATCGATCACGGCCGCGCCGCGCGCGAAGCCGCGCAGAGGCAAGCGGCCCAAGAGCAGCATCGTGATGGCCAAGCGACCGCTGGCCGATAAGAGCTTCGGGCCCAAGCTCGATCCACGCCTGAACCCGCAGGACGTGGCGGTGGCCCAGCTGCCCCCGACGCGCTTCATCATCTCGGCGTCGAAGGTCGATCAGCTCCCGGAGCACGAGCTGCCCGAGTTCGCCATCATCGGCCGCTCCAACGTCGGCAAGAGCTCGCTCCTGGGCACGCTGCTCAAGAAGCCGGCGCTGGTGCGCACCTCGCGTACGCCGGGGCGGACACAGCTGCTCAACTTGTTCCTGTTCGAGAACAGCATCGCGCTCGTCGATCTGCCGGGCTACGGTTATGCGAAGATGTCGAAGACGCAGGCCTCCGCGATGCAGCGCATGATCGCCGACTACTTCGCCGAGCGCCGAGAGCTGCACGGCGTATTGCAGCTCTTCGATGCCCGCCGTGACGGACCCACCGCCGACGACGAGCGCGTCGCCGAGTGGATCATGGGGCACAACCGCCAGCTGCTGCTCGTGCTCACCAAGGTCGACCTCATCGCCAAGAACCAGCTCAAGGCGAAGTCGCGCGCCTTCGAGAAAGCCCTGCGCGTGCCCCAAGACAGCGCGCTGCTATTCTCGTCGAAGACCGGCGCCGGCCGCGCCGAGCTCGTGTCGCGCTTGCGGGAGCTCATTTGACCTGGCTCGTCGCGGCGCTGCTCGCGGCAACGCCGGTGGACGGCCACCTGGTCGATTGGATCGTCGCGGTCGTCGACAAGGAAGTGGTGACGCGCAGCGAGCTGGTCTCCGAAGCCCGCATCGCTTTAGCGTACCGGGGCGGCGAGACCTCGGAGGAAGCGGCGCTCGACGAAGAGTTCCTGCGCGACTTCCGCGACTACCTCATCAATCAGATCTTGATCGCCGATCAGGCGCGACGCTTGGGCGCCGCGGAGATCTCGGAAGAAGAGGTGAGCGTCGAGATCGACCGCTTCGCCAGCGGCTTCCGCTCGGTGGCCGCCTACGAGGCCTTCTTGCGGCGCTACGACATCGCGCTCGAGACCTTGCGCGGCGTCCTGCGACGCGACCTGCGCAACGCCCGCTTCATCGACCAGCGCATGCGGGCACGCTTGCTCGCTTCGGAGAACGACCCAGAGCGCGACGCGCAGTACGTGAAGGCGCTCGAGCGCTGGCTCACCGAGCTACGCGACGCCGCCGAGGTCCGCTTGCCCGGAAAGAACGGCGAGCTCGAGGTGCAGGATGCACGCCGCGATCCGCAAAGCCGAAAGCGCTGACGTCGATCGCTTGGTGGCGCTCGAGAGCGCTTCGGGCATCGCCGAGCGCTCCGCTGAAGCGTACAGGCACGAGCTGTCGCTCACGTGGTCGCGCGTCTTGGTGCTCGAGGTGCCGAACGTCGGAGTCGTGGCCTGCGCGGTCTACTGGCTCATCGAAGACGAGGCGGAGCTGCACTGGATCACGGTGCACCCCGAGCACCGCGGCCTGGGCCTCGCCGTGAAGCTGCTCGATGCCATGATGGCCGACGCAAGGGAGCACGGCGCTGCCCGCGTCTTGCTCGAGGTCCGCCGCGGCAATGACGCGGCCCGCGGTCTCTACAAACGCTACGGATTTGGCGAGATCGGCGTGCGCGCCGGCTACTATCAAGGGGACGGCGAAGATGCGATCGTCATGGAGCTGCGGCTGCCGAGGAGCGCGTGAGTAAACGACCGCCGAACAAGGGCCTGAGCCCCGGGACCAAACCAGGCACGAGCAACCAACCGGTTGGCTCCGATGCCTTTGGTAAGGATGCGAAGGGCGGACACACCGGCTCGGCCGCTTTCGGCGAGGGCGATGCCGCGCATCCCCTGCGTGGCGCCTTGCTGTTCGGCAACGATCCCAAGGGCGCCCCGCGCGGCAGCGAAGCCTTCGGCGGCGCCGACGCACCCATCCCGCTGCGCGGCGCGTTGCTCTTCGGCAATGATCCCAAAGGCGCACCCCGAGGCAGCGAAGCCTTCGGTGGCTCCGACGTCGCCATGCCGCTGCGTGGCGCGTTGCTCTTCGGCAATGACCCCAAAGGCGACCCCCGCGGCAGCGAAGCGTTCGGCAACGACGCGAACGTCGCCACCGGCTCGGCGTCGTTCGGCGCCTCCCAGCTCGTCCCCGAGCGGCTGTTCAAGGACGACATCACCTACGACTTCGGCGGCGTGCTCCTCGCCGTCGACACCGAAGGCCTCGCCGGCATCCGTAAGGACGCGCGCGACCGCATCCGTGAGCGCGTGCTCGCCGTGCTGAACCGCCGCATCCATGTCGAGAGCGACCGCTTGCGCCACGGCCTCACCGAGGACGCGATCCCCTGGGGCCGCATGAAGCGCGACGACAGCATGGACAAGCAGCTCATCGAGCGCTTGCGCGATTGGTGGAAGGTCGCCCCAGGCCGCGTGCTCGGCGTTGGTCAGACCCGCGATGTCCTCGAGAGCATGGAACGCATGCACACCTTCGAGATGCGCTGCGAGTGGGAATCACATCCTGTCCGCTTGAGCGTACTGGCTACGGGCGGCGTTGGTGCTGCCAGCGCCGGCGAGCCGGTCGCTTACGCCGAAGGAATGATTCACAAAACGCACGAGTTCCTGGCGTTCCGCACTCCCGAGAAGCAGATCTTCGCCTACGTCGACATGGTGGTGCCACGCCACAACGCGCAGACAGCCCGCATCCGCAACGCCGACGGCACGCTGGTCGGCACCTTCGAGCTCACCACGCCCGCCATCGGCGAGACCGCGGAGGGCAAGCGCGTTCAGCTCAAGGGTACCTTGCGTGACGCGCAGGAGCGCGTCGCGTTCCGTCTCGTGGAGGAGCGCAGCAGCCCACGGTCCTTCCTCGCGAGCTTGCTCGCCCCCGACTCGGACGACAAAGTCGGCCGCATCGAAGACAAGCTGACCGGAGGCAAGATCCGCACGGTCATCGAGGTCGACCTGGCAATCCCACGTCTGCTCACCTGGGCGGTCGGCGCCTTGATGGCGGACCTCTCGCGCCTCCGCCGTGCTGGCTGGCCCGCCGTGCCGAGCGCCAGCGAGGACGAGCAGCAGATCGAGTCGATCGAAGAAGCATTAGGCCCTCGACGCCAGCGCTGATTGGGTTTGGCCGAAGTGAATGACGTCGCCGTCGGGCAGCTCGCGCTCCTCGGCCGGCATCGGCGCGACTGCGAGTGGCGCGCGCATGGGTGAATGCGTACTTGGTGCTGGTGCTGGTGCTGGTGCTGGTGCTGGTGCTGGTGC
>JBDHVB010000352.1:0-3881 GCA_039809465.1 Myxococcota bacterium
TTTGCGTGTGCCTGCGCTCCCGACCTTGGCGGGCGTGGTGAGCTCGAAGGTGCCGACCAGTGTGCCGTCGGCGTTGCAGATGCGGGCGGTCTGCGCGTTGTGGCGTGGCCCCACCGTGTTGCGGTCTGTGTAAGAGCCGCGGAAAGGACATGTTTTGCGTGTGCCCGCGCCTTCCGGCCGAGGGCAAGTCCGCCCCGCGTTCGCACAGCACGCAGGCCGCTGGAAGCCTTCCTCGACGACGCTCTCGAGCTGCGCCTATTTTCGTGGAGCGTTTGCTCCGCACGGAGAGCAAACGCAAACTACTATGCGTCGCTGTCCGGCGTGTTGATGAGCGTCATGCGGCCACGGGTCGTCACCTCGCGGCGGCTTGCTTCGATCTCGGCACGCGAACGTGAGGCGCGCGAGCTCGATGCCAGCAACGCCACCAGGCTCGAGCTCTGCACCGGCACGTCGATACGCGCGGGCGACATGTCGTCGTCGTTCGCGGGAGCGGGCAGGAGGACCTGCAATGCCTGGAGCGCCTCGCCGGCGTTGCTGTGGGCGAGGGTGTCGTAGGCGTCGAGATCGTGGCGCTCGAGGACGCGGCGGCGCGGCGCTGAGTCTGCTTTGGTGGACGGCTTCTCGTCGAACGGACGCACGGGGCGCTCGTCGATGATGAACGGCTCGGGCTGGGCGACGCTCGCGAAGGTGAGCTGGTCGACCGAATACGACGAGCCGGTCTCGACGTGCGGCAGCGGATCGATGGGCGTGAGCTCGTCGAGCTCCATCGACTCCACCAGGTGCTGCCCGAGCATGACGGTGTCGATGTTGCGGGCGAGGCTCATGTTGCCTTGCTTGGTGGCGAAGGCGCGCATCTTGAATAGCGCGGCACGGGCCCGCTCACGCTGCTCACGGCCGTAGATCTCGGCGCGGGCGATGGCGAGCTCTGCCTGCAATAGCGGCCACTGTCCCAACGGACGCTGGATGAGCGCCTTGAGCCGCGCGCGCGGGTTGAGCCCCAAGCGCTGATCGACGCGGGCCAGGAACAGCTCGCACGAGGCCATCTGGTACTCGGCGGAGATGTTGCTGAAGAGGTGATGCGCCCGGGTGAGATGCCGGCGCGCCTGGGTGGGATCGGCGTCGAGCAACGACTGACCGAAGAGGGCGTGCACGTGCGCGCGGGTCGCGATGTCCTCGATGCCGATGGCCTCGGCGAGCAGACGGCGAAGGCCACGCGCGGCGCGGGGCGAGTCACCGAGCGCGAGCAGCGCTTCGGCGCGCACCAGCCGGCAGATGATACGGTCGGTGGCGTTACCGCTGACGCTGAGCACGCCTTCCGCCTGGATGAGCTCGCGGGCGGCGTCGTCTTCACGGCCGCGGCAGGCCTGGATGCGGGCCCGCTCGAGCTTGGTGTGGGCACGAATGCGCGGCTCACGCTCGCCGAGACGTTGCAGGGTCTCGTCGATACGGTCGAGGGCGCGCTCGAGCCGGCCCATGCGGAGCAGCATCCGCGCCCGCGAGCTGCCGACACGCGCGGTCTTGCCCGCGTCACCGAGCATGGAGAAGAGGTGATCGGCCTGGAGGAAATGATCGTCCGCTTCAGCGAACGCACCGGCGAGCAGATACATATCGCCCAGGCGGTGATGGGTGAGAGCGGTGTCATGGTTCGACCCCGCTTGCTTGTGCATCTCGAGGGCCTGACCGAGCTCGGCCGCCCAGTCGCCGCCACCGTACATGGCGCACTGGGCGAGCTGGTCGATGATGCGCGAGCGGTAGGGCTCGGGCGCGCTGCGCGTGTGACCGATGAGGATCGAGCGGGCTTCACGGAAGCGCCCGACCTCGATGAGGCTCTTCGCGCGCAGAGACGCCTGCTGCGGGACGTTCGGATCGCGGAGGATCCCCGAGGCGAGCAGAACCTCGGGATCGATCCCGAAATTGAGACCGTAGACGTCCGCGGGTGCGGGCTGACTGCCTGGCTGGATGGAGACGGAGCGGCTCAAGAGTGGACCTCGCGGCGGAAAAACGACTTCGGTCGCGACATGGTGATGGTCGTTCGCGCTGCGCCCGTGAGAACGGGACACAACTCCCCCTCTGCGAGCCCGTGGATAGGCGCGCGCCAAAACGATTGCGATGTCGTCGTGGATGACCCCGAACCGCTGCGTCGATTGCCGGGGCACCAGCAACCGCTTTGCAGTTCAAAGCCGGGAAGGGATGTCTAGATATCGACAGCAGCCTCCCGGAGTTTCCGAAAAAACCACCGACACGCCTTCCACGTACATTCTCGAACCCTCCGTGATCACTCGCAATTGAGAAACGTTCGCAAGCAGGAGCCGCGAGCAGCCCGCCCAAATCCCCCAGCTCGGACGCGGATCCGACGCAGGTATCGCAACGCGACTCACCCGGACGCGGCTCGCCCGGAATGCAGATCGACCGACGCGGATCGACCACGACGCGGATCGACCAGGAACCTTCGTGGGCACCGCACCAATGCGGGCATCGGCGCAGGTCTAAACGCGGATCGACAAACGCGGATCGACCAGGAACCTTCGTGAACGCCGCATCAATGCAGCATCGGTGCAGGCCCTCATTGCCCAATGTCCGCGCAGCGCGGGTCTATGCTCGACGAGCTAAGGTTACGATTGCATCGCAGAGCCCGAGATTCGTGAAGCTCGGCGCTCGTCATCCCCGCGCGTAGCCAGTCCGTGTCGGCACCCACCAACCCTACGAAGCTCCAGAGTGGCTTCACGTCGGGTTCGCGCCTTCCGTGCCGAAGCATGGAGCGATCCCGACAGCCGCACCCGCCGCCAGGGCTGGAGCAAGCGGCGAACAAACGTGCTTTCTTGGGCCGCTCGGGAGTAGGTTTCGAGAAGGATTTCGAGAAGCGACCGGGAGCATTCTGCGACGCGTGGGAAGCCACTGGAGAAGCGACCGGGAACATTCTGGGACGCATGGGAGCCATGATGCAGCGGGTTGCGGTGCTTGGCGGCGGCAGTTTTGGGACGGCCTTGGCGGAGTTGATGGCGCGCCAGGGGATGGAGGTCCGCCTCTGGATGCGCAACGCCGAGCGCTGCGACATCATCCAGAAGACCCGCAGGAACCCGGACTACCTGCAGGACTTCGTGCTCAGCGAGCGGCTGCTGGCCACCGCCGACCGCGCGGCTGCTTTGGCGGAAGTCGATGCGATCGTGCTGTCGACGCCGAGCCAGGTCGCGCGGCAGGTCTTGGGTGACTTCAAGGCGCTGTTGCCGGAGGTGCCGCTGATCGTGGCGGCGAAAGGCATCGAGAACGAAACCCTGATGACCCTCGAAGAGGTCGTTGGCGACGTACTCGGTCATGCTTGGCAGGACCGCACCCTTACGCTGTCGGGTCCGAGCTTCGCCCGCGAGATCATGCTGTCGATGCCAACCGCGGTCGTCTTGGCGTGCCGCGATCTCGCGCTCGCCGACAAGGTCTCTGCCCGCATCTCCGGCGGCTACTTCCGCGCGTACACCACGACCGACGTCGTCGGCGTCGAGCTGGGTGGCGCGCTGAAGAACGTCATGGCGATCGCCGCGGGCGCCGCAGCCGGCATGGGACTGGGTGACAACACCCGTGCCGCTATGATCACCCGCGGCTTGGCGGAGATCACCCGCCTCGCGGTGGCGAAGGGCGCCCATCCGATGACCCTCGCGGGCCTCGCCGGCTTCGGCGACCTCGTCCTCACCTGCACCGGCGCCCTGTCCCGCAACCGCGCCATCGGCGAAGCCCTCGGCCGCGGGAAGTCCTTGGACGAGGCCATCGCCGAGGTGAAGCAGGTCGCGGAAGGCATCCGCACCACCCACTCGGCCCACCAGCTCGCCGCCAAGCTCGGCGTCGACGCCCCCATCACCGCCGCTGTCTACAAAGTCATCTACGAGGGCGCC
>JBDHVB010000353.1:0-3831 GCA_039809465.1 Myxococcota bacterium
GGCAATGGCGAGCGCCGCCTGGTGCTGGGTCACGTTGGACTGCACGATCCGCGCATCCGGCATGTTCCCGGTGAGTTGCGTGGCTGCGATCGACATGGCTGCCTGGTGCTGTGTCACTGCGCCCTGGGGCACCTGACCGTTACTGACAGAGCCGCTGAGAGCCGAGACTGCAGGACAGCCGACCGCATTGGCCGTGCAAATCTGCGATGAATTGGCCCGAACCGCAGTCGCCTGCAGGTTGATGTCCGATCCGTTGGCCGCGAATGTCGCCCGGGTCGCGTTGTTCGTGCGAATTTCAAAAGGATGGTTCGATTCCGTTCCGACGAGGCCGCTACCAGTGCCTGCGCCAGACTGCAGCTTCGAGGTAATGGCCCCTTCAGTCATTCTGATGGCGGCCGAGCTGACATTGATCGATTGCGACGCGGTGAAGGTGTTCCCTTGCGACAATCGAGCAAAATCCGAAAATGATGCCTGCGCATTGAGCAGTACGAATTGCGCACCTGAAGCAACAACCACAGCAGGCGTCCCCGCCGCGAGATCGCCAGCAACGAGCCCGTCGCCGTTCCACTTCACGATCGGGCGTGCCGTAAGCCCGTTGATCGAAAGCGTCGCCGCACCAGTGTTGCTACCGGCGGGCACGAGTATTGCCAGCATCCCAGCGCTATAGGCATCCAGAGCCGGCGTCATGCTCGCCGTGATCGTGTTAGTCCCGGCGACGCCAGACAGCACTTTCACGGCGTTCCTCTGGGCCTCGGTCGCGATATCCGCCATGACCTGACGAATAACGTCATTCACCGCACCAGGCGCCATGCCCTCCGGGGCCCCGTTCGGGGGTGAGGAATTGTTGTCGGAGGGAGTCGTGGAGTAGGATGTGACATCACCCCACCCGGCGATGGCGTACAGCGAAAGCCATACGACTGCAATAAGTCGAATCATGGGAACCCTCGTTATGAAAGCAGCGCTGGTCTGCGCCGCGGTCCTGTTATGCGGCTGCACAACCCAGAAGACGATCTACCTACCTGACGGCCGGCAGGGCTACAGCATCAACTGTTCGGGCGCCGCCAATAGTTGGGAGCAGTGCTTTACCAAGGCCGGCGAGATCTGCAAGGCAAACGGATACGAGACGGTCACCAAGGCAGGCGACCAGGGCGCGACCTTCAGCGCTACTCAGTACGGTGCTTTCGGCGGATCAGTGATGAACCGCGTTATGTTGATTGCCTGCAAATGAAACAGGTAGCAATCACCCTGATTTGCGGCTTCATCTGCGTAGGCATTGGAGCATTCAATATCTGGCTAGGCGTCTTGGCCCTGCCGATTCTCTACAGCTTTGCGCAATCACTGCGCCAATAGCCCGTAGGCGCTTCCCATCGCCGCCCCGGGCGGCAGCCCACGCGATGGCGTCGCCAGAAGCCCTTGGCCGGCCGGCGAAAGCATGAAGTCCCTAACCGCCATCCGCGAGAACGGATAAAGCAGTGGCATTGGATTTCCAGACAACGCCGCTGCGCCACCGCCCAAGATAACATCGGTGTTCCTGACTGATCCGCTATCCGTCAGTAATCGAGTTGCTTCCTTGAACGCTTGCGCCGCCTGGCCGGCCTTTTTTGCGCCTCCGCTGAGCGGCTTGCCGGCATTGAGCTGCTGAGCCAGCTTGCGCGCATCGAAGCTACCAAGCTCAGGATTCAGCGCCTTCTCTGCCGAATGCGTCTTGGCGATAAGCTGGCGAGCTGTTCGGTAATCCTGCAGCGTCTTCTGGGCGCCCGAGCCTCGGCGTCCCAGGCTTCTCTCGATTGCGTCCTCCAAGGCTTTTGCCATCTCTTTGTATGCTTTCCCTGCTCCGCCGTCACCCTGGCGAAATGCCGCATCCGCCTTGTCGCGCAAGATTGCGATCGAATCTACTGCCGTATCCGTGTCAACAGCTTTCTGCTTCAAGGACTGCGCTGTGGCGATAACGTCAGTGTTATTGAGGCCAGGGAACGCTTTCTCTGATTTGGCGTACGGAGCGGCAATTGCATCGAGCGCCTTACTGTAGTCACCATCCAGACGAATAGTACCGACGCTTCTGACCGGCTTGTATCCAGTGTTCGCGGCTTCCTTTCGGAGCGCAGCCAGCGTTCCTTCCGCAGCATCATCGGTTGCCTTTAGGCCGAGATCCGACTTTACAAGTGCGTCGATCTTGGGCTGATTCATGAGCGATGCATCCTGTGCCGTTGCGGCCTTCCCTCCCCAGGACTCCAAGAATCGATTCAGAACCGTTGGATTCGTGGTTGCGGGCGGCACCACGAGCCCGGCATCTCGAGCTTTGTTGAAAGCCAACTCCCGCATGGATTTTGGATCAAAGCTGGCGGGGGCGAGGTTCGTTTGGCCGGGCGCCCGCAACGACCCCATGCCTTGAGGCCCGGGCAGCTTTCCGCCTAGGAGCATCTGTCCTGCGATGTCTCCGCCCTTCTCGATCGGCGTCTGAAACTGAGGAACACCAGCGGCATTCAATGCATCGTTCCACTGTTTCGACGGCAGCTGATAGTCGCCCGCTGAAACCGCATTTCGCGCTGCAACGCCCGCGTCCATCGCCGCAAGCGGGGCACCCGCTGCAGTGTTCAGAATGGTACGACCCGCAAGACCGACCGCTCTGGCCGCCTGCTTTCCATACTTCAGTGCGGCGTTCTGAATCGTGTCCGCAGTCGAGTACAGAGAAGGATCCGGCGTTCTTGCGGGCGACATGTTGGCCTTGATCGCCGACGCGATCTGGTCATCGCTCATGTCATCCGGAAATTCCACCGACCCAATCCCTGGGACTTCGATGGTCTGCGGCATCACTCAATCTTCCCGGTCTGTGGGTTGTAACGCCGGACCTTAGGTTTCTCTCCGCCGTCAGGTACGGATTCGGCATATTTCTGCTGAAGCGAACGAATCATCATGAGATTGGCGCGCTTTCTTTCCCGCGGAACACTCGGATCGCCCAACTCGCCAGCCGCCTCTCGATACAGCTGCACGTCACGATCCGATTGCGGCCCTTCCATGCGCGGCATATTGGTCATCAAGTTGGCCTGAATGATTTTCAGCTGACCGATTGCCTGATCGCCCTGCAGTGACTTTCCGAAGAAAGACGCAATCTTGTCGGCAGCGGCACCCCCGCCACTTCCGGTTGCCGCATCGACCAATGGCTCAGCCAGATCAAGCGATTCCAGGACATTCAGCGCATTAATGCCCTTCTTTGCCATTTCCCCCCATGCTTCGCCAGTCGCCGTTCCGCGCGCCTTGGCTTCAGCCTCGGCCGCGGCCTTTGCCTTGGCGGCGTCGATCTCACTTGGCAACGTCGTGAGCGGCGTTTGCGTACCCTGAATCCGGTCCACCAAGGTGGGCACGCCGTTAACAATCGCAAGCTGCGGGGCCGTGGGCTGCCTTTGCAGCGCCATCCATTGCTTCTGGCCGTCCGCATCCAGATTCTTGAAATACTCCCAATTCTGAATATCAGAAGTTTTCTGCGTTTGAGCCGAAGCAACACGCTTCCAATTCTCGAACGACCCCTGGAAGCCATTCGCTTTCGCGTATTCGTACTCCTGAACAGCGGCCGGCGTCGCGCCGGTCTTGCCCGCCTCGTTGCGCTTGATCTGGCTCTGCAGAAGCTGCGCCTGCAAAGCCTGCTGAAGGCTCTGCTGTTGCGCTTGCTGGCCCGAAAGCAGCCCCTGGCCGAGCGCCTGGCCCACGGAAGTCCTGACCGGCGACGGACCCGATGCCTGCATCATCTGCGCGCCCAGCGAGAGCAGTCCCTGCTGCTGCGCTGCTCGCCTCTCATCATCCGAGAGCATCCCATACCCCTGGGGCGTCCCAAGC
>JBDHVB010000354.1:0-3819 GCA_039809465.1 Myxococcota bacterium
ATCAACAAGATCTTCTCGGAAGCCGTCCGCGTATGCCCCCGCTGCTTGGACGAGCTGATTGGCAAGCAGCGCGGCGCTTGAGCCCGCGGGAGGGCAGCGCGGCGCTCTTCAAGGCCATCGACGTCGGTTGGCGGCTTGGCTGCACACCGCATCGGTGCTCGGCGTCGATGCGCCGGTGAGTACGCCGGAGCGCGCGGTAGTCCCAACCGTGGCCGGGCTCGAGCTCCTCGGAGACGCCGCGGGCGGAGCCGCTACGGCTCGCTCTCGATCTCCGATTCATGGAAGTCGTTGCCGTCGAACTTGATGACGACCATGCGGTCTTCGACGCGCGTCACGATGGCCACCGGGCGCGTCCACATCGCGTGCAGGTTGCTCAGCGTGTCGCGCATGTAGTCGGAGCGCAGATCGATGCCTTCGTGCTGGTGCTTGAGCAGCAGCTCGCCGCGGTTCTCGTAGTTGCCGTCGATGACGCTGATGAAGGGCTGACCGAAGTTGGTGAGCTGGAAGAGGAGCTTGTCCTTGATCGCCTTGAACTCGCGATCACTGATCTCCCAGTTGCCGCTCTTCTTGTTGTAGTCGTACGTGAACATCTTCTGCTGGATGACGAAGTCGCGCGTCAGGAACTCGTCGATGAAGGTGACGTCGTTGTAGTGGCGGCGCACCTCGAAGATCTTCTGGCGGCCGAGCCCCGCGTCGGTGTTCCACTCGCGGCGCGCCCGCAGGTCGTCGCACTCGTCCCACTCCTTGCCGAAGCGGCCACGGTTCCAGCGGTCCTCGATGTCGCGGAACAGCTCGATGCCGAGCTTGTACGGATTCATCGAGCCGGGCTGCACGCCCATCGTTCCGCTATGACGGTCAGCGTAGTCGATGACCTCGGAGTCCTCGAGCGCCTTCTGCGTCATGATGGTGGTGTGCCAGTACGACGCCCAGCCCTCGTTCATGACCTTCGTCTGCCCCTGCGGCGCGAAGTAGTAAGCCTCCTCGCGGATCATCGCGAGGACGTCCTGCTCCCAGTTCTCGAGAGGCCCGTGCTCCATCACGAACTGCAGCACGTCGCGCTCCGGACGCTCCGGGAACTTCCGCGATTGCGCACGCTCCTCCTCGAGGCGCTTCTTCTGCTCGTCGAGGAACTCCTTCGGGTTGATGTACTGATTCATGTACGAGCGCTCGACCTTCAAGCGCGGCACGTCGGGAGAGCGGTCATCACGCTCGAGCTCGTCGGTGCGCTTGTCGGCGCGACGCTTGATGTACGGCGACTGGCGGTCGATGAGGTTGTCGATCGAGAGGCACCGGTCGACGAAGGCTTCGACCTTCTCGAGACCGTAGCGGTCGATGAAGCGGCGAATCTTGGTGCCGTGATTCGCCATCGTGTCCATCATCTTGCGGTTGGTGTGCGCGAAAGCGAAGTTGTTCTTGAAGAAGTCGACGTGCCCGTAGACGTGCGACATGACGAGCTTCTGGTCGACGTCCATGTTCGACGCCATCAGGTAGGCGTACGACGGGTCGTTGTTGATGACGAGCTCGTAGATCTTCGAGAGGCCGTACGAGTAGCTCTTGGCGAGCCGCTCGTACTCCATGCCGAACTTCCAGTGCGGATAGCGCGTGGGGAAGCCGCCGTACGCCGCGATCATGTTGAGCTCGTCGTACGAGACGACCTCGAAGACCGTGTCGAAGAAGTCGAGCCCAAAGTCGACGGCGTGGCGCTCGATTTTGGCCCGGATCGCTTCGAGGTGCGGCGGTAGAGCTGGCATTCAGCGAGAGTAACGCGCCTGGGAGAGTGCCGCAATTCCCGCTCCGGGCGATCTACCGTTTGGCTGAGCGGGCCAGGATGTCGCGCGCGTTACGCAGCTCGTCGGCTGCCTCGCCTTGGATGTCCGCCCGTCCCAGCCACTCATCCAGGAGTGGCAAGCAGTCGTACGCGCCGCTGTTCACGACCGCATCCGCCACGGCCAGGACCAGTGCCACCGACGCACCAGCGGTCTCCAGCTGGGCACACGCCGCACTTACGAAGCGGGCATCGCGTACCATGCCAAGCGACTCGATGAGCATGGGAGGTCCGTCATGGCGGATATGCGCGAGTGCTTCTTTCGCGAGCGTCGCGCCGAAGCGCCGCGCGTATGCGCCCATCAGCTCGAGCAGAGTGACCGCGTCGTAAGCGCTCGACGGCCCATGGTGCAGCGCGCAATTCACCAGCACCGGCGCGCCGTCCTCGCCCAACGCCTCCACTAACTCGTGGAGATCCTCCGCAAGCCCCTCAAGCGAGCCTTCAGGACCGACGCCCTCGCGCTCGGCCAAGCGAGCCTCGAGGGTTTCGCTGCTGATCATCGCGGTGGGTCGACGACGAGATCATAAACGGTGCGCGTGGCGGTGGAGCCAGCCCAGTAACCAAACGCACCGGCGGCCAGCACGCCCAAGCCATGCCCAACCCAAGCCAAGGGTCCAGCCGCGTCCGCAGGGACGTACCACGCCGAAAACGCCGCGGCTGCGCCTATTGCGCCGGCCCAGCCACCCGCCACCTCGGTGACCACACGCGGCCGGTCTGTCGCCGTAATGATGCGATAGGTATCGATTCCCGCACCAACTACCAGCAGCACGCGCCCGCCGATGCGGAAAGCTCCTTGCACGCGCGCGTTCGCCGCTTGGCGCGAAGCAAGACGCTCCGCTGCTTCGAGGACACCCGGCTCCGCGCTGTGACCCGCCGCCTTCAGCGCGTCCATGACCGCAGGCACGCCGCCGCGCACGCGCACGTGCGTAGCATCACTCGTCACGAAGAAACGACCGTTACCCTGACGCGAGAAGCGGCTGTTCTCGAGCACGACCTCACCGGCACGCGAGGGATGCTCACTCACTTGACGGCCCACCTCGGTCCACATCGCGGATTCAGTGCGCTGACTCAGGTAGCGTGCGAAACCGTCGCGGTTGCGTGAGTTGAGTGGGCCTTCAGGGACAGGGTTACCAGTTTGGGCACGGTAGGCTCGGTAGCGTGCTTCGGCGTCCACACGGTCCGTCGACGCAGCAATGCGGTCGAAGATGGCCTGAAGCTGCGCCTCGCGAAACACCAGCCGGTTCGCCGGTTGGCGCACGTCGACGTCGAGGCTGACGTTCTTCGCGCGATCGATACCCGTGTGCGGCGTGCCTTCGACCAGGAACCATGACGCGCCACCTTTACCAGCATCGGGACGGAAGCCAGGTTGCCCTTCCGCGATGTTCTGGATGATGGCGCCAGCGACCTCGGGCGTAACACGCGCGCGCCCCGGGGTGAGATCCCCAACGCTCACCGGGACCTGGTCACCGATCGGCACGATGCGGATGAGCGGCAAGCTGTCGACAGCCGCGCGCTGGCGTACGACCTGCCCCGTGGCGGGAGTCAGCCCCTCGATAATCGGGTCGCCCTGCACGACAGCGGGCGCACGCACTCGGTCGCTTCGATCATGAACGTCTCGGACCGTGGTTGGTGGGCGGTCTTCGGCGGTAACAGCCGTTGCAGGACGTTCGACAGCAGCCCCAGGATCGGTCCGCTCGTTGGGCTGTATGCGCGGAGAGATCGCGCCAGCGTCGGCCATGTCCGGAATTACACCACAGGGATTTCAACCTGTCGACTTGAAACACAACGGGCCGCTGTGCCAGCAGGTCCGCACAAGCTGACTCACCTCACATAACCAAATCCCGATTGCGCCGTAAAATCGCCTGGACCACACTCGCTCAGCGACTTCGCACCTACCGAGTCATGACCAAGCTGAAGATCTCAGGCACCGGCGCCTCCTGCGACAACGTCACCTTCAACGAGCGCTTCTTCGGCACCTCCGTGGAGCCGCCGCA
>JBDHVB010000355.1:0-3788 GCA_039809465.1 Myxococcota bacterium
ACCTTCGGGTCTCTCGGCTCGCCTTATAAGATAGTCTACGCGCCTGACCTAATGATTGCAACCACCATCACCGGGCAGCTGGCGCTTCTGATGCTGATCGAGCGTGCCGAGACCGCGGGCATCCCGGTCGTCTCGGCCAACACGGACGGTGTCCTGTTCCAGTGCCCGCGCTCCGACTACGCCGGGCTCGAGATCGACGAGAACGGGAAGCCGACCGGTCGCCTCAACCCGTCCGCGCTGGCGCAGATCACCGACGAGTGGGAGCGCGAGACGCAGTTCGACCTCGAGTTCAACGAGTACCGGGCGATTTACAACCAGTCGGTGAACTCCTACTTCGCGATCAAGGCGAACGGCGGCCACAAGCGGAAGGGGCCGCTCGGCAATCCCTGGAACCCGCACCCGGACGACTTCGACCCGGTGCGTGGGCAGCTGATGAAGAATCCGCAGGCGACCATCTGCTCGGACGCAGCGCTCGCGCGCATCAAGCACGGTACGCCGATCTCGGAGACCATTCGCGGCTGCCGTGACATCCGGCAGTTCGTCACCGTCATCAAGGTCACCGGCGGCGCCACCTGGCGCGGGGACTACCTCGGGAAGGTGGTGCGCTACTACTGGGCGACCGACGGCGACGACATCCTGCGCGCGAAGCCGAATGCGCAGGGGACGCACGGCAAGGTGCCGAAGACGGACGGCTGCAGGCCGTGCATGACTTTCGAGCCGGCCCTCAACGCGCCCGAGGCCGCGCCATGGGTACTCCCGGCCGACATCGACTACGCGCGTTACGAGGCCGAGGCCGAGACGATCCTCCGGGATCTGGGCTTCTACGGCCGCCCCGCGGAGCCGATGCGGTTCGGCGTGCTGACCGAGAAGAAGTTCGAGCGGGTGCTGCTTCTGGCGTTGGCGGCATGACGCTCGAGGCCGATGTCGAGCTCGCTGTCGTCGCTTGGGCCGAGGACCGCGACTGGGAGGCCCGCAAGGTGAAGTGGATCGGCCGCGACGGGGCGCCCGACCGTGTTTTCTTCGGCTACGGGCAGACAGTCTGGATCGAGTTCAAGAAGCCCGGCGAGGAGCCGCGCGCGAACCAGGTGCGCGAGCACCGTCGCATGGCGAAGGGGGGTGCGAAGGTCCACGTCGTCGACGAGGTGGAGCGGGGCATCGCAATCCTGCGGAGCGCAATGCGGTGACCCGCCTCCTTCGCCGGGCAGATCTCCGCCCGCAGCAGCGCACAATCGCGCAGCTTGTCGACGAGCACCGCGCGCTGATGATTGTTGCTCGCATGGCTTCCGGCAAGACTGGGGCCATCCTTACGGCGCTGCGCGACCTCCTCGACGAGCTTGACGTCAAGCGGGTGTTGGTGATTGCGCCCTTGCGGGTAGCGCGCGATACCTGGCCGGAGGAGATCGAGACCTGGGAGCACACCCGCGTCCTGTCGGTGGCGGTGGCCTGCGGCGACAAGAAGGCCCGGGCCGCGGCGGTCGACAGCAAGGCCGAGATCGTCGTCACGAACTTCGAGTCGATCGTCTGGCTCTATGAGCACGTCGGCGGCGCCCCAGGCTGGCCCTTTGACGCCGTGGTCGTCGACGAGAGCTCTGCCTTCAAGGCCGGCAAGAAGCGCACGACTACGACGAAGCGGAAGAATGCCAAGGGGCGCACCGTCGTCACGAAGGGCGGCAAGCTGACGCGCTTCGGTGCGCTGAGCCGTGTCCGAAATCGGATCAAGCGGGTTGTTTTACTCACCGGCACCCCGGCCCCCAACGGTGTTCACGATCTGTGGGGGCAGGTCTACCTTGTCGACCAGGGTGTCCGGCTGGGCTCCACGATCACTGCGTTCGAGGAGCGGTGGTTCGACAAGAACGCCTACACCTACGAGGTGAAGCCGCGGCCCGGTGCCGAGCAGGAGATCATGTCGCGAATCAGCGACGTCATGTTCGAGCTTCCGCCGCCTGCGGACCTGCCCGAACCCTCATTTGTTCCCGTCCCAGTGTGTCTTTCGCGCCAAGTGCTCGAAGAATATGCACGGTTCAAACGGACGCTTGTCAGCGAGATTCACGACGTGGAAGCCGTGTCTCGAGGCGTGTTGACGATGAAGTTGTTGCAGTTCGCAAACGGTAGCATGTACCGCGAAGATCGCTCAATCGCTAAGATCCACGACGCTAAGATCGAGGCTTTGGACGACCTTATCGCACGTGCAGCAGGCGATCCTCTCTTGGTGCTCTATAGCTTCAAGTTTGATCTCGCCGAGATCAAGCGCATCTTCCCGAAAACGGTTTGCCTGAACGACGGTGACGACGTTGTGAGGCGATGGAATGACGGCAAGATCAAGCTTCTGGCCGCCCATCCGCGCAGTTGTGCGCATGGTTTGAACCTGCAATTCGGCGGTCATCTTGGTGTCTGGTATGGGTTAACCTGGAGTCTCGAACTTTATCAGCAAGCGAACGCCAGACTTGCTCGCCCGGGGCAAAAATGGCCGGTCGCCATGTACCAGATTCTTGCCGAAGGCACGGACGATCGTCGTGTTTTGGAAGTGCTGGATTCGCGTGACGCAACGCAGGAATCCCTCACGAAAGCCGTGCGTAAATCCATACACGACGCCTGAGAGACCGTTGACACGAACGCATCTCACTCCCACGATAGCCGCATAGCAAGGCGCCCACAATCAGCGTGGGACGGCGGTTTGAAGGGAGTAACGATTATGTCTGCCGATAGAGCTACACCGAACCCAGATCACGAGGAGTTTCGGCGTCGGCTGAACGTAGCTTGTGACGATAATCCGGAAGTTCCTCGGCTCAATATGGGCCGCCATGTTTGGATCGCCAACCGAATGAAAGAGCTTGGCGCAGAAGCTTCTGACGAGAGCGTTCGCAAATGGCTTGAGGGTCTAACTGCTCCGCGTGGGGCTGTCCGTAGAGCGGCTTTGGCGAAGGCTCTGAAAGTCGACTATAACTGGCTTTTTCACGGTAGCGGTGATGGGAGTCGGGCTGTTCCCAGTCGTGCTCGCGTCGCCGACGTCGCGCCGACTCCGGCCGCGCTCGTTGACGTTCCCCCAGCTGACATCGCCAAGTACCTCGCGATCGGCCTCGTTCAGGCCGGCGGCGGCCATGTGAGCGAGATCCCCGAGAGCGGCCCGGTCCACTTCCGCGCGACGATCAAGGGTGCCCGCTACGATTTTCACGCTGTCCTCGGTGCGCCTGCGGGCGAGGGGCGCTGGAGATTCATCATCCCGGCCGCCGCGCAGCACGCCTTCGTCCTCGGAATCATCGCCGTCGGGCCGACGCAGTTCCGCATGGTCGACCTAGACTGGGACACGGCGCAGGAGATCGGTAGCGACGCATCCGGCGGTGCGCGTCAGGTGGAGGTGGACTCGTCCATGCGGACTGGCAAACACCAGTGGCACGAGATCGAGGACTTCACCGTGCGCCCTTGAACGTCGCATCCCGAGGCGTGTAAGGGGCGCACGACCGGATCAAGGGGGACCACCACATGCGCGTCTACTACGACCGCGACTGCGACATCAACCTCATCAAGGACAAGAAGGTCGCGATCGTCGGCTACGGCAGCCAGGGCCACGCCCATGCGCTGAACCTGCGCGATTCCGGCGTGAAGAATATCGCCGTTGCTCTGCGCACTGGCTCGCCGTCGGCGAAGAAGGCCGAGTCCGAAGGTTTGAAGGTGATGCCGATCGACGAGGCGGCGAAGTGGGCCGACGTCATTATGATGACGATGCCCGACGAGCTCCAGGCCGACACCTACAAGAAGTACATCCACGACAACCTGCGCGACGGCGCGGC
>JBDHVB010000356.1:0-3778 GCA_039809465.1 Myxococcota bacterium
ACCTCGCCGTCGTGTGGGCGAAGGTCGACGAAGGCGGCGCCCGCTCCATGCGAGGCTTCATCGTCGAGCGCGACATCTTCGGCTACGCGTTCCTCGGCAACATGCTGCGCCATCAACGCAACGGCGTGCGCACGCGCCTGATGACGGACGCTACAGCGGACTTCAACGGCAAGAACGGCTTCACCATGCACGCGGCGTTGACCTTCCCGCCGCAAGAAGGTGGCAAGGACTACCTCGAAGAGATGGCCGCCGCAGGCAGTCAGGTCCGCATCTATCACCGCCACATCGACCGCCTGCTGCGCATCCCGGACGCGGCGATCCTCGGCACGTCCGGTATCGCGGCCACGAACCACGACAAGATCCTCGTGGTCGACAACGTGATCGGCAAGACCGGTGGCCGCAACATCGCGCGCGACTACTTCGCCGATCCGCGCGACCTGCCAGCCGCCTGGAGCGACGGCGACGCCGAGGTCCGCGGCCCCGTGCAAGCCCGCGACCTGACCACCGCCTTCGAGCGCGAGTTCAACAGCCGCGTCGCCTCGCCGGTGACGCCCGACGTGGTCGGCAACTGGTCGCGCCGCGACATCGAGCTGCTCGGCGCCTACCACTTGATGGACGCCTGGATGAACGAGGCGCCGCTCAGCGAGAGCGAGGGCACGGCGCTACGCAACGATCCGCAACGGCGGAGCGCGATGGCCGCCCGCATGGTGGAGCGCGCGTTGGCTGGCGTCCGCGCCGATGGCATCACGCGCGAGCCGTCCTCGCGCGAGCGCGAGAGCCTCACGCGCATGGCCAACGAGCTCGCCGGCTACACGCATACGCGCGGCTCGGCCCGCACCTATGACCGCGAGGCCCACTTCTTCAACGCGGAAGTAAAGATCGTCGACCAGACCTCGGTCGCCTCTGGCCGCTATAACGAGATCGCGCCCGCGTTGACCACGCTGTTCCGCGGCGCCCAGCGGCGCATCGTCATCCAGAACCCCTACGTCGTGTTGACCGAGGAAGAGATCGCCGAGCTGGAGCGCGCCTCGTCGCGCGGCGTCGAGATCTGGTTCGGTACCAACAGCCCCATGTCGACCGACAGCACCGTGACCCAGGCGTTCTTCCTGGAGGATTGGCCGTACATCCTCGCCCGCGTCCCCAACGCCCGCTTCTTCGTGGCGACCGGCCAGCAGAAGTTCCACGGCAAGCGCGCCGTCATCGACGACGACATCTCGATCGTCGCGAGCTGGAACGCCGACTGGCTGTCCGCTTACGTGAACAGTGAGGTCGGCGAGATCACCTGGTCACGCGGGCGCAACGCGCATTTGATGGAGCAGTTCATGCGCGACTACCGCGAGCCGTCGAACGGCGTGCTCGAGTACACTATCCGCCGCAATCCCGACGGCTCCGCGGTGCTGGTCAACCGCGGCACCGAGCAGGAGCCCAACTGGCAGCCCGTCGTCGAGTTCGGCCCGGAGCACCACCTGACGCCGCAGATGCTCGCCGAATACGCGCGGCGCCGCGCCGACTGGAACCGCCGCCGCAGCTATCTCGCGCAGCTCCAGCCGCTCCGCCGCCCGCCGCTGCGGAATCCAGCGAGCCCAGCGGTACCTCGCCCGGCCACCCCGAACTGAGTCCGCTATGGCGTCGTAAGGCGCATGTCGTCGACGATGAGCGTCGTCGTCGAGCCGGCAGGATCGCTCTGCAGCTCGAAGAAGATGCTCTTGATGGGCTCGTCGGTCCACGGGATGTCGAGCTCGACGGTCTGCCAGCCCGCGGTCCAGTGCAAAAGGCACGGCGCGACGTGCTGCGTGCCGCCGGGGCAGCTGAACCCTTCGCCGCAGTTCCTGACCGGCAGACGATAGCAGTGCGCGTCGGCTTTTTCCGGCTGCGCGGAGACCGTCCACGTGCTGTTCTCGCTGACGTTCACGCGCATCGACAGGTGCGCCGCGGCGATCGGCGAGGACTTCGAGAAGCCGATGCCGTCGTACCGGTGCGAAGCGTACCTCAGCGCGCCGGTGCCCGAGCAGACCGTGCCCGTCTCGGTGTCGATGCCGCCGCTGAAGCCGAACGACGACCAACCGTTGCGATGCATGTCGTCGAAGATGAGGACCTGCTTGGCGCAAAGCTCGGGCGCCGGGCAGCCCGCTTCGTAGGCACACGCGTCGGTGTCACCGTCATTGTCCGCGGGGTTGCCGTCGCCGCCGTCCCCTAGGTCGTTGTCCGCGGGCGCGCCATCACCATCGCCGTCGCCGTCACCGTTGAAGCCATCGCCGCCATCACCACCGTGATTGACGTCGTCGTGGGCCGACTCGTCACTGCCGGAGCAGGCAACCGAGGTGGCGATGAGGAGCGGGAGGAGGAGCTTGAAAACGGGGTGCTTCACGGGGCGCGCTGCTAGCAGGCCGCCCTGAAACTGTCGAGTGCCAACGCGAGATGGGTCGCCGCTACTTGAAGAGCTTGGCGTAGTCGCCGTAGCCCTCCTTCTCGAGGTCGGCGGCTGGGATGAAGCGCAGCGAGGCGGCGTTCATGCAGTAGCGCAGGCGCGTCGGGGCTGGTCCGTCATCGAAGACATGGCCCAAGTGCGAGTCGGCGTGCTTCGAGCGCACTTCGACGCGCTTCATGCCGTGCGAGGTGTCTGCTTTCTCGACGACGTTGCTGCTCTCGAGCGGGCGCGTGAAGCTCGGCCAGCCGGTACCAGAGTCGAACTTGTCGCGCGACGAGAACAAGGGCTCCCCAGAGACCACGTCGACATAAATGCCGTCGGCGTGATTGTCCCAGAGCGCGTTCTTGAACGGCGCTTCGGTGCCCGACTCTTGCGTGACACGGTACTGCTCGGCGCTGAGCTTCTTCTTGAGCTCGTCGGCGTTCGGCTTCTTCCAGTCGTCCATGGTGGTCCAGCGCGATGAATGTGGAGGGTTCGAGGGTACGGCCGCGCGCACGCTCGTGCCCATGACAGCGTTCTGAATGAACAGGCTGATGAGCCCGGCGAAGCTAGCGACAATCGCTATGATAGCCAATTTCCGCATACGGGAAAGGTAGCCACGCAAACGCCGATGGGCCACCCCCCTTGATCGCACCCGGCTGCCTGGTTAACGCTGTGCGTCAGATGAACGAAGCTGCTGCGACGATCGACGCAGGCGTCACCGCGTGGATGCTCACCTCAACGGCGCTGGTGCTGCTCATGGTCCCGGGGCTCGCCATGTTCTACGGCGGCCTGGTGCGCACCAAGAACGTGCTCGGCACCATGATGCACGCTTTCGCGGCCATGGCGATCATCGGCGTGCTCTGGGTGGTGTGCGGTTACAGCATGTCCTTCGGTCCCAACGTGGCGGGCGGCTGGATCGGCTGGGACAGCTCGCTGCTCTTCCTGTCGCGGCTCGACACTGACTCCGCGATGGCGGGCTACCGCATCCCCGAATACGTGTACGCCATGTTCCAGGGTAAGTTCGCCATCATCACCCCTGCCCTCATCGCCGGCGCGTTCGCCGAGCGTGTGAGCTTTCGCGGCTACTGCGTGTTCATCGCGCTCTGGGCGCTGCTCGTTTACAACCCGCTCTGCCACTGGGTCTGGTCGGAGGGCGGCTTCCTCTATCAGCTCGGCGCCATCGACTTCGCCGGCGGCACCGTCGTGCACATCAGCGCCGGCGTGTCCGCTTTGGTGTGCGCGCTCTATCTCGGGGGCCGCAAGGGTTACCCGAACACCGCCATGCGGCCGAACAACCTGGTGATGACCATGATGGGCGCGGGCCTGTTGTGGGTCGGCTGGTTCGGCTTCAACGCCGGCAGCTCGGTG
>JBDHVB010000357.1:0-3753 GCA_039809465.1 Myxococcota bacterium
CGTGTCATGACGATAATTCATGCTGATACAGCCCTTACTCCGTCGAGAGTGCAGCCGTGGCCGGACGCATCAGCAGCACCACCATCTCCACCCGAGGCGTGCCCCGCTCGCGCGTGTTCGATCCCCAGACCGCGGCCAAGGTGCATCACGCCCTCCTCGCCTATGCGCGCCGTCAGTTCGGCCAGACCACGTTGCGCTCGTCACCCGAGGAGAACCTCGAGGTCTTCAAGCGCAACCACAACATCCGCGAGCGTGGTTTGGGGCCGCGCACCATCGAGGCCCTGCGTCGCTACGATCGGCGCTTCAACGTCCAAGCTCCCGCACGTCAACCGGCGGTACGTGACCGCGTCGAGCGTCAACCGGCTTCGGAGCGCGCCGCGCGCACGCCGCGTCCAGCGGCTCTCACCATCGCCACACCACGCCAGGCGCCCCGCGCCACGCCACGTCCCGCGCAGCGCGCCCCCGCGACCGAGGTGGTGAACGAAGGCGGCTTCTTCGAGCGCTTGGCTCTGCGTGGCAACGAGAGCACTGGCCGCTATGGCGGAACTTCGGCGCAGGCTCACGCCGAGCTCCGGCGTCAGATCAATGGCCCGCTGCGCCCCAATCATGTCTACGTGGTTCAGCTCGACCGCGAGAACACCACCCGCGACTTCCAGGAGCTCAAGGGGACGACTTACGTGTTCACCACGAGCTCGACCGGCCAGCCGACCCTGCGCGGCCGGTTCCGCTCGTCGTCACAGCCCATGACCAATCAGCCGGTGAGCGGCATGGATGGTCCGTACATCCCATCGGGCGTCTACACGATGGGCACGCGCGCGGTCGGCAACTACGGCGGCTTCGCCATCAACGCTTACCGGGCCTGGCGCGACACGAACAACAACGGCCAGATCGATCCGCGTGAGCGTCGCGCCGGCTTGGTGTCGACGAACCTCATCCGCTGGCACAGCGCCGCGTACGGCAGCGCCGGCTGCTCCGTGATCGACGCGCCGCACTGGCAGAGCTTCTACCGGCTGGTCAACAGCTACGGCGCGACAGGCGCGACGTACGTGTTGAATCGCCGCCAAGCTTAGCCCCGCGGCGCGGCGCGCGAACACCCCGAGCCTAGGCGCGGCGGGCCTTGCTGCTGCGCGTCTTCCTGCTGCTTGCCTTACTGCGCTTCGGCACTTTCCTCCCGGCCGCGCGTGCCTCCGAGATGCCGATGGCGATGGCCTGCCGGCGGTTCTTCACCTTGGCGCCGCTTCCGCCGGAGCGGAGTGTGCCGTGCTTGTACTCGTGCATCACCTTGCCAACCTTGCGCTGAGCGCCCTCGCTGTAACGGCGGCCACGGCTCTTGCGCGTCTTGCGTGCCGGCGCGCGGCGGCCTCGCGACGAGCCGCTGGTCTTACGGGCGGTGCGTGTGGACTTACGCCCCGAGGTGCGGCGGCGACGTGTGGTAGTTTTGGTCCTAGCCATTGGATTATCCCCCTTGCAGGGAGACAATCTGCATACGCCGTGCCGCTGGAGCGGACTGCCTACGCGGCTATTTCCACATTCCCGGCTTCACGATGACCTTGTCCTCGTCACCCTTACCCAAGCTGACCATCTGGTTGTACTGCTTACCGGACGGACAGGTGATGCGAACCTCGCACTTCCCGATCGGCACCGACTGACGGAACACCGGCGCGCCGCCGAGCTTCTTGCTACCGACCTGCACCTGGCAGTTCACTTCGCCGATGACGTTGACGGAGAGCTTGGCGCCGTCGCCGCTGCAACCGCCCGGCACGTTCTTGCTACCAGCTTGCGGACGCTCGGCTGGAGTGTCGGGATCCTTGACGACGCGCGGTGGCGGCGGCTGGCGCTCCGCCGTCGCGGTCGAGGTACGCTCCGGCGGAGGCTGGCGAGGCTTGGGCTGCGGCTGTGGCTTGGGCTCGCGTGACGGCTGGATACCGACGGCTGGTTGCTGGGGCTTCGCAGGCTCGTTGCTGCCTTCGACGAGCGTGAACGGCTCGGTCTTCTCGAGCTTTCCGTCAAAGCGGACGCTCTTCACCACCGTCTTGTAGCCGCTCTTGACGAGCTTGATCTCGACCGCTTCCTTCGGGTCGAGGTCGGTGATCTGGACCGGCGACTCGCCTTCCGACTTGCGGCCATTGATGTAGACGGTCGCTCCCGGCGGCGTGGTCTCGATGGTCAACCGCGCAACCGACGTGACCTTCGACGGGTCCACCGGCTTCAAGGTCACGACGACGCGCTCCTTGTTCTTGCCCTCCTGGAAGCCCTGCGTCTTGGTCTGCGGCAGCCAACCTTCCTTCTGGAAGATCAGCGTGTATTGCTTCGACGCATCGAGATCCTTCACGGACGTCGGCGTCACCCCGATCTCCCGGCCGTCGAGGATGACCAGCGCGCCCGGCGGCTCGCTCGCGATCTCGAGCTCACCCGACGACTCGCTGATCGGCCGGCCGAAGTTCACCGGCACGTGATAGGCCGTTCCAGCGGACTCCACGTTGACCGCGAAGGTCTGCTCCTTGAAGCCCGGCGCGCGCACCACGAGGCTGTGCGGTCCCAGGCGGACGTCATCGCGGATGATCGGCGAGCGGTTGCCCAGTGATTGTCCGTCGAGCAGCACTTCGAGATCGCGGTCGACCGGCGTCGTGACGACGATGAGCGTGCCGACCTCGGCCTTCGGCTTGAAGACCATCACCAAGAGCACGATGAGCAGCGCCAAAAAGGCGGTGCCCGCCGCGATCAACATGGTGGTGTCGCGCCCAGCCTTCTGGCGAACCGCGACCTGGGGACCGCCGCCCTTGCTCACCGAGCGGTCGGGCTCGAGCCGCAGGCCCTTGCTGACGACGACCGACCCGGTGGCGTGATCGTCGTGACGCTGCGGCGACATCTTCGAGCTCGAGATGTCGTGGCTCTCGTCGCTGATCTGCGTGGGCGCGTTCGCCATCTCCGAGAAGCCGGACTCGAAGATCATCGTCTTCTCGCCGACCACCTGGCGTGCCGAGGCGCTACCGCGCGACTGGGCGACCGGCGCGTTCTTCATGGCGCGCGCGGCCGACAACGCCTTCTCGTTGGTCGGCGGCGCCATGCGCATGAACTCTTCCATCTTGGCGAGCTCGTTCTCGATGTCCGAGGTGAACTCGCCGCGCAAGAGGCCCGACAGGCGCTTGGCGTTGTAGATGGTGTTGTCTTCGATGAGGAACTGCTGCAGGTCGTCGTGCAGCTCGCTGGTCCACTGGTAGCGCTCCTCGCGCTCGCGGGCCAACGCCTTGAGCATGACGCGCTCGAGCTCGGGCGTGATCGCGGGGTTGTGCTGCGACGGCGGCGGCACGTCGGCGTTGCGCACCTTCTCGAGGGTCGAGAAGTCGCTCTCACCGATGAACAGGCGCTTGCCGGTGAGCATCTCGTACATGAGGATGCCGACCGCGAAGATGTCGGAGCGGTGATCGATCTCGAGCCCGCGCACCTGCTCGGGCGACATGTAGCCGAACTTGCCCTTGAGCACGCCGGCCTGCGTCTTCGAGGCGCGGTCCTCCGCTTTAGCGATGCCGAAGTCGGTGATTTTGACCGCGCCCTCGTACGACACCAGGATGTTCTGCGGCGAGACGTCGCGGTGAATGAGGTTGAGCGGCTTGCCGGACGCGTCGTTCTTGCGGTGCGCGTAGTCGAGACCTTCGCAGATCTTGCTGGTCAGGTATGCCGCGGCGGGCACCGGCAGAATCTGTTTGCGCTTGCGGAAACGGTCGAGGATCTGCCGGAGATCCTTGCCGGACA
>JBDHVB010000358.1:0-3752 GCA_039809465.1 Myxococcota bacterium
GAGCTTGTCGCTGAACGACGCCTACTATCAGCACTACGCGGTGGGCGGCACGGCCATCTACTACCCGCACGACGCCTTCGGCATCGGTGTCGGCGTCGACTATCTGTACCAGCACACCAAGCGCAACGCGGTCGATGAAGTTCGTGCCAGCCTCACGTCGGTCCCGGCCGTCTTCGAGGCGCCCAAGATGTTCGCGCACCTCGACGTCTACTGGGTCCCGCTCTACGGCAAGTTCAGCTTGTTCAACACGGCGATCATCCCGTTCGACATCTACGCGACGGCGGGCGGTGGCGCCGCGACCGCGTTCAGCAACGGCCGCTGGATGCCCGCGGTGAACGCCGGTATCGGCACGCGCTTGGGGCTGGCCGACTGGCTGGCGCTGCGCATCGAGGTTCGTGATCACTTCTTCCTCGATACCCAGCAGGTCGACACCGTCGAGCGCTCGGACGTGCAGAACTACGTCATGGCGCAAATCGGCCTGTCGTTCTTCATCCCGCCGACCTTCGAGTACAGCTTCTGAGAGGCCCCACGACCATGCGCAAGCACACGTTGTTTGTCTCCCCACTTGAGGTGCGACCGCTTCTCTGGCTCGCGGTGTTCTCGGTCTTCGCGTTGGCCGAAACTGCGTACGCTCAAGCAGACGACGAAAATCTCTCGGCCGACGCCGAAGCAGAGCAGAAGGCCGGCAAAGGTGGCGAAAGCCATGGCCGCACCTTGGCCGAGCGTATCCCCAGCGTCACCCGCCGTGTCTTCTCCAAGAAGGGGCGCGTCGAGCTGACCCCGGCGGTCGGCCTCGCGCTGGATGACCCGTTCAACGACAACTACATCTTCCAGGGTGGTATCGCGTACCACATCAGCGAGTCGTTCGCGGTGGGTGCCCAGGGTGAGTACTACGCCTCGAGCAACTCGGCGCCCGACGTCTCCGGCGGCGGTGGTGGTGGCGGCCTCGATTTCAACCATCCGGTCTACGCGGCGCGTCTCGAGCTCATCTGGTCGCCCATCTACGGCAAGGTGAATCTGTTCGCCGAAGAGGTCTTCCACTTCGACACCTTCATCAGCGCCGGCGCCGGCTACGTCGGTCTCGACCAAGATGGCGGTTCGGTGGCGGGGACCATCGCCATCGGGCAACACTACTTCTTGAACGATTGGTTGGCTCTGCGTTGGGATCTACGCGACCAGATCTTCTCGATGGACGTCAATCCAGCGGGCGGACCTGGCAAGCATGTGCAGAACCTGCTGACGTTCAACCTCGGCCTCGCGTTCTACGCGGGTGATGCGAGCCCCGAGTGATGGCGCCGACTCGAGTCTCTGGAGCTGCTCACGTGTTCCACCGAAATTACATTCTGACTGGCGTTCTGGCGTTGGCGACGGCCGGCTTCATGCCGCACCAGGCGCGCGCGACGACGGGCTCGGTGCAGACCGCCGCGGCGGACAGCGACACCTCCCTCGTCGCCCAGGCAGCCCAGGCAAAGACGAAGAAGAGCAAGGGCACCAAGAGCGGCAGCGGTAAGAGCAAGAAGGGCAAGGGCACGACCAGCTCGGCGCCCGAGCCGCCGCCGCCAGCGCCAGCTCCAGCGGCGACCACCAGGCCCGCGACCCCAGCGCCACCGCCGAACACCACCAAGGCGCCGTCACAGGTCCTCGACCTGTCGGACGCCAAGAACGACGAAGCGGCACGCCAAGAGCTCCTCCAGGGCGGTACGGGCAACAAGCCCACCACTGGCGGCTTCGACTTCGGCGGCGGCGCGACCAGCGATGGCAAGAGCGGTGGCACCAAGGCCGGGACCGACTTCGACTTCGGTGAGGTCGAGCTCGACATGGGTAAGCTGCAGACCGCGTCGGCCGAGAACCAGCGCTTCGAGAAGGCGCTGTCGATGATGAGCGACGAGAAGTACGAGCAGGCGGCGCTCGAGTTCCGTTACTTCCTCGACGACCCGAAGTTCGAGGAAGTGCACCCCGAGGCGCAGTACCAGCTCGCCAAGGCGCTCTACAAGCTGGGCTTCCTCGAGAGCTCGCTCGAGCGCTTCAAGCAGATCCTGGACGCGGGTCCGGCGCACCGCCGCTACAAGAAGTCGGTCGAGTGGCTCTTCTTCATCAGCCGCAAAATGGCCGACGAGACGCCCGTTTTGGCGGAGCTCGCGAAGTTCCGTAACGTGAACTTCCCCAAGGCGTACCGTAACGAGTACCGCTACCTGCTCTCGAAGTACCTGTTCATCCAGGCGAACCGCTTCGAGGTTGCGCGCGTTCAAGAAGAAGAGCTGCAGCGCAACAAGAAGCGCGTGCAAGGCTTCGACTTCGGCGCGGCGCAGAACGCCGTCGAGTCGGGTGCCGCGACCTTCGACTTCGGCTCGCTCGGCGCCGACAGCAGCTTCGACTTCGGTGGCAGCGGCGACAAGGGCAAGGGCGGCAAGACGACCACCAAGGACACAGGTGGTGCCTTCGACTTCGGCGCGGTCTCGGGCGGCGCCATGGACTTCGGTGCCGCTCCGCAGCAGCAGGAGACCGAGACCGCCGATGGCCCTGTCCGTGAAGGCGGACCGGCGAACGCCAAGGAGGCCATCCGTCAGGGCCTCGAGCTGGTGAGCGAGGTCGAGCCCGACAGCAAGTTCTACGCGAACGCCAAGTACCTCGAAGGTCTACTCCAGTATCTGGCCGGCGCCGATCAGGCCGCGGTCAACGCCTGGCAAGAGGTCGTCCGCGTCTTGAACCCGCGCGGCGGCGCCCGCCTCGACCCGAAGCTACGTGAGATGGCGTTCTTGTCGCTCGCGCGCATCCACTACGGCTACAAGCAGTTCGATCGCGCCGCGTACTATTACGATCAGATTGACCGCGATAGCGAAAACTGGCTCACCGCTTTGTTCGAGGCGAGCTGGGCGTACTATCAGCGCGGTGACTTCGAGAAGGCGCTCGGTAATTTGCTGACGCTGCACTCGCCGTTCTTCGAGCGCGAGTACTTCCCCGAGTCGCAGCTGGTCAAAGCGATCATCTACTTCGAGGCGTGCCGCTACGGCGAAGCCCGCCAGATCACCGATCACTTCCTCGACCGCTACACCACGGTCATGAACGAGATCGAGAAGCTCGCCGCGAACGGAGAGTCGGGCGAGAAGATCTACGAGCGCATCGCGCAGCTCCAGGCCGGCGGTGGTGACGACGACGTCACCGCGCGCCTCGTCTCGCTCGCCATGAGCGACCCGGAGATCCGCACCTCGCGCGCCGTGCTCACGCAGGTCAACGACCAGCAGACCAAGCTCTCGAAGATGAGCGAGCAGTTCCGCACCAGCAAGCTCGGCGAAGAGACTCGGGAGAGCATCGCCAAGGCCCAGGTCGCGCACGCCAAGGAAGCCGGCGAGGTCACGCGCAAGAAGTTCGAGCGCGAGCTCTACTCTTTGAAGGGCCTCTTGGGCCAAGCGCTCCGCGTCAAGCTCGAGGTCGCCCGTTCGGAGCGCGAGAACATCGAGCGCAAGATCCGCGGCGAGCAGGGCGGCGACAAGATCATCCCAGCGGTGCCCCGCACGGTCGTCGACGACGAGCACCTCTACTGGCCCTACGAAGGCGAGTACTGGCGCGACGAGCTCGGCACCTACGAGCTCGACTTCAGCATGTGCCGCGGCGATCTGCCGCCGGTGGCCGCCGGAAGTGGCACCGGCCAGTAAACCGGAGCACGCCGCCCTCCTCCGCGCCGTCCACGACGACGGCGCGGCCGCGTGCGCCGTCATCAACTCCGCTTTAGCGGGCATCGAGTCGACCGGCCC
>JBDHVB010000359.1:0-3731 GCA_039809465.1 Myxococcota bacterium
ATCAAAAGCATGCGTGGCTCGGATCCCGACGCCGCCGTCTACTGGATGGTGCGCATGCTCGAGGCCGGCGAGCAGCTGCGCTTCGTGCTGCGCCGCATGATCATCTTCGCGAGCGAGGACATCGGCAACGCCGACCCGCGCGCCCTCGCCGCCGCCGCCGACGCGCTGCACGCCTTCGAGCTCGTGGGTCTGCCGGAGGGCGTGCTGCCGATGACGCAGGCCGCGACGTACCTCGCGACCGCGCCCAAATCGAACGCCGTCATCGTCGCCTACGGCAAGGCGCGCGGTGATGTCCGCGAAAGCGGCTCTCTGCCGGTCCCGCTGCGCTTTCGCAGCGCCGCCACTGGCCTGATGAAGAGCATGGGCTACGGCAAGGACTACAAGTATCCGCACGAGTTCGAGGGCAACTACGTGGTCGAGAAGTATCTCCCCGACGAGCTCGCGGGCCGCCGTTATTACGAGCCCTCCGGCAACGGCGAAGAGAAGGAGATCGCGGAGCGCTTGAAGCAGTGGCGCTCGAAGCCGTGAGCGCATCGTTCACCGTTTGAATGAGCGCCCAGGCACGGCTACAGCGCCGTGCGCTCGAGGCGGACGTAATATCCCGCGCAGACGTCGACGATGTTCAGCGCCGCGTCGCCGGGCATGATCGCGATGCCCGACAAGCACGAGGTCGCCGACATCGGTGGGTCGATGCGGCTATTGCCGTAGATGGTCGTGAGGTTGTCGTCGCCGGTCGCGATGCCGTCCGCTCCAGCGAACACTTGGCGCACCGTGAAGCCGGTGGCGATGAAGAGGTTGCCGAAGCTGTCGCGCGCGAGGCTCCGCGGGAAGGTGATCGAGACGAACCGCGCCGTGCCCGAGCCGGCGAGGCCGGGCGCGCCGTCGCCAGCGACCACGAAGACGAGCTCCGCCACGCGATCGATGCGGCGAACTTGGTGATTGCCAGTGTCGGCGACCAACAGGTTGGGCTCGCCGCCGAGGCGGGGCTCGAGCAGGACGCCCTCCGGGAACTGCAAGTGAGCTTCGTCGAGCGGGATGCCGCCGACCACGTCGAAGTCCTGTAGGCCTATCCCGGGGATGCCGGCCACCGTGGTGACGCCCGTGGGGCTGATGGCGCGGATGAGGTGATTGCCGCGGTCGGCGACGTAAAGAACGCCGGTGACATCGTCGAAAGCGAGGCCCATCGGCTGGTCGAAGGTGCTCGCGAGGCGGGCGGCGTCGACGCGACCGGCGGTGCCAGTGCCGGCATAGCGGACCACGGGCCAAGTGCGCGAGTCCGTGGGGTCGACGAGGTCGATGCGGTAGATGACGTTCTCCCCCGCATCGGAAACATAGAGGCGCGCCGGCGACGCCCCCGCATCGAGCGCGACACCAGCGGCCTCGGCGAAGGCGTCGCGATAGCGGGCCGACGTCCCATCGGCGGTGGACGTGAAGGAGCCGTGGGAGCCATAACCCGCCACCGCGTCGATGCGGTCGCGCGTCTCGTCGATGGCGCTGACGTTGCTGCCGTTCGCGACCCACCAGGTGTCCGCTCCGGCGGATGACGGCGCGCGCACGAGCTGGCGTGGGCGCTGGAGGTTCGCGGCGTAGAAGGCGCCAGTGCCCAGCGGATCGGTTCGGCCGATCGCGGTGCTGATGACGCCGGCGGCGTCGATGCGGAAGACCGACGAGTCGTAGTCCGCGAAGAACACGTCGCCGGTGCCGGCGCGGGCCACGTCGTTGACCATGCCGAGACACCAGTTGGCGGCGCTCACGCCTTCGGCGCCGCCGAAGCAACCAGCGCCGTCGGTGACCCCGGCGAAGCTGCTGGCTCCGCCGCCGAGCGTGTAGCGCTTGATCTCACCGTCGAAGCCCACGAGCAGGCTCGGCGGCGACGGCTCGTAGGCGAGGCCCATCGAACCGTTGAAGCTCTCGCTGGCGAACAGCCGTTCGACGGAGCTGCCGCCTTGCGCGAGCCGCCGGAGCGTCGTGCTCGTCCCGTCGCCGTCGAGGATGTACAAGTCGCCGCCCGGGGCGACGGCGATGGCGCGGGGCCCTTGCAGCGTGGCGCTGGCCAGCGGACCACCGTCGCCGCACGCGGCCGGACCGGCGCAAGCGACGCCCGTGCCGACGACCGTCGCGATGTTTCCGGAGGGATCGATGCGGCGCACGCGGAAGGTCCCCGCGTCGGCGACGTAGACGCTTCCGTCCGCTGTCGCGAATAGATCGCTCGGTGTGTCGAACGTCGCCGAGAGCGCCGGGCCGCCATCGCCACACGGGTTGGTGGCGGGAGCACAGGCGGACGCTCCGCCGGTGAGGGTCGACAGGCGGTTGTCGGCGCGGTCGATGCGCCGCACGGCGCCGGTGGGCCCATCCACGAAGTAGAGGTTGCCCGCGGGATCGGCGGCGAGGCCGGAGTCGTCGCGATACATCACGAAGACCCGGTCGGCGCGCTCGCCATCGCCGCATACCCCCGGCGCGGTGCAGGGCAAGGCATCGCCCGAGAGGCGGTAGATGAGCCCATCGGTGTCGACGCGATACAAGCGGCGGGTTCCGCCCTCGCCGACGAAGAGGGTGCCGTCGTCGGCCGCGGCCACCAACCTGCCCTCTTGAAACGTCGACGCCGTCGCGGCGGTCCCCGAATACACGGGGTTGATGATGCGGCTGCCGCCGACCGTGTCGAGCCGATAGCCGCCATCACGAGGGGTCAGGCGCTTCACCCGGCGAGAGTTTTCGACGAAGTAGATGACGCCGCCCGGCCCGAGCGCGATGGCGGACGGAGCACCGATGCCGATCTGCGTGGCATCGTCCGCGGCATCGCAGTCGCCGGCACACGCCGCGCCGGTGCCGGCGATGGTCGAGACGTTCCCAGCGCGATAGCGACGGATCTTTCTGTTGTCGCGATCGGCGATGAGCACGCTGCCGTCAGCGGTCACGGCCAGGCCGACGGGACGGTTGAAGCGGGCGCCCGCCGCGGGACCGTCACCGCAGCTCGTGGTCGCGCTCGCGCACGCGGCATCCCCGGCGAGCGTGACGTGCGCGGCCGGCGGCGTCCAACGGTTGAGCAGGTGCAGGTTCGGGGACAGCGGGTTGATCTCCGTGAAGTAGGCGCTGCCGGGCGCGTACGCCGCTATCGCGGTCGGGCCATTGATGTTGCGCCAAGACGTGATCACGCCCTGCGGATTGATATAGCGGACGCGGCCGAGAAAGGGGCTCTGCGAGAGCGATCCGTCGACGACGTAGAGCCCACCGTCTTCATCGATGCTGACGTCGGTTGGCTCGTCCATCCCCGCGTCGAGCGCCGGGCCGCCGTCGCCGCACGTCCCCGAGTCGCAGAGGTAACCACCGGCGACGCGCTCGAGCAGCTGCGTGCGGTAGTCGATGCGCACGATGCGCCGGCGGAAGCGGTCGGCGACGTAGAGGTTGCCGAGGCGGTCGACCGCGAGGCCCGAGGGTGTCTGAAAACGCGCCAGCATCGCCGGCTGGCCTTCGTCGTCGGTCACCGGCGTCCGCCCGGCGTAGATGCGCACCCGGCGGCTCGACGCCTCGACGCGCCAGATGACGTCGTTGAGCGAATCGCTGATGTAGATGTTGCCCGCGGGATCGACGGCGAGGCCCGAGATGGTGCCGAAATCGACGGCCGCGAGATCGCCCGCCGACGGTCCCCAACCGACGGTTTGCCCGACGCTCCAGGTGGTGAGCACGCATTGGCCACAGCCGTCGTTGTCGTCGTCGTTGCCGTCCTCGCAAGT
>JBDHVB010000360.1:0-3707 GCA_039809465.1 Myxococcota bacterium
CAAGGTCTTACCGAGGACGATGGGCAAGAGGGCGCCTCCTTGAACGACGAGCAGCTTCAAGGTGCCGCGCTCACGCTCGCCCGCCACCGAGGCCGCGACGAGCAAGAACACGAGCAACGGCAACACGGTGCGCACGAGGAAGGCCGCGGCGCTGTCGAGGTACATGAGGCGCGAGCCATCGGCGTCGGGTGCATCGCGCAGCTCGTGGGTGACGTGCGCTTCGAGCTGCACGGTGGTGCCGACGAGGCGGTGCAAGCCCGGCTCGAAGGCGGCGAGCGCCGACAGTGGCCGGAACGCGTAGCCGCCAAAGTGCGCCGCCGAGTGGGCGTTCTTGGCGCCCTGATTCAGCCATTGCTCGTGCGCGGCGCGCTGGGCATCGCTGCGCAGCCGCTCGTAGCCGCGCCGCATCTGCGCGCTCGACACCATCGAGGCGACGAGCAACACCAGCAAACAGCCGAGCGCCGCCCAGGCGCGTCGATCACGCTTCAAGGCGATGAGCTCTTGGCGTGCGTAGAGGCCGATGCTCATCGCATTTGCTCGAGGTAGAGGCGCTCGAGGCCCGCCGCGTCGACCTCGCCGGTCTTCAACGTCTTGACGAGCATGCCGCCGCGCATGATGCCGATGTCTTGGGCGATCTCGTGGGCTCGGAACAGATCGTGTGTCGCCATGAGCACGCTCGTGCCGCTCTGCGCGACCTCGCGGAGCTTGGCGCAGAACTCGTTGGCCGCTTTGGGGTCGAGGCCCGACAACGGCTCGTCGAGCACCAGGAGCTTCGCGCCCTTGGCGAGCGCGATGGCGAGCCCGACCTTCTGACACATGCCCTTCGAGTAGGTCGCCGCGCGGCGCCCGAACGCGGCGCGGTCGAGCCCGACGCGCTCGAGGATGGCTTCGAGCTCCGCGCGTGTCTGGCGCGCGCCACCACCCGCGTGGTGGAAGTAGTCGAGGTTCTCGATGCCGCTCAGGTGCGGGTACAGCGCGAGGCGATCAGGAACGTAGGCGACCATGCTGCGGACCGCTGCGGGCTCACGCACGACGTCGTGACCGGCGATCTCGATGTTGCCCGAGGTCGCGTCGAGCAAGCCGAGAAGCATGTGAACCGTGGTGCTCTTGCCCGCGCCGTTGGCGCCGAGGAGCGCGAAGATATGGCCGGCGGCGAGCTCGAAGGAGACGTCGTCGACCGCGCGAAAGTCTCCGTACGCCTTGGTGAGATTGCGTACGCGTAAAGCGGTTTGTCCTGCACCGTTCATGCGATGGGCCTATGGCATTGGTTGAGAATGAGTTGCAAGAGCAACTGGATGGGCTCGTGACTGCCGATGTTTCACCGCCGTCAAAGGAGCTCTTCGATGACCACGGCGACCTCGGCGGAGGCATCCGGTCCGAACGTCATCGTGTAGGTCACGTCCTTGGCGAAGACGTAGCCGATCATCGTCGCGAGACCCTCGCAGGCGGCCGTCGGGGCGGTGGCGACGGAGGCGACGTCCAGCTCGCCTTCTTGAACGCCGAACGCGATCTCGCGGCTCAGATAGACCACGTAGTTGCCGGAAGAGCGGGCGTTGTAGGTGAAGGTGCCGCCGAACATGCCCCCGCCGACGTCACGCAGGGTCAGCGTGTAGTGTGTGTGAAAGCGGTCGATTGCCGGCGCGCTCTCCGCGAGCGCGGCGACCTCGGCATAGGGGCCGTTGGTCACGTGCCAACACGCGTGCTCGCCCAGATCGCCGAAGTCGAAGGGGCGGTTGGGGTCGTAGTCGGGGTCGGTGACGCAGGCGAGCGTGTCGGTCGCCGCGACGTAACCACGGTCGCAGTGGCACCAGTCGCCGCCCGGCTCACGATGAATGTGGCCGCTCGGCGCGCAAGGGTCGCTGTCCGCTGGGAGCGGTGCCGAGTCGTCGGACCCGCAGCCGGCGAGGAGGGCTGTGAGGAGCGCGCACGCGCATAGGGCTTGGCGACGGTCATGATGCGGCATGAGCCGCGTCTATACGTATCCTGAGTCTATTTGCAACAGTAATGCGACAGTGTCCGCGGTGCCTTATTTTCGGATGGCCGATGGAAGGGGGCTTGGAACCGGAACCGGAACCGGAGCTGGTGCTGGTGCCGGAGCCGGCTGCGTCTCGACTCCGACCGCCGACCACGCGCGCCCGACCAGCTGGACCTCCGGGGAGTCCGCGCCGTGAAGATCCGCCGCCGCCCGCAGGGTCGCCTCGCGTGCCTGCGCGAAGTTCGTGAAGGGGGTGAAGTAGGTCGTGTGAGCGCGATAGAAGATGCGCAGCGCCTTCTCGAGGCCGATGCCTTGCTCGATGGTCTGACCCGACGTACGGTTGGTGCCGCCGTTCGCGAGCAGGTAGAACCAGTTGTTCGCGATGCCGGAGTTCAGGTGCACGCCGCCGTTGTCACCGAAGCCGCGATAGCGGGTGCTGTAGTGGTCGCGCGAGTAACCCTCGCCCGCGCCTCGGCGGTCGCGCGTCGGGTCGGCCATGTAGCGCAGGGCGTCGCCGGGAGTGCCGGGAGTCCAGGTATCCTCGCCGATGAGGTAGTCGGCGGCGATCCCTTGGTCGCGCTGCTCCGGCGGACGGCCGGAGTTGCGGAGGAACCAGCTGAAGCCGGCGCTGCCGATGATGTCGGAGGCGGCCTCGTTGAGGGCGCCGGACTCGTTTCGGTAAATCAAGCCGCTGGTGTTGGCGGTGAGGCCGTGCGTGGGCTCGTGACCGGCGACGTCCTTGTCGACGAGGGGGCCGGCGTTGCGGCCGTCGCCGTCGCCGTACCACATCACGCCGTTGAAGTAGAACGCGTTCACCATGCGGTTGCCGACGTGGATGACCGCGCGCCCCGGCATGCCGGCGCCATCGATGCCGCTACGCTGGAAGAGCTCGCGCAAGAAGTCGTCATAGCGGGCAGCCGCGTAGTGCGCATCGACGCCGGGCCGCACGCGCTCGTCGTCGCTAGGCGTCGCCCAGGCGTTGTCGGTGTCGGTCAAAGGCACCGAGCCTGTCGGAAAGCCATCGGCATCGAACGCGCCCGTGTTCGTGCGGCCGAGGGCGTCACGCGTCTCCATGCCGCGACGGGTCGGGTCGCGCAGGACGTACTGGCCGTCGGCGCGGCGCGCGGTGGCGAGTGGAACGATGCCCGAGAAGATCGACGTGCCGAGGCCGTGCGCGGGGGTGAACGCTAGCGGCTGCCCTGGCGCTGGTGACGGCTCGCCTGGCGCTGGCTCGGTGGAACTAGCGACCGGCTGCGCCGCGGCCGAAGACTGCAGCAGCGACTGGCGCTCGAGGACGGCCGAGAGGCGACCCGTCATGCATGGGCAGTTGGCGCCGTGCTGATGCCCAGGAACGAAGCCGTGAATCTCGTTGTAGTCGAGCAGGTTGCGGTTGGCGTGGGCGTCGATGAAGTAATGCATGTGGCGCGGCCAGTCGCTGCTCAAGCCGGTCAGCTTGACGTGCCAGGCAAGGCGGAGCTCACCGTCGTCATTGCGGACGACGACCAGCTCCGGCTGGCCGACGCTGTCGGGGGCCGGCTGGCCGAACGACTGGCGAGCCGTGACGAGCGCTTGCTCGGCGCTGACCGCCGGCGTGACGTCGATGTTGAGATTGGTGAGCGCCGCGGCGTTCGTGAGGTCGCGCATGTTGCCATCACGGCCCATGTGCGTGACGACCTGCTCGCCGAACACCGGGATACCCTGGTAGAGGCGCTGCATCCGGACGTGTGTCTCG
>JBDHVB010000361.1:0-3703 GCA_039809465.1 Myxococcota bacterium
CTCGGTGAGCGACCACTTGGCGACCTTCGACTCGATGAACACCGAGGTGTAGGCGTTGCCGTCGCCGTCGAACTGGGTGTGCAGCGGGCCCAGGCCGATCTCGACCTGGCCGCGGATGCTGTCCTTGAAGCTCAAGATCGGCACGCCATAGGGGTCCTTCCCCTCGAAGGCACCAGCGTCGATGAGCGCCTTGATCTTGGTGAAGCTGTAGACCGTGGCGTGGGTGTCGAGCTTGCCGCCGACCACGATACTGTCGCCGTCGGGCGCGATGTCGACGCCGTGCGGGCTCTTCGGCTCCGGCACGAAGTAGAGCAGCCCTTCGTCGATCGCGGTCTTCAAGCGAATGACGCGGGTGTTGGCGATGGTCTCGAACTTGCCCGCTTTGACGAGCTCCTCCGCCTTCTTCCAGTTGACGACGTGCAGATAGTCCATGTCGTTCTGCGACGCGCCCGACTCGAGCGGTGGATTGCCCTCCAGGATGCCGCCATAGGCGCGCTCGGTGTTGATGGAGTTCATGAAGGCCCAGCCGTCGCTCCCCAGCTTGCCGGCGTCGGAGAGGTCCTGGATGTAAGGTGGCAGCTCGATCGCGAAGCTCTTCTCCTTGTCGATGCGGCCGCGCTGCTTGTCGAAGCTCCAGAAGAGGACCGCTCCGCGATAGCTGTCATTGTAGTGCGCAAGGTCGGCGTACTTGCCACCGAGCGGCGCGGGATACTGCGTCGGCTCGATGATGTAGTCGGTGTTCGGCGTCACGAAGGCGGCGCCGTGATCCGACTCGATGAGCTCGCTCGTCACGATTTGCTTGGTGGTGAAGTCCTGGAGATCGATGACCGCGAGGCGCGGGTTCGCCTTGTCACCGATGAAGAGGAAGCGGCCGTCGTAGTTGCCGCCGGTCTCGGAGAGCGCGGGGTGATGCGTGTCCGCCCAGGTGAGGTCGCGCCCTTTGCGGCGGCCCTGGCGCAGGATCTCGCCGGACTGATCGCCATAGCCGTAGCCCTGCCAGGGTTCTGGCGTGAAGACGCCGATGTACTTGAGGATGCGCATCGACGGCACGCCGATGACGATGACGTTGCCGCCGTGACCACCCGAGGCGAACATGTAGTACTCGTCGTGGCGCCCGGTTGGTGTGTACGTCTTGAGCGCCGCGACGACGTCTTGCTCGCTCAAGCTGCGTTCCTGCATCAGGCTCTTCACGGCGCTGCCGCCGGTGGCGGTGTCCGCTCCTGCGGTCGGGCTCGTGTTGCAGCCCCAGGCAGAGAGAGAGAGCAGGCTGACTGCGATGATGGATCTACGGGGGGACATTTCGATCACCTTTCAACTATTTCGCGAAGGAGCGGATGAGCTTGCGGAGCTCGCTCACCACTTCCGGTTTGGCGGACAGATCGGGATTGCCGGGCATCATCGGGCTGCGGCCAACGGCGGCGCCGCCGTATTGGATGATCTTCTCGATGTGCTCGTCGGTGACGCTGCTTTGCCACGAGGCGTCGGTGAAGTTACGCGGCTTCGGCGTGAGGCCCGGCGATGCTGCTCCGTCTCCGGCGCCCTTGGACCCGTGACATGGAGTACAACGGTTGGCGAAGATCTCCTTCGCTTCCGCTTCAGCGGACTTACCAGCGCCGCTCGGTGCCGTGAATGACGTGTCGGGAGTGCCGATCTTGGAGACGACCGTGGGCGCCGAGCTCGGCGCCCCATCGCCGCTAGACTTGGACTCCGGCGCGCAACCGATGAAGAGCGCGCCCGAGGCGATGAGCAACAACCCAGCAGTAGACCGTGACATGGTTCATATCCTTGCGGTGGCTGTGTGCACGGACTCACCCATGAGCGCGCGCGGGAACAGCACGTTGTTTTCGAGATGGATGTGCTCCTTGAGCTCGGCGTCGAAGCGCGCGAGGCCCTCGTAGAGCGCCCGCCACGACTTGCAGGCACCGTCGGGCGGCACGTAGCCGGTCGCGTGCTCGCGCAGCTCGCGGAGGATGCGGCCAGCGTCGTCGTGCTCCATGATCATGACGCGCACCGGCGCTCCCGCGCTGGGGCCACTGCCCGCGAGGATCCACGGGAAGAGGATGCGGTCTTCCTTGTCGATGTGCGGCAGCAGCTCGCCGCGCATCTCCGCGAGCGACGCGGCGAGTGGAGCGAGGTTGGGGTTGGACGCGCCATGCACCCGCTCGACCTTCTCGGCGAGACGCTCGAGGTGCTCGAGGTCGGCGGGGAGCGGCTGGTGGTAGCGCTCGGTGATGAACGTGATCAGCTCGGCCAGCGGCGCCGTCGACCAGTCGGTGACCGGCGTTGCGTCGCGCGCCTCCTCGGCGTCGATCTTGGCGAGCAAGGTGTCGACATCGACGCCGGCCTCCGCGCACACCCGCGACAAGTGACGCTTGCCGCCGCAGCAGAAGTCGATGTTGTGCTGCTGCAGGATCTTGATGGCGCGCGGCCGCTTGGTCGCGAGCTCACCAACCGTCAACGTATCGCCTGGCTCGTGCATGCTTGCCTCCACGCTTGCGCGGAAAAGCAAGTACCTTGCCAAGCAGAGAGACGGCGCGGAGCGCGCCGATTCGTCCACTAAAGCGGCACCCAGGTGGTTACCGTGACAACGCTCTATCAGCGTCATTTCGACGCGGTTCGTTGTCATTTCGACGACAACCGCGTGCGAAAGCCGGGCAGCCGATGCCAAGTGGCACGATTCGAGCTACCGTACGGGCATGGACCGCCCGACGGAACACTACGCGCAATGCCGCGCTCTCGACGCGTTGCTCGGATTCGCGACCGACCTCTGTGACCAGGAAGCGGGTCGGGTCGGCTACGACTCCCTGCTCGGCGCCGTGCAGCACTTCATTCCCTTCGACGCCGCCGCCGTCATGGTCGTCAACACCGACGGTAGCCTCTCGCAGGTGGCCGGCAAAGGGCTCGCGCCGGAGCTCGCCGGGCAGCACCTGGTACCGAGCGAGCATCCCCGCCTCCAGCGCATCCTGGAGGCGCGCGATCCCATCCGCTTCTCCTACGATTGCCCATTGCCCGACCCTTTCGATGGCCGTCTCTTGGGTGACAACGACGCGACGCGCGCGGTGCACTCCTGCATGGGTACGGCGCTGCGGATAGAAGGTCATGTCGTCGGCGCGCTCACCGTGGATGCCTTCCGTGACGGCGCCTTCGGGGGCATCAGCGACAAGGCGATGGCGACCTTCGGGGCCCTCCTGGCCGCGGCCGTGCGCAACGCGCGCCTGGCGGACCGGCTCGCGGCGTTGAGCTCGCACCAGCAGCTCATCGTCAATCAGCTCAGCCGCGAAGCGAGCGAGCGTTCCGGCAATGTTTTCGTGGGCACGAGCCCGCTCGCGCAAAAGGTGCGCGATGACATCGAGCTCGTCGCCGACACCGAGCTCGCGGTGCTCATCACCGGCGAGACCGGCGTCGGCAAGGAAGTCGTCGCCCGCGCCGTGCACGCGCAATCGCTGCGGCGGGACAAACAGCTCATCTACGTGAACTGCGCGGCCCTCCCCGAGACCATCGCCGAGAGCGAGCTCTTCGGTCACGTGCGCGGCGCCTTCACCGGCGCGAGCGACAACCGCGCCGGCAAGTTCGAGGTGGCGAACGGCGGCACCATCTTCCTCGACGAGGTCGGCGAGCTCCCCTTGGCGATCCAGCCCAAGCTGTTGCGCATCTTGCAGACAGGCGAAGTGCAGCGCGTCGGCTCCGATCAAACGACCACCGT
>JBDHVB010000362.1:0-3693 GCA_039809465.1 Myxococcota bacterium
TCTACGAGAGCAGCGAGCCGGCGGCCGAGCCTTCGTCCGCGATAAAGGGCAAGGAGACGAAAAAGAAGCGCTGAAGATTCTCCGCCCTTCGTCCATGCTATCCTCAAGGAACATGCCCCCCTTCATTCGCCGACCGCTCCTCTTGGCCATGGCGTTGTCTTACGGATGCCGAGCGAACCTCGACATTCCACCGGACGCGAAGATCACCTGCGACACGACGAGCGAGTGTCCCGGCGACTACGTCTGCCTCGTGTCGATCCGCACCTGTGTCCGCAAAGACGGAGACATCACGCTGCCGTACGTCGTCGATTCGAGCGTCGTCCCGACGCAGGCGACGCGCGGCTCCGTGGTCACCGTGACCCTCGAGGCGAACGGCGTCCTGGCCGCGCCGCCCTCCGTCACGCTCACCTGGAACGGATCTTCCCCCGGAAGCGCCGGCGCCGTGTTCGTCGCGAACGACGGAGCATCGTATGTTTTCGCGTACACCGTGGGCGACGCCGAGCCCGAAGGACCACTGGCGCTGCACGCCGAGCTCGTGAGCGTCGCGGGCGTCCCCAACGCCTACGACCAGCCCAACGTGCTGCAGCTCGACTTTCACGCCCCGGTGCTCGTGCCCGACACCAACGTCGTCCAGCTCAGCGCCCCGCCCGGCTCCCTGCGCGCCGACGTCAGCGCCGCCACCATCGGCACCACGATCACGGCGCTGTTCGGCGTGAACGAGTCGCTCGCGCCGGGCGCCGTGGTGTCGGCCGCTGGACCGGGGACCATCGCGCTCGACTGCGGCGATCCGCTCGGCAGGTTCTACACCTGCGGCGTCGTCGTCGATGCGGCGATGACCGCCCAAGGGGTGTACACGATCACGGCCGCTGTCGCGGATCACGCCGGCAACCCCGCCGTCCTCACGCTCGGCGCCTTCACGCTCGACAGCGTCGCGCCGGCGGCTCCGCTGGTCGCGTCGCCGGGCGCCGTCGTGCTCAACCGCACGCCGCACGCGTCCACCGGCGCGCCACGGCTCACGTTGGTGGCGGCGGACGGAGCACTCGAGCCTGGCGTCGGAGTCTTCGCGTGGGACGCCCCCGAGCCGAGCACGGCGATCCTCATCGCCCGAACGACCGCCGCGGCGGACGGGAGCCTCGTAAGCTTCGTGCTCCCAGGCGTCGATCGCAAGAATGTGTACGCTCAAGCGGTCGACGCGGCGGGTAACGCCAGCGCGCCCGTCCGGATCCTCGACGCCACGTGGACGGCGACCATCGGCGGCAAGACGGCGGGCAACACCTTCGACAACCCCAACCGCCTCGTCGAAGCGCCGCTCTTTCTCCGGGCGCGCGACGCTCAGCTCAGCGAGCCGCAATCGCCGACGTTGCTGGCGGCGGCGGACGGCGCCCTCCTCACGACCCACGGCGGACCCGCGTGGTCCATTGGACCGAACCGTGACGACCACCCGTCGGCGCGCGCTGGGTGCCGCATGGCGCAGGACGACATTCACGGCCACCAAGTGCTCTTCGGCGGCTGGTGGGGCGTGTATGGCAGCGGCAACGTGACCAGCGACGAGACGTGGGCGTTCGACGGCTACAATTGGTCACGCTATCCGCTCGGCGTGCGCCCGCCGGCGCGCGCCGGGCATGCGCTGGTCTTCGACAAGGCGCGCGGCGTCACCGTCCTCTTTGGCGGATGTGCCGACGCCAGCCAAAGCTGCGGCACGCGCTTCGGCGACACCTGGACCTTCGATGGCGTGAGCTGGACGCGCGCCTGCTGGCCGGGCTGCGGCGCGGCGCAGTGCGGCTGTGACGCCATGCCGAGCCCGCGCGAGAATCCGCAGATGTTCTGGGACGACAAGCTAGGCCAGGTGGTCCTCTTTGGCGGCGGCGACGGCAGCGCCCGGAACGACATGTGGACATGGGACGGCGAGACGTGGGCCGAGCTCCATCCCGCGCACCTGCCCGGCGCCCGCAGCAACGCCCTGGTCGCCACCAACAGCGCCGAGAACGTGACCATCATGGTGGGAGGCAGCGGCGCGTCCGACACCTGGTTCTGGCGCGACGGAGATTGGACGCTCGGCACGGCGAGCCCACGGCCGGCGGGCCAACAGCTCTGGTACGACGAGGTCACGCAGAGGTTCACGGTGGTCGCGACGAACGGCGGGCTCGTCTCGACCTGGACCGGCAGCGCCTGGACCACCGCCGGAGGCGCCTTGAACGAAGCGAGCGGAACACTGTCGTCGAGCACGAACGAGCCCTGCGGCGGCTTCGACAGCGACCACGGCACGTTCGTTTGGTTTGGCGGCTGCCCCAACTCGAGCTGCCGCATCGATGGTCAGGCGCTGGACGGGACCTTCCTGCTGCGCGCGCCCAGCACAGGCAGCGTCAACGCAACACGGCTCGCCACCCCTCCCGCGGCGCGCGCCTACGCCGCAATGGCGCCGATCGGCGCGGTGAAGAAGGTCGCCTTCGCCGGTGGCACCAACGTCATCGAGCCCAACAGCAACTCGTTCGGTGGCTATTGGATCTGGGACTCGACCTGGGCGCTCATGACGGCCTACGACAGCAGGCAGAGCGGGTGCTGCGGACACAACGGCCTCTCGATGGCGGCGGTCAGCAACAGCGTCGTCGTCCGCATTGGCGGACTGGGCTCGACCGTCGGCGGCCCCCCGGAGACGCGTTACACGCTGAACGGCGCGACATGGGGGGCGGGCGGCGGGACGGACTACACCGAGCCGACCAGCGACGACGGCAGCGGGCACATCGCCCTCCAACAGATGACCTACAAGCCCGGCACCGGCGGCATCCTCTATCGTGGCTCGCCGACACGCACGACCTGGGTCGCGACGAGCTCGGGGAGCAACGTCACATGGACCGCTCAGTCGCCAAGCACCGTCCCGACGAGCAAGGAGCGCCATGGTTTCGCTTACTGCGCCAACGCCGGCGGCAGCGACATGCCCGGAGGCGCTGTGTTGTTCGGCGGCAAGAACGGCGCGACGTACCTCGACGAGACCTGGGTCTGGTACAACGGCAACTGGCGCCTGCGCTCACCGCCACGGAAGCCAGCGGCGCGCGCCGAGGCGGCGATGTTCTGCGATAGCGGACGAGGCAACGTCTACTTGTTCGGCGGCACCAACGGCGCGCGTCGCTTCGACGACGTCTGGGAGTGGGACGGCGAGACCTGGCACGACCGCACGCCCCAACGGCGCCCCTCGGCACGCGCCAGCGCCGCCGTGGCTCACATGCAATGGGTCGACCGCGGCATCCTCTTCGGGGGATACGATTCGGGCGTTTATGGCGACACCTGGATCTGGGACGGTGGCGCGTCCTCCGCCCCGGCCCACAGCTTCTTCGCGCAGTACGCCGAAGCGGACGTGTGGTCGAGCTCGACGGTGCTACGGGTCGACACCACCTGGGTGAGCGGCGGCACCGGCTACACGGCGGGCGGCGCGCAAGACGGCGCGGCCATCTACATCTGGGACGGCGGCAGGTGGCGCGCCACCGGCGCCACCAACGACGCGACCGCGGACGCCCCCGCGCCGGTCACCTGGTCGACGGGCACGGACCCCGAGTGGTCGAGCTACGACGACGCCACACGGACCCAACGGCTGCGGCGCCTCTTCACCGGCATCGAGCACGGCATCTCGTTCGCGGTCACGCCGCGCGGCCAGAACCGCGCGAGCCCGTCGCCAGCGGTGGTCGCCAGCGACTACGC
>JBDHVB010000363.1:0-3684 GCA_039809465.1 Myxococcota bacterium
ACTACAGGCTCAGACTTCTAAACGCCTGCGCGTAAGAGCACTTCGGGGCGTGGCCCACTACGAAGTGAGAAGAACCCGAAGAACCCGAAGAACCCAAGGCCGGCGTTTCGTAAGTGACCCCAACGGGAATCGAACCCGTGTTTTCGCCGTGAGAGGGCGACGTCCTAGACCGCTAGACGATGGGGCCGGGAAACGAGGGGGCTAGCTAACATCACGGGTGGCGGCTGTAAATGCAGAAATGCACAAACCGTCGCCCTACTTCGCCGCCGCGCCTTCGGCCGCGAGCGTTGCCACCTTGCGGCGGCCGCCGACGCTCAGCTCGTCCCAGAGCGTCGTCCAGGCGGCGTTGGTCCAGCCGAAGCCGATGACGTTGGTGCTGTAGCCGAACTTCACGTTGGCGGCGACCGCGGAGTCGCGGCGCTCGACGTCGTACTTCTCGAAGATGGCCTCGTGCTCCTTGAACTCCTGGAGGACGAGCGACAGGAACGCCACGCTCAAGCGGTCCGCTTCGGCGGCATAGCCGTAGCGGCGCATCCCCTCGATGGCGACGATCTGCAACGGGGCCCAGCCGAAGGGTGAGTCCCACTGAGCGCCGGTGTTCTTCGGGCTGGTGACGATGCCGCCGGCGCGCTCGAAGACCGCCAAGTTGTCGACGACCCTGTCGGCCTGCTCTTGCGACGCGACGCCCGCCCATAGCGGGAAGAACGTCGTCGCGAAGGGATAGTCGCGGCGCTCACCGCTCGCGATATCGGCGTCGAGGTACAGGCCGCGGGCTTCGTCCCACAGCGTCTTGTCGATGGCCGCCTGGCGCTGGTCGGCGAGTGTCCGCCATGGCGTTGGGTCGGCGCCGAGGATCTCGGCGATGTCGGCGGTGTCGCGCTCCATCCGCCAGAGCAGCGTGTTCAGGCAGACCGGCGCGTAGCGCGTGACCCCGACGTTGAAGGTGCCGAAGCGGCCCGACGGATCGAAGCCCGACTCGCGCATCGACCGGTCGCCCACGTAGAACTCGGGCAAGAGCGTGTCCGACGCGGCGTCGTACATCTCGGCGAGCGGATAACCCTCGACCTGCTCTGGATGCGCTTTGTAGGCCTCGCGCACGCGATCGTAGTGCGTGAGACCGTTCTCGATCTCGCCGCTCACGACCTCGGGGGCGGGTCCGCTACCGCGGTCATAATAGCGCGACAGGCCCAAGCCCGGCAGGCCGTGCGGCTCCTCGGTCCAGAAATCGTAGTACTTCTGGATGGCCGGCATCGCCGACGCGAGCCAGGCGCGGTCCTGCGTGCGCGCGTAGACGTCGAGCACCATGCGCGTGAGGAACGGCGGCTGCGAGCGCGTCAGGTAGTAGGTGCGGTTGGCGTTCAAGATCGTGCCGTAGTGATCGATCTCGTAGATGAAGTTCTCGACCATGCCGCGGGCCATGTCGACCTCGCCGTCACGCAGCAGCCCGAGCACGATGAAGTAGCTGTCCCAGCCGTACATCTCGTTGAAGCGGCCACCCGGCACGACGTACGGATTGGGCAGATACAGCAAGCCGGCGTCGGTGACGTCACCCGTCAGCGCCCGCACCTCGATCTGCCCCGCTTGCTCGCCCAGGGCCGCCTTGAGCAGCTCGCTCGCCGCCGTGACGTCGCCCTCCGGAGCATAGACCAGCCACGGCGCGCCGTGCGTGAGCTTCGGATCGGCGGCCGCCGCGACGATGTCCTTGTGTGTCCGCGTCAGCGTACGCCAGCCGTCCTTGATGTAGCTCAAGATGGGCGCGGCGTCGGCCTCGGCCTGTTGCGCCGTGCGCATGCCGCCCGCGCAGGCGGCCTGGAGGGCGAGGAATACGACCAGTAGCCGCTTCATGCTCAGCGATGCTCGCGGATGAGGTCGGCGAGCACCGACAAGCCGCGTTGCAGCTCCGCCTTCGCGGGGCCGAAGGAGATACGCACGTAGTTCTGAAAACGGCGGCGGTTGCGCCGCTTGCCGGGATTCACGTCGAAGAACTCCCCAGGGATGACGATGACGTTGCGCTGCAAAGCACGGCGGAACAGCTCCATTCCATCGGACAGCGGACCAGGCAAGTCGGCGAGGCTCGCCCAGGCGTAGAAGGTCCCCTCGGGCGGCGCTTCGACCTTGATGCCCATCGACGCCAGCGCATCCAGCACCAGGGTGCGCTTCTCGCCAAAGACCTTCTGGACGACCTGCGTCTCCTGCATGAAGCGCTCGGGCGAGACCAGCTCGATGGCCGCACGCTGTAGCGGACGCGCCCCGCCGCCATCCAAGAAGCTGCCGGCGCTGTTCACCGCTTCGATGAGCGCCCGCGGCCCGACCACCCAGCTGACGCGCCACCCAGGGAAGCGCCAGCATTTGGTGAGCCCGTTCAAGATGACGATGGGATCCTTGTCGACGTCATCGACGAACTCGGCGGAGCTGACGGTGCGCGGCGCGCCGTCCGGCGAATAGAGATAGTTGCCGTAGAACTCGTCGGCGATGAGGGCGCAGCCGGTGGAGCGCGACACCTTCACGTAGTCCGCGAGAGCGGACCCAGCGATGACGCGACCAGTGGGATTGCACGGATTCGAGAGCAGCACGGCCCCCAGCCCGCGGCCCATGATCTCGCGCTCCAGCGCCGTGGCGTCGAAGACGTAGCCGTTCGCCGGCTCGAGCATGATGGGGGTCGGATGGAAGGCGCGGAAGACGTCGAGCAGCTCCTCGTAGGCGGTGTAGTCCGGCAGGAAGTGGCCGACGTTCACCTGACCAACGGCCGAGAGCACGCGCGTCAATGCGACACGACCGCCGCCCGAGATGGCGACGTTCTCGGCCGTGTACTTCGAGGCGTGATTGGCGCGGTAGATGGTGTTGTAGAGGTTCGCGACCGCTTCACGCAGCGCGCGCAACCCACCGACCGGCGCGTACTCGAAGTCGTCCGCTAAAAGCGGCAACGAGCTCGGACGCTCGGGCGCTCCGTCGAGCGGACCGCTCTCGGGCTGGCCCTGCCCCAGGTTGCTCCAGTTGGGATCACCGGGCTTGAACCCACGCTTTGCCGCCTCTTCGCTGACGAAGATGACGCCAGTGCGGGGGACCGCGCGGAACGGATAGAAGGTGCTATCGCTCACGGTAGCTCTTCTAGCACCGTCGGGCGCTTACTTCTCGATCGAAGGATCGCCAGTCGCGGCTTCGTAGAGCGACAAGAAGGCGCCACCGACCTTGTGCAGGTGCTCGGAGATGATGCGATCGCGTTCCATGGTCGCCGCGGCGAGCTGACGGGCCTTGGCGAGCGCGGCCTCGACACGGACGGTGTCGATGACCACCACGCCGCCCAGCTCACGCGCTTTGACGGCCCACTCTTCCATGAGGCTGATGGCGAGCTCGACGTCCTGGAGCTGGCCCTTGGCGGCCTTGCTGTCGATGCGATCCTGCTGGCGGTCGACGCCGGCGATGTAGCCCTCACGCTGCAAGACGAGCGCCCGCTGCTCGATGGCCGGGTAGTCGAGGGCACAACCGGCCTTCTTGGCCGAAGTGATGCTGCGGCGGAGCAGACGTGCCGCCTTCTCGAGCTCGCCGACGTCCGCGAGCTGGGCTGCCGAGGACAAGCTCGACATGTAGTTGTCGACAGCACGGGCTTGAGCAGCTCCGAGCTGGACTGCATCCGCGTTGCGGTGTTCGTGCGCTAATGCCGACATGGCAATACTCTCCCGTTTA
>JBDHVB010000364.1:0-3669 GCA_039809465.1 Myxococcota bacterium
AGATGCGATAGGGCATGGCTCTGCGGGGGTTCCGTTAAGGTTTAGGCCTAGACACCCAAAGCCTAACGAGACCGAGCAGGGTCATGCCCGTTTCAAGCCGCTACCCACCCTCAACCGAGAAGAACCTCAGAAGCGGGCCGTGAGCCGTCCGTATGTCGAAGCGGTGCGATGCACCATGCGAGCGACGGCTAGTAGGGCGGCTCGCCCACGACGAAGGTGAGGCTGTACATCGGCTGATCGGCCGCGTCTCTGATGACGCGAACGCCGCTCTCCGTGAGCGAGCGGCGCTCCTCGGGAACCTTTGCATCGACGAGCAAGGGCGCCACGAGCGCTAAGAGTTGGTCCGGTTTCGCATCCTCGAGCTCCAGCGTCGAAAAGAACAGGGTGATGAAAGTGTAGCCCTCGCTGAACCAGTGCTCCATCACGAACGGTCGTCCGTCAGACAGCCGATCTGCACTCGAGCCGAGGTCGCCCTCGGGGAGGAGCGGGTCATCGCGGCGCGAGTTGGGTGCGAAGTTGGAGCGATCTGGGCTGGGGTATCGCTTGGTCATGGCTCCAGCGCCTTGTGTGTGTTTTCACGGCCATCATCATGGGCGGCGTGCTCGCGACAGAGCTCATCGCACGTACGGAAATCGTGAAACGAACCGGCGAGGTCAGGGTAGCGCTCCTCGATATCGATGCGCCGCTCCCCGCAGCCAAGCTTGGCAGTAATCAGCGGACACACGCATGCCAAGCGGTGTGAACGAGTGGTCGCGATAGGTAAGCGCTTCGGGGTCGAGCTGATGGAGGTTATTGAACGGTCCGTCCTGCTCCCAGACATGGAGCCATCCCTCGCGCGGAAGGGCGCCCACATTGATGACGCCAATCGGCCCCCACTCGCCCCCGTCGGGACCGGTCACTTGGAGAACTTCGATCACGCCACCCCGCAGGCGAATAGCTCCGCTTTCGTGGTCGACGGACCCGGTGGCGATGGCTTCTTCGAGATTCACTGGCAGCTCTGTTCTAGCGGAACCATCGGACGGAGAATGTCGCACAGCCTCGGCACGACGAACAGCTACGCGCACACATGCTGAATTCGGCAGGAACGCGCTCGTTCAGCGGGCGCCCCCTGCGCCCGGTCGACGCCTACCCACAACGATCTTCGGACGGTCGACACATTCAAAGGCACCGTTCTCTTCCACATACTGCGACCATCGCAGCGCGTATTGAGGGCGCGGCAACAAGAGCAGGCCAACCCCCAGTGAGACACCCCCGACCTCGGTCAGCACGTACCGGTTGTGAAGGCGATCGCCGCCCGGCTTCTGCCGCCACCGCACGAACTCGAGCGATAGGCCGTTTGGCAAGCGTGCGGCCATCCTATCGGCCTCCGCCTCAAAGAAGCTGAGCTCCGCCTTCGCCGAGCAGTGGACACGAACGACATGGAGGGCGCACCCGCCGGCTCTGATGACCTCCATCAGCGCCTCGAGCATCTTGCGGTAGCGCGGCGCTTCAGGACCAAAATGTGGATCGACGAGGTGGAGCTGGCGGCAATTGTCCAGCATCGCCGAGAGCGAGAGAGCCAGCGCTTCAGGCGTGCGCGTGGGAGAAACCCCAGTCGTAAGCGCCCAGCGTTCCGAATCAGGTCCCAGTTGCTCGGCGACGAGAACTGCCTCGTGGTTGCGCGGATTCTGGCGAGTGAGAATGCCCCGGTAGGATCTACGAGCGTACTCCGTCTCGGCGTTTTCGAGCCACGAGAGGAGGCCATCGTAGACGGTATCGGTGCGCCGATGTTTGTGCTCACTGAAGAGGCGAAATAGCTCCTCGATGCGCTTCATGTCCTCTTGCGAAAGGTTGAGCGCGGTCGCGGCTGCGTACACGGCTCTCTTCCACGTGCTGAACTTGGGCAACTCCAGCAGCACGCGCGGCGTACCCAACCCAAACTTGTCGAGGATGAAGCGATACTCCTCGTACCTGCCCCAGGTGGCGACGAGCTCGGGTTCCAGCGCGAAGGCATGGATCACAGCAGTTCCTTCATGCGCTCTGCGAAGAAGCCCTTCGGCCAGCGGTCTACGAACTCGCCGCGCTCATCGACACGAAGGCGACGCACGCGGACACCGCGAGTGTCGCCTTCGACGTAGAGCACGCTCAGCTTGTCGCCACTGAAGGCTGGCGCGTCAGCGGCAAGCTCCTTGTCGGTCGTTTCGCGGATGCGCCGAAGCAGGCGCAGGATGAGGTGTTCGCTGTGCGTCTCGACGAGCAGCGTTCGACGGCTCCGCTCATCGCCAACGGCGTCTATGAGCAGATCGCCAAGCGCCACCTGTACGGCCGGATGCACGTGGATCTCCGGCTGTTCTACGAGCGTCAACCCACCGCGCCCTTCGATAGCAGCAACTATGACTGGAATGAGCTGCGAGATGCCGGCGCCTACCTCCGAAGGCAGCACAAACGAGCGCGCTCCCGTGTCGAGCAGGAGGCGGCGTACGGTTTTGTCAACGTGGCCCACAGCGATGTCCTCGGCGTCGGCGTCACCGTCGAAGAGCTGCTGCACAACCACTTTGCAGCCCGCGTTCAGCTTTTCGAGCCACTCGTTCGTACGCTCGACGAGCGTGAGTCGGTCGGCGAGGAGCAGGTCCCACGCGGCGAGACCGTCGGCCCAGCTTCGTGGGCGCCCGCTGCGTTCGTAGAGAGAGCCGCGCGCTGGGATGGTGCGTAGGGGACCGATGTAACGTGCATCACGCAGAGATGCCGCAAGCTGGGCGGTCGTACCGAGAACGATACTCTCGAGGAACGCCTGTACTCCCAACGCTACCGTGGACTTCGTTACAAATGTCGATCGGAACCCCAAACCGCCCTGTTGGCCGGGCTGCGGGATGGCCTCTCGTAACGCCTCGGCGGTCAACGTGAGGTTTTCGTCCGCTGCCTCGCCGAACGGAATGACGCGGATCGGCTCGTCGAGGGCAAGCAACGCCGAGAGCCTATTCCTTCTCACTGCGAAAACGAGCGAGCGCACATCGTGTGAGTCTAGGGCAGCAGTGTCTGTGGAAGCGGTATCCCAATCAGATCCTTCACTGTGCGCTAAAGCATCACGATAGGTCTGCTCGGGGATCGCGATTCTCTGCCAGTCTTCAACCACCTCTGTCGGTATCTCCGCAGTGAACGAACGTGTGGTCTCGCCCGCGCTGGCGGGGTCGTCGTTCTGCACTTCATGTAGCTCAGTCGCCAGGATCGGATGTCCGATGTTCACACGCGCGAATATGGGCTCGCCATCGCGAATTGACGCGCCCAGCTCCAACCACACCAATGGATCGCTGACACCATTGACACCAATTACCGCGCGCTCAACGAGTGCCCCGCGATACATTGGCGATTCGCGGAAGCGGACGGTTAGTTCGAGCCACGCGCTTTCGACCTCGTCGTCGAGGTCAGGGAACGGGAAATCCACAAAGCCGCGATCGAATCGCTCCAGGCCTCCAGGCGTTTTGAATTCAGCTCTCAGGACGATTTCTCGGTTGGTGTCGTGCTGATGGACGAGCCGTGCGAAGCCGCCGAGCTCGAGCACGTTACCGCCGAGCTCGGTGCGATCGACGTCGGCCGAGCCACGCTCGATGAGCTCGTGCAGGTAGAGGAGCGCCTGCAGAATTGTACTCTTGCCCGCACTGCCCTCTCTGCCAACGAGCCTGAGACACTCTG
>JBDHVB010000365.1:0-3652 GCA_039809465.1 Myxococcota bacterium
CGAGCAGCCGTGACCTACCCCGCCGGCTCGCGCCGCTTCATCGCGCTCGTCGGCGCCCTCACCGGCCTCACCGCGCTCTCCATCGACATCAGCCTGCCGGCGCTGCCGCTCATCGGCGACGCCCTCCACGCGACCGCCGCGCAAACCCAGCTCACGCTCAGCGCCTTCCTCATGGGCTACGCGGCGAGCCAGCTGGTCATCGGTCCGCTCTCCGACTCTCTCGGCCGCAAGCGCGTGCTCCTGGCGAGCCTCGTGCTCTTCACGCTCGCCGGCCTCGCCTGCACGCTCGCGACCAGCATCGAAGCGCTCATCGTCTTTCGCGTGCTCCAGGGCATCGGCGCTTCCGCCGGCACCATCCTCGGCCGCGCCATCGTCCGCGATAGCTACGAGGGCGCCGAGGCGGCGCGGGTGCTGGCGCTCGTGACCCTGGTGATGTTCATCGCGCCCATGATCGCGCCGCTCATCGGCACGGTGCTCCTACACGTCTCCTCTTTTCTGCAAGAAGACGCGTGGCGCGTCACCATGGGGTTCCTCACGCTCACCGGTGTCGTCTGCATCGGCATGACCGTGGCGCGCCTCGCCGAGTCGCTCCCCGCGGACAAGCGCCGCCCCTTGTCCGCCATGGCGGTCACGCGTGCCTACGGCCGGTTCTTCGCCACGCGGGCGAGCCTCCTCCCCGCCATCGTGGTGTGCGCCGCCTTCGCCTGTCAGTTCGCCTACATCGGCTCGTCGTCGTTCGTGATGACCCAGGTCTTCGCGCAAGATCCCAAGCTCTATCCACTGTTCTTCGGAGCCAACGCGCTCATGCTCATGGCCGGCTCGCGCGGCGCGGCCCATCTCGTGCGCGGGCGCGATCCGCGGCAAGTCCTCGGCATCGGCGCGGCCGTCATGGCGCTGGGCGCCACCCTGCTCCTCTTGGGCGCCGTTGTCCGCGATGGCGGAACGACAGGCTACGTCGCCGGCGTCGCCGTCACCTTCGTGGGCATCGGCATGACCATCCCCAGCGCGCTCGCGGTGGCGATGGAGCCGTGGAAGGCCGCCGCCGGGCTCGCGGCATCGGCGCTCGGCGCGGCCCAGATGGGTGGCGGCGCGCTCGCGAGCGCGGTGACCGGCGCGGTCTATGACGGAACCGCGCGCCCGGTCGCCATGGTGATGGCGGGCACGGGCGCGCTGGTGCTCGGCGCGAGCCTACTTCTTGTAAGTGAGCGAGTACTTCAACGGGATGGGTAGCTGCTCGGAGACGAGCACGACGTCCATGGTCAGCGTCTCGCCGTCAGCGCCCAAGGTGAAGACGGCCTCACGCTTGCCTTCCTTGGTGGTGAACACCTGGGTCAGCTTGTTGCCGACGATCTTCTGCGTGAGCTTCGCGTCGTCGCCGGTCGAGGTCTTCACGTCGGCGGGCGCGCCGCTCGCCGGGCTCGACCAGGCCATGACGCCCTCGGCGTTCGCCTTGATGGTGCCGCCAGCGGTGTTGAACGTCCACGAGGTCGCGACCTTGTTGCGCTCCTTCAGGCGGCCACGCGCGATCGGCCGCTTGATGAAGAGCATCTCCTGCACGACCTTCTCGATCGCTTCCTCGACGCCCTTCTGCTCCTTGTCGCCACCCACGAAGCGGTACTTGCCTTCGATGGTCGGCGCCGCGGGAGCGGCGGGCGCGGCGGCTGGGTCGGCCGGAGCAGCCGCGGGAGCGTCCGCCTTCGCGGGCTCCTGAGCCTGCGCGTGAACGGCGGGAACGAGCAACAAGGCGGCTACGGCAAAGGGCTTCAAGGTCATTTGATTGTCCTCCGGTTGAATAAAGTCAGGTGACGCGAACGCGCCGGATGATGCGTGCGAATGCCGCTGGCGAAGCACGTTTCACGAAGCCAGCGAGCTTTTCCTTTGGCCTCGCCACGTAGACTTCGACGGCGTTGCGCCTGATGGCCTTCACTATGCCGTTGGCGCAGGCTTCGGGGCTCAATCCCTTCATTGGGTCCCGATCGCTCGCGCCGAGCGGTGAGCCGTCCGGCGTGAGCGCATGGGCAGAGATACCCGTCCGTACGAAGCCGGGGCAAGCGACCGTGATCACCACCCCGTCGGCGGCGACCTCGGCGCGCAGCGACTCGCACCAGCCATGGAGCGCATGCTTCGCCGCGGCATACCCGGAGCGCCAAGGCGTGCCGAAGACCCCCAGCATGCTGGTGACGCAGACGATGTGACCGCTCTTGCGGGCAACCATCTCGGGCACGACGAGGCGCGTGAGCTCGGCGGGCGCGAAGAAGTCGATCTCCATCAGCCGGCGCAACGTGTCGATGTTGGTCTCGAGCGCTTTTCCGCGCTGCGAGACGCCGGCGTTGTTGATGAGCACGTCGACCTGGCCGAAGCGCTCCAGCGCCTTGGCGTAGCCGTCGGCCCGCGCCGCGCCGTCGGTGATGTCCATGGGCACGACGAGCGTCTCGGCGGCGTCACCACAATCGAGAGCGACGCGCTCGAGCTCCGAGGCACGGCGCGCCGAGAGCACGACCTTGGCGCCCGCCTCGGCGCAGGCATGCACGAGCGCCTCGCCGATCCCGGAGGACGCGCCGGTTACCCAGACGACTTTGCCTTGCAGTTGGGTCATCAGCAGCGCGCGTATCGTATCAACGCGCGACGCGCAAACCGGGGTACTGGCACACCGGCACCTGCGCGAGCAGACCTTCCAGGCGCGCGGGCTCGACCGGCTTGACGAGATGCACGTCGAAGCCCGCTTCGAGAGCCTTGGCCCGCTGCTCGGACGTGCCGTAGCCGGTGAGCGCCACGAGGTAGATGCTACGGCCGTCCTGCCCCGCGCGGATGCGTCGCGCCACCTCGTAACCGTCGATGAGCGGCAGCCCGATGTCGATGAGCGCGACCTCCGGCAAGGCCTCGAGCGCCCGCTCGACCCCACTCACCCCGTCGGAGGCGGTGATGACCTCGTGCCCCCAGATCTCGAGCAGATCTTTCAACGCCATCTGCGCGTCGGAGTTGTCCTCGACCAGCAAGATGCGCCGAGAGACGGCGTTCTTCGCGATCGGCGCCGCGTCCGGCAAACGCGCCGCCGCCGACCGACGTTGCTCCAGCTCCCACCCGGTCACCGCTGGAAGCGCGACCTCGAACTCGCTTCCCATACCCCGCCCCTCACTGTGCGCCACGACGCTGCCCCCATGGAGATTCACCAGAGCCCGAACCAACGTGAGACCGATGCCCAAGCCACCCTGCGTACGGGCGATGCTCTGTCCCGACTGGGCAAAGAGATTGAAGATCGACGAGATCTGCTCCGGCGCGATGCCTACACCGCTATCACGGACACGCACATGCGCGAAACCAGACGAATCCGGCGCCAACAGCTCGATGCGAATGACGCCTTGCTCCATGTACTTGCTGGCGTTGTCGAGCAGGTTGTCGAGCACTTGCTCGAGGCGCGTCGGGTCGCCGTCGATGTAAACGTCTTGTTCGGGGAGGGTCACGGCGACGCTCTGACCGCGTCCAGCGAGGCGCGTATCACGCGCGGTCACCGCCACGCGCTGCACCAGGTCGTTCAAGCAGATGAGCTCGCGGCGCAGCTCGATCTTGCCGTGGGTGGCGCGCGCCACGTCGAGCAAGTCGTCGACCATGCGCGTGAGGTGCTGCGTCTGGCGCAAGATGACGTCGCGGGCCC
>JBDHVB010000366.1:0-3592 GCA_039809465.1 Myxococcota bacterium
TGGCGTCACCCCGAACTGCTCGGTCAGGGCGGCGACGTCGAGGCGCACCACACCGCGGTCGACGCGCAGCACCTCATAACCCTCGACATCGAGGACGCGTTTGGTTTGCATCAGCGCCCCGTTGACGCTGGCTGTTGCGACCTTCAGTGCGACGGCGGCCTGGGCGACGGTGATCTCGTTGCCTCCGGCAGCCAGCAAGGCGGCCAGCAGTCCCATGATCTGCTCGTCGAGCAGCACGACCCGGCCGGCCAGCTTGTACTGGGCCTTGAACACCGCTGTGCGGACGACCTTTTCGGGCAGGGTCGAAGATGCGGTGTCGGGTTCGTCGTCGAAGAGGCTGGTCTGCTGCTGGGTCCGCTTGGTGGTCCGCAGGACCGGAACGTCCTGCGCGATGATCCCGGCTTCCCACCAGGACGGCTCCCCGCCCACGACCGGGTGCAGGCCCGAGGGCAGTCGGCCGGCGGCCAGTCGTTGTCTTGCATAGTCGATCCAGGCTCGAGTTGGGCTCACCTCGTTGCGAACGGCATTATGCTTACCCGACGATTGGCTTCGTCGTGAAATGATTGTGTGACGCCTCTGCTTACTTTTCGCGGCCCCCCGAGAGTCCCAGCCGGGGCAAGCGCTACTCGGGAATACGGTAGAGCTTCCACTTGATGCTGCGCTTCACCGGGATGGTCACGCCCGCGAGGGTCACCGTCGACATGTCGCTCCAGTTGCCTTCGATGGTCTGCTGGTTGGTCGTGTTCTCGAGCTGGATGACGTGCTCGAGGTTGAACGGGTAGAGCTGCAGATCTTCCTCGATGTAATCGTAGGTCGTCTGCCAGACGTTGCTGACCAGCTCGTCATCGCGGACCAGGTATTGCTTCTTCGTGCGGTACTCGGGGCACGTCGGGCGGACGCTGATTTCGATGAGGCCGCGCTTGGCGAGCATGTCGGGGGTGAGCTGGCTGTCGGGGGTGTTGCCGATTCTCAGATCCCAGTCGATGAGCTCGGCGGAGCTGACCCGGCTGGAGGACTGCGGCGCTGTCCAGTCACCGCTGAACACAATCGCGGACTGGTCGATGCCGGTGCCCACGACCTCGCCGCCTTCGGGGGTCTCTTCCATCTGCGCTTTGTAGGTGTAGGACTGCACGCAGTGCGCGGTGCCGTACTCGGTCGTGGACTTACCCTTGCGGCTCAGGATCTCGGAGAGGCCGGTTTGCAGGACGCGCGCTTGCGTGTCGGTGAAGCTCTGGCCGACGCCGGGCTCGTGCTGCTCGAAGCGACCTTCGATCGTCCAGGAGATGGTGCCCACGAGCCCTGTCGGCTCGACCTCGGTGAGGAGCTGCGTGGCTTGGGCGCTCGGCGAGAACGCCTCGAGGAGCCAACCGCCGAGGATGTCGACCGACGCGTCCGTGAGCCCCAAGGCCGCGGCGATGGGGTTCGCGGCGGCCGCGGCAAAGCCCGCCTTGCCCGCGCCCCACGCCGTGCCGGCCTGCGGCACCGAGCCCCGGCGGAGCTGCACCTTGAACACCGCCTTGCGGGTACGGAGGTTGCCGACGTCGGCGCGACTCGTCTGCGGGAAGATGTCGAAGCTCACCTTCGACTCGGCGGTGGAGTCCGACGCGCGCGTCACCTTCTTCTCGGTGCGCAGGTTGATGTCCCAGGTCTGACCCGGTGACCAGACGACCTGGCTGCCGCCGCCCGCGATGATGGACCAGGAGACCCGCCAGTTCTCGGCGTCGTTCGCGACATCGCGAATGTCGGCGGGCGTGGGGATGCCCAAGGAGCCGAGGCAGTCCTGCGCTTGCTGCTGCTGTTCGCTCGCTTGCGCGCCGCCCTTCGCGGCTTCGACTTCGGAGAGCTTCTCGGCGTCGACCCCGACCGTGGCGGTGAGCGAGCCCTGCTTGTTGGGCTCGGTGCGCAGGGGCTTCGCCACTGGGTTTGCGCCGTCGACCTCCAGCTTGATGCCGCCATGGCGGAATTGCTCGGCCAGCTTGTTGAGCTTCGATAGGATGCCGAGGGCCGACATCGTGTTGGAGGCGTTCGACGCCTCACCGGCGCCCAGGAGCTGCTCGAAGCCCGCCTCGATGACCTTGCCGGTGATCTCGGCGCCGGCGATGCCTCCCGCCTGGCCGAGCAGGCCGGTCTGCTTGATGAGGTCGGAGCACGGCGACGCGGAGCGCAGGGTCAGCGCCGGACCGCTGGGGATGGTGCTGACGCGCTCGAAGGCCGCCACCAGCAGCTCGAGCTCGAGGAGAGAGAAACGAATGAGGTCGGGGTTCTCGACGCCGCTCGCGATGTTGGCGCGGGGGTCCTGCTTTTGGTTCATGGCGGCGATGAACAGCACCGCGAAGGAGTCGGGCGCGTCGACGTCCGCTTCCGCGGCGGCGTACCAATCCGCCAAGGCGGTCAGCCAGAAGTCGGTGGGGCGGACGCCGTCGGGATAGGGGAAGCCGTAGTCGGCGAGCTGCAGCGCCAGCTCGGTGAGCGTGAAGGTGTAGGTGCTCCGGCGCTCGGAGGCCTCGACCGCCATGCTGATGGCGCCCGTAGGCCAGGCGGTCAGGCTCGAGGCCGGCGCCTTGCCCTGACGCGTGACGGTGTCCGCGAAAGCGGTGGAGATGCCGCCCTCCGCGAGCACGTCCATGGTGGCGGCGAGCGTCGCGGCGAAGTCGGTGTCGGCGAGGACGGCGTCCGCCATGGAAGACGCAGGGCCGGGCACATCCAAGGCAGGCGAAGACGACAGCGCGTCGGGATAGCTGCCGGCGCCGGCATCGGTGGCCGAGTCGTCGTCCTTGTCCTTCTTCGCGTTCGAGCCGCCGCAGGCAATGAGGCACAGACAAACCAGCAACGTGATGGAACGCATGGGGGATCCTGGGTGCAATAGCCTATTGTTCACACGGCCGTACGTAGCGGCCGAGCGCGTGATCATCACTCAACGTGCGGTGCGAGTAAATCGTCGCGTCGCGCGTGGGCGCTCGGCACGAGCAGGGCCGCGTCACTGGCGCTCCACATGCGGCTGGGGTCGTCGCGAGCCTCGTGGGTGTCCGTGGGAAATTGGCCCCGTGAACGGTCATCAGGCGTGGGCTTCGCGGTGGCGGGCGCGCCCGACGATTTCTCGAGCAAGCTCGCGGACCTTCGTGGCCCGCGCCAGCCCAGAAACCAAGCCCGGACGCGCATTTCGCACGCCAAGGACTGCGCAAGTGCGTGCCGGTAGCGTAAACTACTGCTTTGAGGGCCCATTTCGCCGCCATGATGCCGCCGGTCGACATAGTTGCGAGCCGCATTCGCCGCCGGGCGAGCGGCAGCGTTTTTCTCACCGAGATGGACATCGCGGAGATCGTCCGTGACTTCTGCGCGGTGAACGACGCGGTGCAGCTCTATGACCTGGTGAGCGAGATCACCTGCCTCGCCGCGTTCTTCAACGCGGGTGACGGCCCCGAGGTCGCGCGCATCCTCATGCAGCGCGTGATCCCCGCGGTGTCCGCTCGAGCGGCCGAGCTGACCGCGATGATGCACGGCTCCCGGCCGCAGACCGTGAAGAAGGCCGCGGCGAAGACCAAACCGCAGGAGCCGCGCTACGCAGTGAGCGGCGCGCTCGCCGAACCGACAC
>JBDHVB010000367.1:0-3534 GCA_039809465.1 Myxococcota bacterium
TGATCATCTGCGACAAGCCGAGCCTCGCCTCCACTTCACGCACTTTGCGGTGGCCACCGAGATACGCGAGCACGGCCACCGCGACCATGCCGATGAGGGTGCGCAGCACGGTGCGGTGCTTGTCGCTGACCGGCGCGGAGACCTGTGGCGGTGCGAAGAGTGGCGCGACGATGGGATCGGCTGGCACCTGGCGCTGGTCGGCGGGTCTCCACGGGCCGAGGTCTCCATCTTCTTCGGGGCTCTCGGGTGCCTCGGGTTGGGCGAGCTCGTCATGAAATGGCTCGAGCAAGCGCTCGGCGCGGGCGGGAACGGCCACGACGCAGGCCGCGAAGAGTAAGCAGACGGCGATGCGCATCGCTTAGCGGGCGATCTCCGAGGCACGCGCCTCGCGAATGACGGTGACGCGCACCTCACCCGGATACGTGAGCTCGTCCTGGATCTTGCGCGCGATGTCCTGTGACAAGACCAGGGCTTTCGCGTCGTCGACGCGGGCAAAGTCGACCAGCACGCGCACCTCGCGGCCCGCCTGGACCGCGTACACTTTCTCCACTCCTTCGAAGGCGAGCGCCGCGCGCTCCAGGTCGGTCGCGCGCTTGATGAAGCCGTCGATCTGGTCGCGGCGCGCGCCCGGGCGGGTCTTGCTGATGACGTTGGCGATGTACACGAGCGCCCCCAGGACGGTGTCGGGGTCGAGATCATGATGACCGCGGATCGCCTCGACGATCTCCTCGCGTTCGCCATAGCGGGCAGCGAGATCCGCGCCGACGTCCGCGTGGTGCCCTTCCATCTCGTGGCCGACGGCCTTGCCGATGTCGTGCAAGAGACCGGCGCGCCGCGCCTGGGTCGCGGACATGCCCAGCTCGCCCGCGAGGAACCCCGCGAGCATGGCGGTCTCGAGGCTGTGCGTGAGGACGTTCTGACCGCCGATGACGTGATGCTTGAGGCGGCCCAGGAGCTTCACGAGCTCGGGGTGCACGCCGGCGAGGCCCAGCTCGTTCACGGCCTGCTCGCCCGCGATGACCAGCGCCTCGTTCACCTCCGCGGTGACCTTGCCGACGATCTCCTCGATGCGCGCCGGATGAATGCGGCCGTCGGCCACCAAGCGGTCGAGGGTGGTCTTGGCGATCTGGCGACGCACCGGGTTGAAGGCCGAGACGACCACCGCCTCGGGGGTGTCGTCGATGATGATGTCGGCGCCGGTCGCGGCTTCCAGGGCGCGGATGTTGCGGCCCTCGCGCCCGATGATGCGCCCTTTCATCTCGTCGTTCGGCAGCTCGACGACCGCGACGGTGGTCTCGGCGACGAAGCCGCTGGCCTGACGCTGCATCACCTCCGAGAGGATCTTCGCGGCCCTCTCGCGGCTCTCTTCCTGGAGCGTCTCTTCGATGGCGGCGAGCTGCTTCGCGGCGAGCTCACGGGCCTCGCCTTCGATGCTCTGGCGCAGCGCCTCGCGCGCTTCATTGGCGGTCATGCCGGCGACCCGCTCGAGCTCGTGGCGCGCCTCGGAGACCTTCTCGTCGATGCGCTTCAAGCGATCGCCGACGACCCTCTCGTTGTCCGCGATGGCAGATGCGCGCTTCTCGAGGTCGCGGTCGCGCTGGGCGAGCTGACGGGCGCGCTCGTCGATGGACGCCTCACGCTCACGCAGGCGCTTTTCCTTCTCGGCGAGCTCTTGGCCGGCGTCATGCGGCGGTGCTGGGACGCTGACCGGCGGCGCGGGCTGCTTGCGGCGCAGCAGCAAGATGACGGCGATGGCACCGACGATGATGCCCAGGAGCGCGGCGAGGTTGGCGTTCACGCGGCCCCGACGGTGTGGACGCCGGCGTCGTGCGCGATGGCGGTCATGTGACGGTCGTGCGCGCCCGTGGGGAGCGGCGCGTCGACCAACTGGAAAGCGTAGCAGTAGCCGACGAGCGCGCCCTGGAAGTCGGCAAGGCAGCGGTCGTAGTAGCCGGCGCCGTAGCCCAGGCGCCCGCCGTTCTTGTCGAACGCGAGGCCGGGGACGACCACGATGTCGACGGTGTTGAGCGGCACGGCAGGACCTCGTGGCTCGAGCAAACGAAACGGACCGGGCTCCAAGTCGTTTAGGTCGTGGGCGAGAACGAAATCAAGCGCGGTTTCGGCGACACGTACCCGCGGCAGGACGACGTCGATGCTCTCGGCGCGCAGCTGGTCGAAGAGCGGCTTGGTGTCGATCTCGTCCGCGAGCGACACGAAGAGCGCGACCCGCTTGGGTGCGTGGGCCTTCAGGTACGGCAACGCCAAGCTGGCCGCGGCTTGCGATGCCTCGACGCGCACGGTCGCCGGGACGGCGCGACGTCGCGCGCGGAACTGATGCCGAAGCTCTGGTTTACCTAGCACTATCGGGAGAGCGTAAGAGGCACTCGAAGTGCCCCGCTATGGCCGTGTCGAGGGGATTCTAGACCTGGCGAACCAGGTGGGAGCAGACCGCTAGAGCTTTAGGTTTCCTCTGCAACCCACTTGCGTGAGTCCGGGGCATACACACGGCTCTAAGCGCAGCCACTCCCGTTGATGCAACATTGGTCCAGAGTTTCCACCAAAAGCACGAACCGAGCAGGGCGATACTTCGACTTGCTCGAGCGCGGTATTCCCGCGCCGAATGCACCTATGATCAGGCATCCGGGGTGCGCCGTCAACGGCATATTACGGTGCCATACGCACCGTTCGTAGCGGCCCGACGATATTCGAGACGGTTTCTGTCTTCCCTCCTTACCCATCGAAAATCATGGCCACTTTGCTCGAAGTCAAACGGGGCGACGTCGTCGTCCGCCGCTCCGGCGATGCGCCCACCGGGGACAAGCTCGTCGACCGCGCGTTCGACAATCTCGTCCGCATCGACCGCTTCTTGCGTGAGGAGCTTGGCCGCGACGGGTGGGACGGCAAGGGCAGTCCGCTCCGCGCCGACATCGCTTGGATGGCGCTACGCAACGCCACCTTCGCCACCCCGACCAGCACCATCTTGCTCGGCCAGCGCTCAGGCGTCGCCGCCGCCCTCGGCTCCTTCGGCTTCTCCCCCACCATCATGGGCCACGAGGTCGGTCACGGCATCCAGATCGCGCTCGGCAAGTACTCGTACGAGACCCCGGAGATGTCCGCCATCGCGGAGTCATTCGCGGACGTCATGGGTACCGGAGCGGACGACAGCAACTGGATCGTCGGCGACGAGATGCCGGGCGGCGAGCCCCTCAAGGGCGCCGACTGGCGCGACCTCGCGACCCCACCCTACCGCAAGCTCAGTGAGCTCCCCGAGCACGGCGAGAAGCCCGAGGGCCGCAGCCAGCTCCTGAGCTACGCCGCGGTCATGGTCGCCGAGGCGGTCGGCGGCGCGACGATGCGCAAGCTCTGGTTCGAAGGCATGAAGCGCATGCCCGACGACAAAACCCTCCACGGCTTTGCGACCTGGGCAAGCTCGGTGCAGCAGGCCGCCATCGATTTGCATGGGGCGGGCAGCGCGCAGCATGCGGCCGTGGTCGCGGCGTTCACGGCGGTCGAGATTATTCCTCCGCCGGGGCG
>JBDHVB010000368.1:0-3525 GCA_039809465.1 Myxococcota bacterium
GAGCACGCGCGGCACGACGACGCGCCGCACGGTCGCGCGCACCACGGCGCGGCTCACAGCCGTCCCTGAGGTCCGTGCACTTCCAGCGCCTGGTCCGCCTGATCGCTCAAGCGGTCGACGAAGGCCTCGAAGCGTGTCTTGGCGTGCGGGTTGGGGAAGGCGAAGCGCACCGCGATGCCGCCACGCTCGGCGCTGTTCCACACCACCTCGCCGTAAAAACGCAACGCGAACAGCTCGCCCTCGGGCTTGAGCTTGATGTCGATCTGGGTGCCGGGCGCGAGCATCTTGGCGCTGCTCAAGAAGGCGCCGGTCTTCGACAGATCCTCGGTGACCTCGTTGGTCACGAAGTCCCCCGAGGCGAACGACAGCGGGTGCATGATCGGCAAGCGTCTGCTTTGGCGGTCTTTTAGCTCGACGTTCCTGCCGCGCACGTAGCTCAAGATGAGATCACGCGTCGGCTCGTCGTGACGCGCCAGCTCGATCGCGAGCCCCGGCGGCAGGGCGTGCCCCAGGCTCTCGCGCTTCCAGCGGACGACGCCGCGGGTGGCGAACTGCTTGGGGCCGTCGGTGAAGAGCACGCCCAGGTCGACGCGCATACCGGGCGCGAGGTTGGTGGCGCCGGGCACGAAGATGTTCGTGACGCCGTCGCGGTCCATGAGCGAGCTCATGAAATTCGCGCGCTCGGGCAGCTTGAAGATGAGGGTCGGTCGAAGACGTAAGGTCATTGGCGCATCACCAGGGGTACGACCAGAGGTTTCTTGCCGAGCTTGCGCCGGAAGAAGCGGCGCACCGCGACGCGCATTTCTTCGGCGAGCGCCTCGTCGTCGTTCTCCGAGACGTCCTCGAGCGCGCGGCGGGCCTCGTCGATGACCTCGTTCAAGAGCTCGGCGCTCTCGTCGACGTGGATCACGCCGCGGGTTGCGATCTGCGGACCGGCCATCAGGTCGCCATTATCGTTGAACACCGCGACGCACACCACGATGCCGGTTTCGGCCAAGATGCGGCGGTCCCGCAAGACCACCTCGCCGACCTCACGATAATCGTCGCCTTCGAGGAAGACGAAGCCGTGGGGCACGGGCTCGTCACGCATCACGCGGACGCCCGCGCCTTGGCCGCGCAGCACCAGCGGCTGCCCGTCCTCGATGACGTGGATGTTGGCGGGGGCGGTGCCGACGCGCTCCGCGAGCTTCGCGTGCGCGACCATGTGCCGATACTCGCCGTGCACCGGGATGAAGTGCCGGGGGCGCACCCAGGCGATCATGTCGCAGAGCTCGTCGGCGTAGGCGTGGCCGGTGGTGTGGATGCTGTCGACGCGCTCGTCGATGAGCTCGATGCCCGCGCGCAGGAGGTTGTTGGTCACCGCGCCGATGGCGATCTCGTTGCCGGGGATGTGCCGCGACGACCAGAGCACGCGATCGCCTGGGTCGAGCTTCACGTAGCCGTGCGTCCCCGCCGCGATGCGCGTCATCGAGCTCTGCGGCTCACCTTGCGAGCCCGAAGCGATGACCGTCGTATGCGAGCGCGGCAGATCCTCGAAGTAGGTGGGCTCCGCTAAAGCGCCACGCTCGGCCTTCAAGTAACCACGCTCGAGCGCCATCTGAATGTTCTGCACGACGCTGCGGCCCACGGGGATGACGGTGCGGCCGGCCGCGGTCGAGGCATCGATGACGGCTTGGATGCGGTGGATGTGGCTCGAGAAGGTCGTGAGGCAAACGCGGTGCGGCGCGTTGTCGATGAGGCGGTGGATGGTCTCGGTCACGACGCTCTCACCCAGGCTACGGCCGGGGCGCTCGGCGTTGGTCGAGTCGGAGAGGAGCGCGACGACGCCCTGGTCACCTAGCTGCTTGAAGCGCGCGACGTCGGTGCGGCGGCCATCGAGCGGCGCGTCGTCGAGCTTGAAGTCGCCGGTCATGACCACGACGCCGACCGGCGTGGTGATGGCGAGCGCGACCGCGTCGGGGATCGAGTGGGTGACCGGGATCGGCTCGAAGATGAGCTCACCGATGCTCACGGGCTGACCGTCGCGCAGGCGGCGCAGCTCGGGGTCGATGGACATGGGGCGATCGCCGAACTTCATCTCCAGGAGGCCGAGCGTGAAGCCCGTCGCATAAATGGGGGCGGGATGCTTCGTGACGACGTGGGTCAGGCCGCCAATGTGGTCTTCATGGCCGTGGGTGATGACGTATGCGCGCAGCTTTTGCGCGCGCGCGGCGAGGTAAGTCGTGTCGGGGACGAGGTAATCGACGCCCGGGTGCTCGGGGCCCGGGAACAGCATACCGCAGTCGACCACCACCATGTCGGTGGGGGTCTCGAAAATCATGAAATTTCCGCCGATCCGACCCAATCCGCCGAGCGGGGTGATGCGTAGCTCCGTCATGGGTTATCGCGTCTCTCTCGATTTTCATGGCAATGCACGGGGTTTTGGTTACCCTGGCTTGGCGAAACCCGGGAGCGGCAGACTCGGTTTACAGACATCACGATGCACTGGAACCCATGAGCTTCAGCTTCGGCGTCTTCATGTGCCGCGCATCTGCGGCCCGGTGCTTGCACAACCACGGTCTCGAGCATTTTTCCCTACAAGTCCTTCGACCATCGCACGAGCAGTGGAGCCGGAGCGAGAGCGAATGAGCAGCGTGATCGACACTGACCTGCCCATCCTCTTCGTCGACGACGAGACGTCGATTTTGCGTGCTCTCGAGCGCACCGCCCATGCCGCGGGCTGGCTTGCCGAAGCTGTGTCCTCTCCGCAGGACGCGCTAGAGCGCTTGCACAGCCGCGAGTACGCCGTCGTGGTCAGCGACTTCCGCATGCCGCACATGGACGGCGTCGACTTTCTCTCGCAGGTGCGTGAGCGCTGGCCCGAGACCGAGCGCATCCTCCTCACTGCTTTCGCCGACGAAGAGGCGCTCGAGCGCGGCATCAACGACGCCGGCATCAGCCGCTTCCTGCGCAAGCCGTGGAAGCGCGAGATGCTCGTGAACATCCTCGGCCAGGCCGTGCAGCAGTCGCGTCTGCGCCGGGAGAACGCGGTGCTCGTCACCCGCCTGTCGAACCGCAACTCCGAGCTCAGCTACCTCAATCAGCTATTGCAGACGAAAGTCCAGGAGACCGACGAGACCCTGATGGGCTTTCGGCGCCGCTGGGACGTGGCGCTGAACGCTATCTCGGACCCCCTCATCATGGTCGACGAGAGCCTACGCCTCGAAGGCGTGAACCGCGCCGCCGCCGAGCTCGCCGGTGGCCAGCCCGCGGAGCTCGAGGGTCGTAAGTGCCACGAGTCGCTGTTCAAGCGCAGCAGCCAGTGCGCGAACTGCCCGATCGGCGCGCGCGACGGCGCGAGCTCACGCGTGTCGCGTGACGGCTCCGATGGCCAGCAGCAGCTCTTCGACGTGCGCGCCTACCGCCTGCCGGCCGAGCGCTCCACGCACTTGTGCACGTATCGTGACGTCACGCACGCCATGCAGGTCGAGCGAGAGATGGCGAACGTCGACAAGATGGCCGCCATCGGCCGCCTCGCGGGTGGCG
>JBDHVB010000369.1:0-3492 GCA_039809465.1 Myxococcota bacterium
CAAAGATCAAAAAAGCGGAGCCCGCGCCTGCCAAGCGCGAGGAGCCGCGGCGCGCGCCAGCCGTGCCGCCGAAGCCCACCAAGCGCGAGCGTGAGCCCAGCGTCGGTGCGTTGAGCGACGATGCCTCGCAGGCGCTGCGCGTGGTGCACGAGCGCTTGCTGCGCTCGCTCGATCTACGCCGCTTGGGCGTCGAGACCATGGACGAAGAGGAGCTGCGCACCCGCACGCGCACCTCCGTCGAGGAGATCGTCAGCTCGATGCAAGAGGCCGGCGAGCTGCCCGACTCGGTCGAGCCGCGTAACCTCATCGACGACGTCTTGGACGAGGCCTTGGGCCTTGGACCGCTAGAGGATCTGCTGCACGACGACTCGGTCAACGAGATCATGGTCAACGGCGCGAGCCAGATCTACGTCGAGCGCGACGGCAAGATCAGCCGCGTCGACCGCTCCTTCTCGAGCGACCAGGCGGTGCTCGGGGTCATCGAGCGCATCGTGGCGCCGCTCGGCCGCCGCATCGACGAATCGTCACCGATGGTCGACGCGCGCCTGAAGGACGGCTCGCGCGTCAACGCCATCATTCCGCCGCTGGCGCTCGGGGGCCCTACCCTCACCATCCGCAAGTTCACGCGTGACCCGCTCGAGATCGACGACCTCGTCGCCTCGGGCACGCTCACCGCGGCGATGGCGACGTTCCTCGAGACCTGCGTGAAGGCGCGCAAGAACGTCATCATCAGCGGTAGCACCGGCTCCGGGAAGACGACCACGCTCAACGCGCTCTCGGGCTTCATCGCCGAGGGCGAGCGCATCGTCACCATCGAGGACGCGGCCGAGCTCAAGCTCGAGGGCCACGTGGTGCGCCTCGAGGCGCGTCCGCCGGACATCGATGGGCGCGGCGCGGTCACCATCCGCGATCTGGTGCGCAACGCCCTGCGCATGTTCCCGCAGCGCATCATCGTCGGCGAGTGCCGCGGCGGCGAGGCGCTCGACATGCTGCAGGCCATGAACACCGGTCACGAGGGCGTGCTCACCACCTTGCACGCGAGCTCACCGCGCGATGCGCTATCGCGGCTCGAGACCATGGTGCTCATGAGCGGCATGGACCTGCCGGCGCGCGCCATCCGCGAGCAGGTGGCGAGCTCCATCGACGTCATCGTGCATCAAGCGCGCTTGTCGGACGGCTCGCGCCGCATCACGCACATCAGCGAGGTGACGGGCGTGGAATCGGACGTCGTCGGCATGCACGACATCTTCGTGTTCGAGCAGCAGGGCTTGTCGGCGGACGGTCGGGTGATGGGCGTGTCCAAGCCAACCGGCTTCGTGCCGAAGTTCTACGAAGAGCTTCCGGCGCGCGGCATCAAGACGGACTTCGAGATCTTCCAGACGTAGGTGACCGGTAAGTCATGCCGCAGTTGGTGATCACGCATCCGAGCCACGAGGAGCGTCGGGTCGACCTCGTCGACGACGAGTACGTGCTCGGCCGTGATCCCCAGGTCGCGATCCCCTTGCGAGACCGCAAGGTTTCACGGCGGCACGCGCGCGTCTTCCGACGTGGCGGCTCCTACTACATCGAGGATCTCGGCAGCGTGAACGGTGTCCTCTTGGGCGGACAGCCGGTGAGCGGCGCGCGCAAGATGAACCCCGGCGTCGAGCTCGACGTCGGTGGCTTCGGCGTCAAGCTCCTCTCGGACAACGCCCGCGAGCAAGTGACCTTCACCCTCACCGGCCGTGTGCCGCCGGTGCGCGACCAGGTCTTCATGCTGCCCATCGGCGAGCTCGAGGTCGGCCGCGTCGAGGGCGCCGCCATCGTCATCCCCGATGTGTCGGTGTCGCGTACCCACGCGGTGCTCACCGTCGAGCCCGGCTCGGTCATCGTCGAGGATCTCTCGTCCTCGAACGGCACCTTCGTGAACGGCGTGAAGGTCGGCCGCCGTGAGCTCAAGGCCGGTGACACTGTCCGCTTTGGCAACATCGACTTCAAGTTCGGGCGCGCTGGCCGCGTCTCGTTCGCGCGCGCCAAGCAGTTCTGGGTCGGCTTCACCAACAGCGACAGCACCGTGAAGCTAGCTGCCGGCATCGGCGGATTGTCGCTCGTGCTGCTCGCGGTCGTCGTGGTCATCGCCGCGAAGGGCGCGGGAGCGCGCGCCCCCGATGGCATGAGCCCCGCCGAGGCGGCTTATGGCCGCATGGTCGAAGACGGCTTGCTGCGCGGCCGCGAAGAGCTCGAGCGCGGACACTGGGAAGAAGCCACCAAGGCCTTCACGCAGGTGCTCGACGGCGACCCCGTGAACCTCGCGGCGCACGACGGGCTCTCGAGCGTCGAGCAGGGCCGTGACTCGAACAAGGCGCTCGAGCAGGCGCGCACCGCCCTCAATCAAAACCGCCCCCGCCTCGCCTTGGATCTCGCGGACTCGATCCCGCTGCGTTCGCCGATCGGTAAGGAAGCAGCCGGGGTTGCCGCGAGCGCGCGCACCTTGCTCGCGACCGACGCCTACAACGCCGCCCAGGGCCTGTGCCGCGACCGTCAATGGGTGCGCTGCCGCGAGAAGGTCATCGAGCATCTGCGCTACAAGCCCGAGTCCGTGAGCGGCAAGGCGCTGCTCGGCGAGGTCGAGAGCTCGATGCGTGACGCGAAGATGCGCTTCACGCCCTATCAGCCGCCGCAGACTCCAGAAGAGCTGGCGCTGCAAGCACGCTACCCCGATGCGGAGGTGCGCGAGATCGTCCTGTCGTACATGGGAGGCGACGTCAGCACCGCCATCGAGAGAGCGCGCGCCCAATCGGGCCGCGAGGCCGTCTCGCGCTTGCTCTCGTCGCTCGTCGAGATCCAGCGCACCCGTGACGCCGCCGAGCAGGCCGCCGCCGCGAGCGAGTCACAGCGCGTCGTGCGTTTGCTCGAGCATTGTCTGGCCATCGACGCGACCATCATGCCGGCGTCGCAGAGCAGCACGGTGAGCAGCAACCTGCAGCGCAAGATCGCGAGCGAGCTCTATGACCTCGGCGAGAACGCGCAGATCCGCGGCGACAACCAGGAAGCCTTCTTGCACTGGTACAAGGCGCTGTCTTACGCGCCCGACAACGAGACGGTCATCCGCGCCCTGAACAAGCTCGAAGGACAAGCCGCCGAGATGCTGGCGCGCGCCGACGGCAAGGACCCGGCGTCGTGTGCGCGATTGCAGACGGTGCTGACCATCACCAAACCGGACAGCAGCGTTCACCTGGCGGCGAAGAGCAAGCTCAACGATTGCCGCTGACGGCCTTGAGCAGCACCAAGAAGTTGATCTGATCTTCGCGGCTGCCGGGCACGCGGCACGTGTCGCCGTCGAAATAGCGGACGCGATAGGCGTCCGCGATGGCGGGCGCGGCGCCATCGGTGACGGCGCGTAGCTGGGTTTGCAGCCAGGTGAAGCTGGCGTAGCGGCCGATCTCCACGTGGTCGACGTCGAAGCCCAACGCGAAGCCCGGCGTTTGCTTGGCGGCGTGGCCCAGCTCTCGC
>JBDHVB010000370.1:0-3470 GCA_039809465.1 Myxococcota bacterium
GCCAGGGAGTATAACGACGTCACATGGCTGAAGACCTCATCATCCAAGGCATCATCCCTGTCCCCCAGCGCGACGTGACCCTCCTGCTCGAGGCGGGCTACCTCTACATGGAGCTCGGCAAGAACAAGGAAGCGGAGGAGGTCTTCACCGGCGTCTCCGCGCTCATCCCGCACAGCGAGGTTCCGCACCTTGCGCTGGGCAACTTGTACTTCTCGATGGGTCGCTTCACGCCAGCGCTCAAGGCGCATCAGAAGGCGGCTGAGCTCAATCCCAGCTCGGCGGCCGCGCAGGCGTCGATTGGCGAGGCGCTCTTCTTCCTGAAGAAGCCCAAGGACGCGGTTCAGGCCGTCGAGAAAGCGATCGCGCTGGAGCCCGATGGGCCAGCGGGTCAGTTTGCGAAGTACCTCAAGGAAGCTCACGAGCTGGGTATCTTCGGTTGACCTGTTTCGCGGCGCGCCGCCGATTGACCGCGACTCGACGCGGCACTTGGTGCTAGCTTCCGCGCCGGAACGGCGTGGACGACGTTGACAAGACAAGCCATACGGCTCCATGACCGCAGTGCAACGCGTTCCGACGAACGCTGCCTGCGACTCCTGACTCTTCTGGAGAGACGACGATGACGAAGATTGGTGATGGCCGCCCGCAAGTCGGCAATTTGCAGTCCGGACAAGCCGACCGCGCAGCCGAGAAGACCGACGCCAAGGGCTCGGAATCGGCCAAGGGTGCTGGCGCCGAGAAGGTGATGGACAGCTTCGTCAAGGCCAACATCGCGCAAGGCCTGTCGGGGATCGCGACCAAGAACAAGCCGAGCCTCGGCCCGATTCAGTTCACCAACCAGCAGCTCGCCCAGATCGCCGAGCAGTTCGCGATCATGCTGCGCAAGAACCCGAGCGCCGACCGTAAGTCGCGGGCCAAGATGTTCGCCCAGTGCATCATCCGCGGAAAGAAGTTCGGCCGCATCTTCGATCAGGCGGACGAGCGCGAGCTCGAGACCCTGTACGAAGCCATCGCTTCGCAGCTCGACGGCGTCCCGGTGTTGGCGCAGCTCGTCGACGAAGTGACCGACTGGACCCTGCGATCACCGGTCCAGCGTTAAAGCGGTCAGTACGCACGCACGAGGGGAGCGTCAACGACGCTCGCCTTCGGGGGCGTATGAGGTGTAGTGTCCCACGTGAGCCTTGTCTGGGAGCCTGAGTTCGAATGAGCGAGTCTGGGGCGAAAGCCGCGAAGAAGCCAGCCGGTAAGGTGCCACCGTCCGCCGCAGCGACAGGTGCCGCCGCTACCAAGAGCGAGGCAGCCGCCGAGAAGATGGTCGACAAGTCGGCGGACAAGTCGCTCGAGAAGGGCGGCGCCACCGCCAGCGACGATCCCAAGGCCCTGCCCCGGCAAGTCCTCATCGAGAAGTACATGCCGTACGTCCGCTCCATCGCGGGCAAGATCAAGAAGACGGTCGCCAAGGAGATCGACTTCGAGGATCTCGTCGAGTACGGCATGATCGGTCTGCTCGAGGCAGCCGACCGTTACGATCCGCAGTTCGGCGCGAACTTCATGACGTTCGCGTACTACCGCATCCGCGGCGCCATCTATGACGGCTTGCGCGGCATGGGTTGGATGAGCCGCAGCGAGTACGCGCGGGCCCGCTTCGAAGAGCGCGCCAACGAGTACTTGTCGCAGGTCGCTGCCGCCCAAGAGTCGGGCACCGAAGCGCCGGCCAACCCCTTCGAGCACGCAGTGCAAGATCTCGCGAGCGCCGTTCAGGGTCTCGCCGCGGTCTACATCACCACGATCGACGGCACCGAAGGTCTGCAAATCAAGGACGACGGCTCGCCCGGCGCCGAGGAAAATCTCGGCCTCGAGCAGGCGCGCTCGCTGGTGCGCGAGACCATCAAGAAGCTCTCCGACCAAGAGCGGCAGCTGCTCGAGATGTACTACTACAAAGAGATGTCGCTGCAGGAAGTCGGCGAGAAGCTCGGCCTGTCCAAGTCATGGACCAGTCGACTCCACGCCCGCGTCATCGACAAGCTGCACCGGCTCCTCGAAGACTCACTCGGCTCGTAGCAGCGCGGAGCGCGCTGCGTTCGGAACCCAAATCACCCGCGCGGGACGATTGGGCCGCGGAGTTGCGTCCGGCTTGGACCAGGGCGGCAGCGCGGGCAGGGGTTTTGCCATCGCGGACTAACGTTTTGGCCCGCTTGGCGGTCGGCTCTCGGGCTTCATCGTTGTTAACGCTGATCCCTCTTGTCTTCCGAGGTGCTCGGAACCATGGTTCTACTCGCGCCAAAGCGACTCCGCGGCGCAACGATGAAGAAGTTTTTACGTATTGGCATTCCGGTCCTCGTGGCCGTCTTGGCGGTCGTGCTCATCGCCCGCCGCATTCACACCTCCGCTGAAACCCGCGGCCAGAAGCCTCCCCAGGGTCCGACGCCGGTCCGCACCGTGGTCGCCGAGCGTGGTGACTTGCCGATCATGCTCAACGCGCTGGGCACCGTGACGTCGCTCGCGACGGTGACGGTGCGCAGTCAGGTGGCTGGGCAGATCACTCAGATCGCGTTCCGCGAAGGTCAGGACGTCAAGAAGGGCGACTTGCTCGCGCAGATCGATCCGCGTCCTTATCAAGCGGCGCTCGATCAGGCCGAAGGGGCGCTGGCGCGTGACGAGGCGGCGCTCAAGAACGCCGAGATCGATCTCGCGCGCTACGAGAAGCTCATCGAGGAAGACTCGGTCTCTCGCCAGCAGCTCGACACGCAGCGCGCCACGGTTCGCCAAGCACAGGCGACGTTGAAGAGCGATCAAGGGCAGATCGCCGCCGCCCGCGTGAACGTCGGCTTCGCGCGCATCACCGCGCCGGTCGATGGGCGTGTCGGTTTGCGCAAGGTCGACGTCGGTAACTACGTCGCGGCGGGTGACGCCAACGGCATCGTCGTCATCACGCAGCTGCACCCGATCTCCGTCGTCTTCCCCATCCCGGAGGACGAGCTCGCGGCGGTCGCCAAGCGCTACCGCTCGGGCGCCCAGCTCAAGGTCACGGTCTACGATCGTGGCGGCGACAACGCGCTCGCCGAAGGCACGCTCGCCACCATCGACAACGTGGTCGACACCACCACGGGCACGGTGAAGATGCGCGCCATGTTCGAGAACGCCGACGAGGCGCTCACGCCCAACCAGTTCGTGAACGTGCGCATCACGGTCGACACCATGAGCAACGCGGTGATCATGCCGACCGCTGGTATTCAGCGCGGGGCTGACGGGACGTTCGTGTATGTCATCGAGGGTGATACCGCGAAGACACGGCCGGTGAAGCTGGGGCCGGCGTTTGAAGGCAGGATCGCGATCGTCCAGGGGCTCGAGGGGGGCGAGCAAGTCGCCATCGAGGGCACTGATCGTTTGCGGGATGGGGCGAAGGTCATGACTTCGAGCGCGCCGAAAACCGAGGCGCCAACGAAGGATGATGGGCGAGCGCTGAGTGCCGA
>JBDHVB010000371.1:0-3463 GCA_039809465.1 Myxococcota bacterium
ACGAGCTCGAGCGGTAGCTCCACGGCATGCGGTGACACGCTGAAGGACGCCATCGTCTGCAACACGCACGCCGTCATCTGAGGGTCGTTGAGGGTGTCCGCGCGCGCAAAGACATCGGTGAGCTTGCCTGCCGCGTCGATCGTGAAGACGACCCAGAGTGTTCCTGGATTGGACTTTCCACGCCGGCACTTGTCGAGCTCTGCTGCGTGCCACTGGTCATGCTGCAGGCTCTGGATGAAGGCCTTCCTGCGCCAACTCTCTGGCCGACCGAGCTCGAGCCAGCCTTGCTCTTCATCGCTGAGTGGAGCGGCTGCCTTCGGCGGCGGCTCGCCAGCGCCGCAAGCCCAGAGAGCGGCAGCAAGCACCGCGACCCCGCACCGCCGCGGAGCCGTCACGTTAGTCCACCAGCGCCGCGTCGCCATCGCGGACACCGCGGCCGAGCTGATTTTCTTCGGCGCTGAAGGTGTAGGGGAAGGTGATTTCGACGAGGGGGCTGCTCGGAGAGCGCCGGGGGAACTCGACGAACGAGAGGGCCTTGCGAGCGCAGGTGAGGACCTCTTGCGAGGGCAGGGTCACGTCGAGGAGCTCGAAGCGCTCGACGCCGCCCTCGGCGTTGATGATCCAAGCGAAGGTCGCCTTGCCTTCGAGGCGTGGGTTCTTCTTGAGCTCGCGGTCGTAGCAGCGGCGGAGCTCGGTTTGCTTCGAGTGCACCACGCGCTTCACGTCCTCCTTCGAGATGCAGTCCGCGCCCTGCGGCGTGCTCGCCGTCGGACGGCAGTGCGTCGCTGCCTGACCAGCGTTCACGAGGTCGCGCTCTTCGCTGCTCAAGCCGTTGGGGGCTGGCTCGGGCGGTGGGAGCTTGGGCGGGTTGCTGGTGCCGCAGGCGGTGGCGAGCAAGATGAACGGCAGGAGTTGGCGCGTCATGGGAGACCGTCTGCACTAAAAGCAGACGGATGGCTAACGTCCGCGCGTCTATTTCAGTGGCCGGTGCCCTTCACGACGCCCGCGATCTTCACCAGCGTCGCCTTGGCATCGCCGAACACCATCATGGTCTGGGGCAGGGCGAAGAGATCATTGTCGATGCCGGCGAAGCCCGCCGCCATGCCGCGCTTCAAGACGATGACCGATTTGGCGTAGTCGGCGTTCAAGATGGGCATGCCGTAGATCGGGCTCGCCTTCTGGGAGCGCGCCGCCGGGTTGACCACGTCGTTGGCGCCGACCACCACGACCACGTCCGTTTGAGCGAACTCGTCGTTCACCGACTCGAGCTCGTAGAGCTGGTCGTAAGGCACGTTGGCCTCGGCGAGGAGCACGTTCATGTGGCCGGGCATGCGGCCGGCCACCGGGTGGATGGCATAGCGGACACGCGCGCCGTTCGCCGCCAGGGCGTTCGCGAGATCGCGCACCGCGTGCTGCGCCTGACCGACCGCCATGCCGTAGCCGGGGACGAAGATGACGGAGCCCGCGAGCTTGAGCAGCTCACCGGCGTCCTCGGCCGAGCCCTGGCGCACCGTCTGCTTGCCGCTCTCCGCTGTAGCGGTCACCTGCGAGCCGAAGGCGCCGAACAGCACGTTGGCGAACGAGCGGTTCATCGCCTTCGACATCATGATGGCGAGGATGACGCCCGAGCCGCCGTCGAGGGCGCCGCAGATGATGAGCACGTGGCTGTCGAGCACGAAGCCCGACGCCGCCGCGGCGAGGCCGGCGTAGGCGTTGAACAAGCAGATGATCACCGGCATGTCGGCGCCGCCGATGGGCAAGACCACGAGCAGGCCGAGCAAGAGACCGATGCCGATGATGCCGACGAAGAGCTGGAGGTCGCCGGGGTGCATGACCAGCAAGGTGAGCCCGACGGCGGCCGCCGCGAAGGCCACGAGGCTGACCAGGTTGTTGCCAGGGAAGGTCACGGCGCGGCCGGTGATGGTGCCCGAGAGCTTGCCGAAGGCCATGAGCGAGCCGGTGAACGTCATGGCGCCGAGCAGCACCTCGAAGCCGACGGCGCCGACCGCGAAGCGCGACATGGCGGCGCCCTGGTGCAGGAACTCGGCGATGCCGACGGTGGTGACCGCGAGGCTCCCGAAGCCGAGCGACAACGCGACGCGCTCCGGCATCTTGGTCATGGGGATGAGCAGGCCCATGGGGACGCCGATGACGATGCCGAGCACCGCGCCGCCGACGATCCACTGGTACTCGATGATCTCCTGGTGCAGGAGCGTCCCGGCGACCCCGAGCAGCATGCCGAGCACCGCCGCCGCGAGGCCCTTGCGCGCGGTCTCGGGCTTGGTGAGCGCGCGGATGCCCACCAAGAAGAGGAGCGACGCCACGAAGAGCGCGACGCGATAGATGACGATGCGCGGCTCGCTCACTTCTTGCTGTCCTTCTTCTTGAACATCTTGAGCATGCGGTCGGTGATGATGAAGCCGCCGACGATGTTGACCGTCGCGGCGCACACCGCCAGCGCCCCGAGCGCCGAGCTCAGCGGGCTGCGCGCCGACCCCGCGATGACCAGGGCCGCGACCAGCGACACGCCCGAGATGGCGTTGGTGAAGGCCATGAGCGGCGTGTGCAGGAGCTGCGGCACCTTCGAGATCACCTGGTAGCCGAGGAACGCGGCGAGCGTGAACACGTAGAGGCCAAAGAGCAGGCGGTCGAGATCCATGGTCAGGCCTTCAGCGTCTGCTGGACGCGCGCGTGGACGACCGCGCCGTCGTGGGTGATGACGCAGCCGGCGGTGATCTCCTCGGCCATGTCGAGCTTCCAGGCGCCGCCCTTGGTGATGTGGGCGAGGAGCTTCTCGATGTTGCGCGAGAAGGCGATGCTCGCGTGGTGCGCCACGTGGCTCGCGGCGTTGGCCGGACCGATGAGCAGTACGCCATGGCGTTCCACGTCGCGGCCAGCCTCCGAGCCCTCGACGTTGCCGCCCTGCGCCGCCGCCAAGTCCACGATGACGGACCCTGGCCGCATCGAAGCGACCTGGGCGTCGCTCACCAGGCGCGGCGCCTTGCGTCCCGGCACCTGCGCGGTGGTGATGACCACGTCGGCGCGGGCGATGGCCTTCGCCACCATCTCGGCTTGCTTCTGCTTGTAGTCGTCGGATTGCTCGGCGGCGTAGCCACCGCTGCCCTGCGCCGCGGCCGCGCCCTCGACCACGAGGAAGCGTCCACCGACCGACTCGACTTGCTCGCGCGTCTCCGGCCGCACGTCGGTGGCCTCGACCACGGCACCCAAGCGCTTGGCGGTACCGATGGCTTGCAGGCCAGCGACGCCCGCCCCGATGACCAGGACCCGCGCCGGGGTGATGGTGCCAGCCGCCGTCATGAGCAGCGGGAAGATCTTGGGGAGGCGCGCCGCGGCCGCGACCACCGCCCAGTAGCCCGCGAGGTTCGCCTGCGAAGAGAGCACGTCCATGCTCTGCGCGAGCGTGGTGCGCGGGATCATGTCGAGGGCGATGGTGAGCAAGCGA
>JBDHVB010000372.1:0-3438 GCA_039809465.1 Myxococcota bacterium
CTACCGCGACAAGCGGCTGGTGACCTGGGATCCGAAGCTCCACACCGCTATCTCGGACCTCGAGGTCGAACCGCGCGAGGTCAAGGGCCACTTCTGGCACCTGCGCTACCCCGTCGAGAATTCGAACGAATCGATCGTCGTCGCCACCACGCGTCCCGAGACCATGCTCGGCGACACCGCTGTAGCGGTCCACCCCGACGACGAGCGCTACAAGCACCTCGTCGGCAAGCTCCTGGTGCTGCCGCTGGTCGGCCGCCGCATCCCCATCGTCGCCGACACCTATAGTGATCCCGAGAAGGGAACCGGCGCGGTCAAGATCACCCCGGCGCACGACTTCAACGACTTCGAGGTCGGCAAGCGTCACAACCTGCCGCTCATCAACATCTTCGACATGAACGCGAAGCTCACCAACGACGTACCCGAGGCCTATCGCGGTCTCGACCGGTTCGTGGCGCGCAAGCAGATCGTCGCCGACCTCGAAGCCGCCGGCGCTCTGGTCAAGGTGGAAGATCACACGCTGCAAGTGCCCTACGGTGACCGCAGCGGCGTGGTCATCGAGCCTTGGCTCACCGACCAGTGGTACCTCGACGCCGCGACGCTCTCGAAGCCGTGTGTCGCCGCCGTCGAAGCCGGCCGCACCCAGTTCGTCCCCAAGCACTGGGAGAAGACCTACTTCGAGTGGATGAAGAACATCCAGCCGTGGTGCATCTCGCGCCAGATCTGGTGGGGTCATCAGATCCCCGCGTGGTTCGGACCGGACGGCACCTGCTTCGTCGAGGAGACCGAGGAGCAGGCGCGGAAGATCGCCGACGCGCACTACAAGCAGCCCACCCAGCTGCGCCGCGACACCGACGTGCTCGACACCTGGTTCAGCTCGGCGCTCTGGCCGTTCTCGACGCTGGGCTGGCCCGAGAAGACGCCGGAGCTCGCGCGTTACTACCCTACGTCCGTCCTCATCACGTCGTTCGACATCATCTTCTTCTGGGTCGCGCGCATGATGATGTTCGGCATGCACTTCATGAACGAGGTGCCGTTCAAGGACGTGTACATCCACGCCCTGGTGCGCGACGAGCACGGCAACAAGATGTCGAAGTCGAAGGGCAACGTCGTCGACCCGCTCCAGGTCATCGAGGAGCACGGCACCGACGCCCTGCGCTTCACCCTCATCGCCCTGGCCTTGCAGGGCCGTGACATCCGCTTGTCGGCGGACCGCATCGGCGGCTACCGCGCCTTCGTCAACAAGATCTGGAACGCCTCGCGCTTCGCGTTGATGCGCGTCACCGGCAACGTCGCGCCTTTGAGCTCCATGCAGGCCAAGCTAGAGGAGCCGGACCGCTGGATCCTGTCGCGCCTCGCGAACGCCGTAGCGGACGTGCGCAAGCACCTGGACGAGTACAAGTTCGCCGAAGCCGCGAACGCCATGTACGTGTTCGTCTGGGACGAGCTCTGCGACTGGTACATCGAGCTGGTGAAGGCGCGCCTCATGAACGAGGACGCCGCGGGCGCGCGGTCGAAGCAGGTCGCCGAGTCGGTGCTGGTCCATGTCCTCGAGACCGCCATGCGCCTCATGCACCCGGTGATGCCGTTCATCACCGAGGAGCTCTGGCAGAAGCTCCCCATCGAGCGCTCGACCGCGTTCATCGCCCAGCAGAAGTATCCGGGTGACGAGCTCGCGGTCTGGCGCAACCCAGCGCTCGAGAATTCGTACGCCTTGGTGCAGAGCGGCATCAGCGCCATCCGCACCATCCGCGCCGAGAAGAACCTGGGTCCGACGCGCCCCATCGATGCCATCATCGTGGCCGCTAACGCGGACGACAGGAAGCTCCTCGAGGAGCAGCGCGCCTCGATCATCGCCCTCGCCCGCCTGCAGAAGCTCGACATCCAAGCGAGCCGCGCCGGAGCCCCCGAGGAGGCCGCCACCAAGGTGACCGACCGCCTCGAGGTCATCGTGCCGATGGGCGATCTGCTCGACTACGCCGCCGAGGCCGCGAAGCTCGCGCGTCAGATCGAGAAGACCGAGGCCGAGCGCGTGAAGCTCACGACCAAGCTCGACAACAAGGCGTTCACCGACCGCGCGCCAGCCGATGTGGTGGCGCGCGAGCGGGCCCGCGTCACCGAGCTCGAGCAGATGCTCGTCACCCTGCGTGACGGCCACAAGCGCGCCGAGCAACGCGCCACGAAGACTTGATGAACATCGCATGGACGCGCTTCGCCGCGGAGCGCCACAAGCCTGGCAGCGGCCACACCTGGTTCGATGGCGCGCCGGGCATGGTGATCCAGTCGGTCTATGCCAACTGGGAGAAGCGTGAGCCGGGCTTTGGCCGCGCGAGCCTCGACGAGGTCGTGGTCGTGCCGCTCGGCGACACGCCCTCCTTCCACGGAACCACGGCGACCTTGCGCGACGGCATGACGTTGCGCGCCGAGGTCACGCGCCGCCGGCCGCACGAGGATCCGTACGTGCGGGTGACCGCCGACGCCCCACCCGACCCGGTCAATTTCGTGAGCGTCGTGCTCTACAGCAAGGCGCTGCTCGTCCCCGAAGAGCCCGACTTCGCCGCCGATTGGGGCATCGTCTCGATCATGGCGACCTCTATAGCGGACGAGCCCATGCACCCGCTGACCATGGCGCGTAACATGCTCGAGAAGGCCGGCGGCACCAAGGCGAGCTACACCGCCGAGCAGCTCGCCCACGCGATCTACTACTGGTCGCAACGCGTGAGCGTTACTTCTTCGTCAGGTTCTTGAGGTCGTTCAGCAGGTCATCGATCTCCGAGAGGTCGATGGTCTTGCCGGTGGTCGTCTTGTAAGGCGTCTTGGCGATGCTCACATCGCTGGCGGGCGGCGTGGGAGGCGGTGCCGTGAGCAGCGCATCCGCGTCGCTGAGCAGTGACGCGCTCGGCGAGCCGGCGAGCGCGGCTGGCGAGAGGCTCGAGCGGTAAGGCATCTCGGTGATGGGCCCGGGTACCGGCCGCGATACGGGTGTGATGCGGCCGAGCGGCACGCCGGTTGGCCGCGACTCGAGCGCCCCGTCCGCTGACTCGGGCGCGTAGCTGGACGCGTTGCCGTACCCTTCCGACTGCTGCGTGAGCGGCTCCGCCGCCGGCGTCATCGCTTCGAGCTCGTGGTCGGACTCGCCGCCGGACGGGTGAGCGAAATCGAGCGTTTGACCGTCGTCGACCACTTCGATGTCGAGGTTCGCGAGCTCGCTGGTGAGGACCTGCGTCTCGTCCTCACCGTTCGTGTATGGCGGCGGTGGCGGCGGCTGCTCGATGGCGCCCTCGGGGAGCCCGTAGGCTGGGACGGGGGCGAGCTCCGGCGACTTGTCGAGCAACATGAGCATGCCGTCGTACGGCGGAGGCTCCACGGCGGGCTCGGGTGCGGGCGACGCGTACGGGGCCGAGTCGGGCGCGGCGGACGCGTACGCGGCGGAGTCGGGCG
>JBDHVB010000373.1:0-3418 GCA_039809465.1 Myxococcota bacterium
GTCAGTACACCAAGCACTTCCTGCGCACGCTCATCCCCAAGGCGCTGGCCAAGGCCGAGCAGTTCCCCGGCGTGCTCGACGCCGAGCGCATCCGCGGCGCCCGCACCTTCGTGGAGTTCGACACCTACGCCACCGCGGCGCTGCATGGGTTCACCGACGCCGCCGACTACTGGACACGCGTCTCGAGCGGTCAGTTCTTGCCGCACATCGGCGTCCCGACCTTGCTGATTGCTTCAGCGGACGACCCGTTCAACCCGGGCAGCACCCTCCCCCACACGCTCGCCGCGCAGTCCCCCTACCTGATCGCGCAGCTCACCAAGCGGGGCGGCCACGTCGGCTTCGTGAGCGGCTCGCCGCGCAAGCCGCGCTACTGGGCCGAGGAGCAGATCGTGCGCTTCCTGCGGCTGCTCGGCTAGTTGCCGCGCCAGATGCCGCCGTCGCGGTCCGCGATGAAGCACACACCACCCGCGCAGGCGACGGTGGTGAAGCCTCGGTTGCCGACGAAGCGGTAGAACCAGCGCTCGCCATCGTGGGTCTGCGCGATGACACCCCGCTCGTTCGTGGTGTCGCCCTCGTCGATCACCCCCACGGCGATGCAATCCGCGAAGGCCAAGCAGGTGGCGTCGCGGAAGCGCGCGCCAGCGACGACGTCGGTGACGGGAGCGAAGTCGACCACGCCCGCCGTGGCGCCGCTGCCGTCGCTCACGCCCGCGTCGGAGGCCGCAACGCAGTACGTGCTCGCGTCGTCCGCAACGCAATCGCCGCCGGCGGCGCCGCTGGGCGGGTCCGTGAAGGCGGTGAAGCCGTCCCTGTCGCCCACGAGCATGCCGCCCGCGCCGAAGATGACCGCCTCCTCCGCATCGCCGCTGACGCGCTGCCATGCATAGTCGCTCCCACCAGGGAGGGTCGGCGTGACCTCGGTGAACGCGGCCGTGGGGAAGCTCGCGGTGTACGCAAAGCTCGCGACGCTGGCCTGCTGATCGATGGCGAGACACGCCGCTGTGCCCGCGCCGTCGCCGCAGGCGAGCCAGGTCGCGCCCTGGGCGATGCGCGCGAGCGTGACAGCCGGCGTGAGCGCGAAGGTGTCGGCGATGCGCACGGCATTACAAGTGCCGCGGCGCGCCACCAAGCAGTCGGTCCCCACGCACTGGATGGAGCTCAAAGGCACCGTGGCCTCGGTGTCGCCTGGCGCGTCGGCGCAATCGTGCGCGTCCGCCAAAGCAGACGCATAGGCCAGCGGCGCGAAACTATTGCCAGCGTTCGAGCGCAGGAGCACACCGTTCCCCAAGCCGGCGAGCGCCTGCGTACGGGAGGCCGCGTGCAGCGAGGTGACCGCCACCGTGCCCGCGTAGACCCGATTGAGCTCGAGCATCGGCCCCGCCTGATAGCTCGCGGGGGAGCGCGCATCGCCATAGAGAAAGCGCCGCACGGCGATCGGACCAGGCCGCGCGCCTCGCGGAACGGTGGTCGAGAGGCTGGTCTCGGTCACGGCCGTGGCGCTCGCCGTGCGCTCGTCGCCGGGGCCGCCCTCGCCCTCGAAGATGACGGTGAGCTCGCTCGCCACGGTGCCGAAATGCTCGCCGGTCACGGTGACCGGCTGGTCGTAATAGCCGTAGGCGGGCGTAAAGCCGCTGACGGTCACGGGGCCGTCGGTCGTGGCCGTGATCGCTTCGGAGAGATCGCCCAGCCGGAACACGCCCTTCTCGACGTTCATGCGGAAGGCGTAGGTCGCGTTGCTCTCGAGCCCCTGCACCACGGCGCTCGTCGTGTTGCCGTCCACGTGCACCGACGGCGACGCTTCGCTCACCTCGGTGGAGCCGGGCTCCGAGCGGTAGACGTTGAAGCCGCTCGCGCCGGCGACCGCGTCCCACGCGACCACGACGCCGCCACCGCCGACGCGGCTCGTGTGGAAGCCCGTGGCTTGGCCGGGCTTGGTGAGGATGGCGCGCACGAAGCTGCGCGGGCTCTCCACGCCATCGTCCACCGCGATGACGTACACGTAGTACAGCGTCTCGGCGGTGAGGCCGGTGATGGTCGGGAAGGCGCTGACCTCGCCAAAGAGCGTGAACGGCCCCTCCCCCGATCCGCCATAGTAGACTCTGTACGTGCAGCAACCCGCGGGCGCGTCGTGCTGCCAGCGCACCAGCATGGTCGTCGAGGTCGTGTCGTAGACCTGGATGTTGAGCTCGGGCGCGGCCAAGGCGGGCGGGCTGACGTCGCCGTCCTGGTCGGCCACGTCCTGATCGGTGGGATCCTGATCGGTGCGCTCGTCATCGACCACCAAGTCGACGCCGCCACACGCCACGCCCCCCGCGGTCCCGCACACGAGCAGGGCCGCCACCACCAACCTACGGATCATGCCTGCAAGGCTACTCGAGGAACGACTCGTAGACCCGGATATATTGTTTTGCCGTGTTGGCGAGCGAGAAGCGGTCGAAGCTCTCGCGCATGACCCGCTCGAGGACGCGGCGGCGGGTGTCGAACGGCAAGCGGTGGAACTCGATGGCGCGCAGCATGGCGCCCTCCAGGGCCTCGGGGCTGAAGTCCTCGAAGACGAAGCCAATGCCGCTGTCGTTGTCGATATCGAGCGGCAGGACGGTGTCGGAGAGACCGCCAGTCAGACGCGCTACCGGGAGCGTCCCATAGCGCGGCCCTTCCATCTGCGGCAGGCCACACGGCTCGTAGAGCGACGGCATGAGCACGAAATCGCTCCCTGCCTTGCCGAGCTCCGACAGGTCTTCGCGGAAGTAACGCTGCGAGATGCGACCTTGCGACGCGAGCGCGAGCTTCTGGAACATGCGCTCGAGCTCCGGCTCGCCGTTCGCGACGAGCGCGATCTGCGCGCCGTGCTGGTCGACCATGCGCTTCGCGATAGCGAGCAGCAGCTCCGGGCCCTTCTGATCGTAGATGCGCGATGGCCACAAGAAGACCGGCGCCTGCGCTTCCTGACGCAGCCCCATGCGCTCCTGGAAGAGCGCTTTGTTCTCCGCCTTCTTCTCCATCAAGTCGGTCTCGTCATAGGCGATGATGTGCTTGGAGAGGCGCGGGTCGACGGTGTCGCTGGGCGCGTTGAGGATGCCGAGCGCGCGTCCGTGCTCGTCTTTCACGCGGATGGCGGTGCGCACCGACGGCGGCACGATGTTGTCGAAGTCACCGCGGGTGAGCTCGTGGAGGAAGGTCGGCGAGACGGTGTTCACCACGTCGGCCGCGTGAATACCGCTCGCGGTGAAGTCGATGCGGTTGCTGTTCCAGTTGTCGCGCCAGCCCTCGGGAAAGCTCTCCATGTAGAGATGCGCCATGAAGCGGCGCACGTCGATGCCCATGCGGTCGACCGCGGCGGGCGAGTCGTACTCGGTGAAGACGTTGTGCAGCGTGAAGATGCTCTTGATGCGCTTCTCGCGCGCCGCGGCGGGCACGA
>JBDHVB010000374.1:0-3408 GCA_039809465.1 Myxococcota bacterium
CGACGCGACGATGGGCGCCTCCGGCGCGTCAGGCCCCGCGGCGATGGGAGGACACGGCATCGGTGGCGGACCACCCGTGACAGGAGGCTGTGGCGCAGGCGTCGGACCACCTGTAACCGGAGGCTGCGGCGCAGGAGTCGGACCACCCGTGACTGGAGGCTGAGGCGCAGGAGTCGGACCACCCGTCACCGGAGGCTGCGGAGCCTCAGGGCTACCAGGGCTCACACCCGGGATCCCATCCGGCGTCCCACCACCTTGCGGCGGCAACACACCGGGCGGAATGGTCGGCATCGCCGGAATGCCCGGGGGCTCACCGCCGATCGGCAAGCCACCGCCTTGAGGAGGCGGCGCGCTCGGCGTCGTCGTGGGCGGCAGGGGCGGCGCCGGCTGCGCGGGTTTGGGCGCCTGCGGTGCCGCCGGCGCATTGGGTTGCGGTGCCTGGAAATTGGCGCCGCTGGTCTGAGGGAAACTTACGGACTTCTGAAAGCTCACTGGCATGACTCACTCCGGTTCTGCCGTGGCGGGGCGCGAGGTGCCGGCGAGTCGATGAGACCTACGGTGTAGGCCGCGGTGTGGCTAAAAAACTTCGATGGTACACGGAGTTACCATCGAACAGGGAACCCCTGGTCGGGCGAGCGACCAGCTACACGCTCGTCGACGGCGCGCCCGGCATGTGGTTGTGCGCGTGATAGCTCGACCGCACGAGCGGACCGCTCTCGACGTGTTTGAAGCCGCGCTTCAAACCCTCTTCCTTCAAGAAGCGGAACTCGTCGGGCGTGTAGAAGCGCGCGATCGGCACGTGCTTCTTGGTGGGGTTCAAGTACTGCCCCAGCGTGAGCACGTCGCACTCGACCTTGCGCAGGTCGTCCATCACCACCAGCAGCTCGTCGATGGTCTCCCCCAAGCCGACGATGACGCCGGTCTTGGTGGTCATGGCGATCGGCTTACCCTCCGGGTTGTCGCCCTTGCGGTAGGCGTCCGTTCGAGCGAGCAGCTCCAAGCAACGCGCGTAGACGCCCTTCGAGCGCATGGCCTTGTACAAGCGCGGCACGGTCTCGGTGTTGTGGTTCAGCACCTCGGGGCGCGCGTCGAGCACTTTGCGGAGCGACGCGTGGTCCCCCATGAAGTCGGGGATGAGCACCTCGATCTTGGTGCCAGGCTTGCGCTCGCGGATGGCGTTGATGGTGTCGACGAAGTGGTAGGCGCCGTAGTCCGGCAAGTCGTCGCGGTCGACGCTGGTGAGCACGGCGTGCGAGATGCCCAAGCGGAACACCGCCTCGGCGACGTTCGCGGGCTCCTTGGGATCCGGGAGGTTCTTCGGTCGTCCGCTGATGACGCTGCAATAGCGGCAGTTCCGCGTGCAGACCTCGCCCAGGATCATGAAGGTCGCGGTCTTGTGCGCGCCCCAGCACTCCCAGATGTTCGGGCAGCGCGCCTCCTCGCAGACCGTGTTGAGCTTGAGATCGCCGATGAGCTTCTTGACGTCGTTATAGGTCTCGGTGTTCTGGACCTTGATGCGCATCCACGGCGGACGGCGCGCGCCTTCGCCTTCGCGGGCGATGGGAGCATTCTGAGGGGGTTTGACGGCTACGTCGGTCACGGCCGGTACTCCTGCGCTTCTGGTTGCGAATTGACAAGGGTGCGGCCGAGCACCGCCGCGGTGTGGCGGGCGAGGTGATCTTCGACCTCGGCGATGGGCACGGCGCGCCCCAAGAGCTGCGCGAGCGAGGTGACGCCGCGTCCGTGGATGCCGCAGGGCACGATGGTGTCGAAGTGCGCGAGGTTCGTCGCGACGTTCAGCGCGAAGCCATGCATGGTGGTCCAGCGCGCGACGCGCACGCCGATGGCCGCGACCTTGTCGTTGCCCACCCAGACGCCGCGCAGCGCATCGACGCGGGTCGCGGCGACGCCGTACTCGGCGCAGGTGCGGATGAGCACCTCTTCGAGGTTCCAGATGAAGCGGCGGATGTCCTTCTCGCCGTCGCGGAGCTTGACGATGGGGTAGCCGACGATCTGCCCGGGACCATGGTAGGTCACGTCGCCACCACGCGAGGCGCGGTAGACCGCGATGCCCATCGCGGCAAGCTCCGCGGGCGTGCGCTTCAAGTTGTCGGCGCCATCGAGCCCGCTGTTCTTGCCCAGCGTGACCACCGGATCATGCTGGAGCAAAAACAGTGTGTCGGGCTCGCTGTCCGCTAAAACGGCAGCGTGCCGAGCCTCTTGCACGGCTAGCATCGGCTCGTAACCGACGCGCCCCATGCGCTCGACACGCAGCTTCATCCTAGAGCTCCGATTCGTCGAACTCTTCGATGTTCTTCTTCACCTTGGCCATGAAGTTGTCCGCGACCGCGCCGTCGATGATGCGGTGGTCGAAGCTCAGCGACAAATAGCCGCGGGTGCGGATGGCGATCGCGTCGTTGATGACCACCGGCCGCTTCTCGATCATCGCGACGCCCAAGATGGCGACCTGCGGCTGATTGATGATCGGCAAGCTGATCATCGGACCGATCTGACCCGGGTTCGTGACCGTGAACGTCCCGGCGCTGATCTCGTCGGGCATCAGCTTGCGGTTACGCGCGCGGGTCGCGAGGTCGACGCCACGGCGCGCCAGGCCCAACAAGTTGATCTCGTCGGCGGCGTGGATGACCGGCACGATGAGACCCCAGTCGAGCGCGACCGCGAGGCCCAGGTTGATGTTGCGGTGATAGATGACGTTGTTGCCGTCGAGGCTGGCGTTCAACATCGGGAAGTTCTTCAGCGCGTCCACCGTCGCCTTCAAGATGAAGGCGTTGTAGGTGAGGTTCACGCCGTGGCGCTCTTCCCAGATGGCTTTGTGCTTGGCGCGCAGCTGGGCGACCCTGGTGAAGTCGACGTCCCAGACGGTGTTGACGTGCGCCGACACGCGACGTGAGACCACCATGTGCTCGGCGATCTTGGCGCGCATGTTGGAGAGCGGCTCGACGCGGTCACCGTCGAAGACCCGTCCGCGATAAGCGTCAGGCACCGGCGCGCGCGTGTCGTAGATGTTGCCGCCACCGGCCGCGGGCGCACCCTGCGACGGGAGGAGCTGCGCCTGGGGCGCGCCCTTCGCCTGCACGGGCGCTGACGCGCGCTGCGGCTGTGCCTGCGCCTGGCCGCCACCACGCTCCATGTGAGCCATGATGTCGTCCTTGGTGACGCGGCCCGACATCCCCGAGCCTTCGATCTGGGTGATGTCGATGTCGTTCTCGGCGGCGATCTTGCGGACCAGCGGCGAGCTCTTGGTGCGGCGGCGCTCTTCGTCGCTGCCGTTCATCTGCTGCTTGGGTGCTTCTTGCTTGGGCGCGGGCTGCTGCGGAGCCGCGGCCTTGGGAGCCTCTTGCTTCGGCGGTTCCTGCTTGGGCGCGGCGGCCTTCGGAGCCTCCTGCT
>JBDHVB010000375.1:0-3391 GCA_039809465.1 Myxococcota bacterium
CCAGGTTGCTGCAGATATCCGTGTGAGCCTTGTTGCACGAGAGCCTCCTTCACCAGCGCCGATCCAGCTTGAACGCCATGTTCATAATACGGCGTCTGAGCCATATCGAAAAAATGTGCTCCTGTCACTGTGAAGGATATGGCGTGAACGCCAGGCTGCTCGACGCAGATGAGCGAGCCAAAGCTGGAAAAACTCGTGCGCGAACGCATTCGCTCACTGCGTCAGGAGAAAGGGCTCACCCAAGAGGCGCTGTGCGAGCGAGCCGGCATCTCGGTCGACTCGGTCAATCGCATCGAGAGCGGCTCACGCGTGCCGACGCTCGACACGTTGGCGCGCATCGCGCGAGCGCTCGGCGTGAGCCCAGGCGATTTACTGCAGATGCCCCTCGCGCCGGTCGTTGCGCCACCGCCCTCGGTCGCGCGGATCGTGGCTCTCGTGGAGCGCGAGCGCCCCGAGGTGCAGGATGCCATCGAGGACGTGGTGCGGACAGTGGTGCGCACGCTGCAGCGGGGGACGAAGAAGGTAAAGAGCCGACGATGATTGGCGCTCTCGCAAACATAAACTACCTCTGCAGCCCTCCCCCGACCGCACGCTCGACACGACCAGTGCGGCGCTGGGTCAGGACTCTTCACGCTTCCCCGGCCCGGACGACTTCATCTTAACTCAGCGGTCACCCTGGTTGCCCTCAGTAGATCGGCCGTCTGCTGCGAGGTCAACTCAGCGTGCACGTGAACGATGGTGACGGCGTTGCCGTTGGCCATCTGGCCGAGGACCAATTACGCCGGCCGCGCGGAGAAACCGGCTCCCCGTCTCACGACGCATGCCGTGCTCTCCTCGATGCGCAGGCCATCCAAACCGTCCCAACGTCTCAACGCCACTACCTGCTGCCGCTTCTCGTCGCTCAAGACGTTACCGATCACGGGCGGTTACCCCCTGTGTCAGCGTAGTTGCCGGATGGTTTGAACAACAACTATCTGGGGCATGAAGCTGAGGCGAAGTGAAGTATTCGGAAAGGTTGCGTTCGGAGATGGTGGCCAAGATGATCGGCCCGCAGGCAGTGTCGGCCCACGCGCTCTCGCGGCGCGTGGGGATCCGGCAGCCGACGTTGTCACGGTGGCTGCGAGAGGCGAAACTCAGCGGGGTGAGCAGTGGAAGCAAACGCGCCGCAGCGACGCCCGTCCGTGGCCAGTCGAAGCGCTGGACGGCAGAAGAGAAACTGAGAGTCGTGACGTCGGCAGCATCGCTCGAGGGCTCTGCGCTCGGCGAGTTGCTCCGCCGTGAAGGACTGCACGAGGCCGACCTTCAGGGCTTTCGCGAGGAAGCACTCGCGGGCCTGACGCCCGTGGTGAGAGCGAGCGGGCAGAGCCCTGAGGCGAAGAGGATCGTCGAGCTCGAACGTGAGCTTCGACGCAAGGAGAAGGCGCTCGCAGAGGCTGCTGCGCTGCTGGTGCTCTCAAAAAAAGCCGAAGCCCTCTGGGGAGGAGAGGGCGACGACACGGACGAGAAGAACGAGCGATGATCCTCAGCTTGGTCGACACGGCCGTGGCGTCGGGCGCGCGCCGGGCCGAGGCCTGCGCCCGGCTCTCCATCGACCCGCGTACGCTCGAACGCTGGCGTGCCTCTGGCGCGCTGGAAGACGGTCGGCGAGGTCCACGCAAGGCCCCGCACAACAAGCTCTCCAACGCGGAGCGAGAGCGCCTCCTCGCGGTGGCGACGAGCGAGCCGTATCGCGACTTGTCGCCGAAGCAGATCGTGCCGCGGTTGGCGGACGCGTGCGACTACGTCGGCTCCGAGTCCACGCTGTACCGCGTGCTGCGCGTGCACAAGCTGATGACCCATCGTGGCAAGGCCAAGCCGCCAGTCTCGCGGCCCCGCGCTGAGCACATCGCCTCCGGGCCGTGTCAGGTTTGGAGCTGGGACATCACCTACCTGCGCACCCCGATCCGCGGCCAGTACTTCTACCTGTACCTGATGATGGACGTGTGGAGCCGCAAGATTGTGGGCTTTGCAGTGCACGATGCAGAGTGCACCGATCTCGCATCGGTGTTGCTGCGGTCGGCCATCGAGAGCGAAGGTTGCTACGGCGAGAACCTGGTGCTGCATGCCGACAACGGCGGCCCGATGAAGGGCGCGACGCTGAAGGCTACGATGGAACACCTCGGCGTCATCGCCTCGTACAGCAGGCCCCGCGTCTCGGACGACAACCCGTTTTCCGAAGCGCTCTTCCGCACGGTGAAGTACCGGCCGGAGTACCCGAACAAGCCGTTTGCGAGTCTCGAAGAGGCGCGCGCCTGGGTTGCCGCATTTGTTGCATGGTACAACGACGTGCACCTCCACAGCGCCATCGGCTACGTCACTCCCGCTGCTCGCCACGACGGCCGCGACGAGGCCATTCTCGCCGCCCGCCGCGCGGTCTACGAAGAAGCCCACGACCGCAATCCAGAGCGCTGGTCGGGCCACGTCCGGCCGTGGCTCGCACCCGCGACCGTGCGCCTGAACCCGATCCAAACGCCGTACGCCAACACAACTTGCGAGACCATCGCGGCGTGAACTCTCATCCGGCATCTACCTTGACACTCACCGCTGCCTCGTTCCATTGTCGCTCACGAAAGTTGGTGTGACCGCCGAAGTAGCGGTGCCAACGCGGGCTGCCATCGAGGTAGTACGCGTAGTAGTCGCCGGCAAAGGCACCGCTGACCATCTGGTAGTCGTGCAGGATCACACCGCTCCGATGCCGCGTGATCACGCGGCCGTGCATCACTCCGCAGAGGCAGCGCTCACCGCAGGTATGGCCCCCTTCGCTTGTAGCCGCTACACTCCAAATGTGAACTTGCGTCCCGATGACGTCAGCGAACTGCGAAGAATCGTCGAGGAAGGTGCATACCTTCCAACTGCGTTGCCTCCCCCGACTCTCGGCGCCGCGATCGAATTAGCGTGCACGGCTTGGTCCTGGCGCGCTACCGGACAGCGGGTTGCTTTTGAGCGGTTTCAGGACTGGGCAGGAGCGAGCTCGACGCTCGACGACGCGTGGAAGTCTCTCGAGGGTGGCCGTCCTATGGGAGCCGAATATTCTGCGGCGCCTCTCGATATCCGCTCCGTCACTGACGTTACCGCGCAAGCGCTGTTCGGGAACCGGTTCCGCAAGTCACTCGTCGAGCTCGGGAAGTTCCCAGACGAGTTTGCGAACGGCCTTGGTGGCGCGCTCGAGGAGATGGTGGACAACGTCTTCCAGCACTCGACGGAAGAGCAAGGTCGCGGCGCACCGGCCGTCATGGCATTCGAGGTTGGCCTCCATTCCTTCGGCTTCGGAGTCGGCGATGTTGGCCGCGGGGTTCTCATTGATGAGAGCGGTCAGGGGCTTCTGGTTCCAGCCCATGAACAGCTTGTTGTC
>JBDHVB010000376.1:0-3345 GCA_039809465.1 Myxococcota bacterium
CTGCGGGCATACCGGGCGGCATCAGCATCCAATGAAGCAAAAGCGACGAACGGCCGACGGAACTCCGATCGAACCTGCCTCCGCCGAGCAACATGCCCGGGCTAAGGGCGATACCAACCGCAGGTCCGAGCGTGGGCGGTGTTCGCCTAAAGGATTCGACAGAGATGTCCCTCGAAGTCAAAAATCGCCCATCGGCTGCTACGCCAATGGTTGCCGCACACCTCACCGACCCAGTCGCAGCTCCGGTTATCGCGTCCAACGTCATCGAAGCCGCTGCCGGCCGATTTCCCTTAGGGCCGTTTCGCGAAGCCTTCGGGTTGACGATGGCGTCAGTAGCCACAGTGTCCGCGACGCCCCTTGGTACAGTCAGTATCGGCTTCATGGCTGGAGGCTTTGCTAGTCTCATGGGTGCGGGAGACTACGCCGTGGCGATCGGTGCGCGCGTCGGCCCATCGTGATTACGAAGATCGGCGCATCGTGATCACCTAGATCGGGCATCGTGATCACCAGGATCGGCGGCGTGATCACCAAGATCGGCCATCGTGATCACCCCGGTTTTGAGGCTCTCTCGGCGTTCGGGAGAGTGGTGAAGAACGTAGAGCAGTGACGCTGGACGGTAAGCGCCATCGACTCCCGCAGGGAGCCCGATGGCGACGGAGAGACTGTCCATGCGCAAGACACGTGAGATTCTGAGACAGAAATGGGAGCTGGGCCGCAGCCACCGCGAGGTGGCGCGCAGCGTTAGGCTGAGCGCGGGCGCGGTCGGGGCGACGTTGGAGCGCGCCGCGCGCGCGGGGCTCGACTGGGCGAAGGTCCAAGCGCTCAGCGAGGACGAGCTCGAGCGGTGTCTCTACCCGGCCAGCGCGGCAAGTGGTCTGGCGCGCGTGTTGCCCGATCCGGTTTACATCCACAACGAGCGCAAGAAGACCGGCGTGACGCTCGAGCTGCTCCACCACGAGTATCTCGAGCAGCACCCTGACGGCTATCGCTACACGCAGTTCTGCGAGCACTACCGCAGCTGGCTGTCGACGCACCGGCTGTCGATGCGCCAGGTGCACAAGGCCGGCGAGAAGCTCTTCGTCGACTACTCGGGCAAGAAGCCGAGCATCGTGGATCCGAAGACCGGCGAGGTGATCGAAGTCGAGCTGTTCGTCGCCGTGCTCGGCGCCTCCAACTACACCTTCGCTGAGGCGTCGCTCACGCAGCGCAGCCCTGACTTCATCCAGAGCCACGTGCACGCTTTCGCGTTCTTCGGCGGCGTCGCGGCGGCGCTCGTGCCCGACCAACTCAAGAGCGGCGTCACCGTCGCGTGTCTGTATGAGCCCGGCGCCCAGCGCACCTACGAGGAGATGGCCGAGCACTACGCTACAGCGGTCTTGCCAGCGCGACCGCAGCACCCACGCGACAAGGCCAAAGTCGAAGTCGCCGTTCAGGTCGCCCAGCGCTGGATTCTGGCTCGGCTTCGCAACGAGACGTTCTTCTCGCTCGCCGCGCTCAACTTGCGTATCGGCGAGCTGCTTGTCGACCTGAACAACCGCCGGATGCGTCTGTACGGCGAGAGTCGCCGCGAGCTGTTCGAACGCCTCGAACGTCGGGCGCTCAAGGCGCTTCCGAACGCGGCGTTCATCTACGGCGAGTGGAAGAAGGCGCGTGTCAACATCGACCATCACATCGAGCTCGACCACCACCTGTACTCGGTGCCGTACCAGCTGGTGCACGAGGAAGTTTGGGCGCGGCAGTCTGCGTTAACGGTCGAAGTCTTTCATCGCGGCGTTCGCGTTGCCTCTCACGTGCGCAGCAGCAAGCGCGGTCACTTCACGACCAAACACGAGCACCGGCCGAAGTCGCACCAACGCCATGCGGAGTGGACGCCGTCGCGGATCATTCATTGGGCCGGCAGCATCGGCCCGAAGACGCAGGAGCTGGCGGCAGCGATTCTGGCGGAGCGACCGCATCCCGAGCAGGGGTATCGGTCATGTTTGGGGATCTTACGCCTCGGCAAACGCTACGGCGAGGCGCGGCTCGAGGCCGCGTGCGCTCGGGCGCTCGCCGTGCGGGCCCGCTCATATCGCCACGTCGCATCGATCTTGAAGAATGGTTTGGACCGCGTGGCGCTCCCGGAGCCCGTGGCCCATGTGCAGGGCGAGTTCGCGCTGCACGAGAACGTCCGGGGTAACGACTACTACCAATGAGGAGATGGGGATGCTGAATGAACCAACGATGGAGAAGCTGCGCACTCTGCGGCTCGACGCGATGGCGGCGGCATGGACTGAGCAACAGAAGAGCGCCGACACCGCGGCGCTCAGCTTCGACGAGCGCTTGGGCCTGCTCATCGACGCCGAGTGGCTGCACCGCGAAAACAAACGTCTCGGTCGCTTACTCAAGGACGCAAAACTCAGGCTGAGCAACGCCTGCGTCGAGGACATCGATTTCTCGGCCCGCCGCGAACTCGACAAGGCCGTGGTGCGCCAGCTGGCAACGTGCCGGTGGGTGCATGACCATCAGAACGTGGTGGTGACGGGCGCTACCGGCACGGGCAAAACCTACATCGCTTGCGCTCTCGCCCAGCAGGCGTGTCGCAAGGGCTATCGCGTCCTGTATCGACGTGCTCCTCGGCTTTTCGACGAGCTCGTGATCGCTCGAGCGGATGGGTCGCACGTGCGCTTGCTAGTCAAGCTCGCACGCGCCGACGTCTTGGTGATCGACGACTGGGGGCTGGCTGCGATCGGGGACCGCGAGCGCCGTGATCTCCTCGAGGTGCTCGAGGACCGCTACGGCAATCGCTCGACGATCATGGCGAGCCAACTGCCGCCGGCCAAGTGGCACGACACGCTCGGCGACGCCACCATCGCCGACGCCGTGTGCGATCGCATCTTGCACAACGCCCATCGGATCGTATTGAAGGGCCCCTCACGCCGCAAAGAGGAGTCGGCAAAGAACTAACAACCCCCAGCGTCGCTGCGCTCCGATCACGATGACCGATCTGAGTGATCACGATGGCCGAAATGCGCACGTGCCCACGGCTTGGCCAACCGCGGTGAGATTCCAGCCTTTGTCGAGAAGTCGCAGGATACGGATGCGACGCCACCGCAGCTGGCTCTGAGGTCCGCTGTGCTCAAGAACCGCCAAAGAGACGCGATCTTCTTCCTTTAAACGCAAACCAGGGAACCTGCCTCGAGATGTGCTCGCCATGGCGCGGATGCAGATCAAGTCTTGGCAAGCGGCCCAAGCCCCACCTAACGCCGATCAGGACGACGCTGACGAAGGACTAGCACGCACGAAAGCGAGGGGGCAGTGCAGATGCGATGGATGCGACGCGTGGTAGGTCTGCTGCGCGTGCGCACA
>JBDHVB010000377.1:0-3343 GCA_039809465.1 Myxococcota bacterium
CTTACTCGCCGTAGGTGAAGCCGTTCGCCAGGGTGTAGGCCAGCTGGTGGATCGGGTTCGCCCCTGCTTCGGCGATGTGGTAGCCGCTGATCGAGACGCTGTAGAAGTTACGCACCTGCGTGTCGATGAAGTACTGCTGCACGTCGCCCATCGCCTTGAGCGCGAACTCGGTGCTGAAGATGCAGGTGTTCTGGCCCTGGTCCTCCTTCAAGATGTCCGCTTGAACGGTGCCGCGGACTTGCTTGAGCGTCGACGCCTTGAGCTGGGCGAATTCGTCGTCTTCGAGCAGCTTGCGGGTCGCGGCCCAGGACGAGCCACGCAGATGGTCGGGCTGCAGATCCTGCTCGGGTTTGATGTCGAGCCGGCCTTGGGTGCGCAGCCAGCGGCGGCACTGCTGGCGGATGGCGGTGTTGATGAAGAACGCGAGCACCGTCGGCGCCGGGCCGTTGATGGTCATCGAGACGCTGGTCGCCGGATCGCACAAGTCGAAGCCGGCGTAGAGCTGCTCGGCTTCCTCGACGGTCGCGATGCTGACGCCCGACTCGCCGATCTTGCCGTAGATGTCGGCGCGGAGGCCCGGGTCCTCTCCGTAGAGCGTGATGCTGTCGAAGGCGGTGGAGAGGCGCTTCGCGGCCTGCCCGTCGGCGAGATAGTGGAAGCGGCGGTTGGTCCGGTCGGCGCCACCCTCGCCCGCGAACATGCGGGTCGGATCCTCGGCGGTCCGCTTGAACGGAAACGTGCCGGCCGTGTACGGGAACTCACCGGGGACGTTCTCCATGAGGCGCCAGTAGAGGCGGTCGCCGGCGCCGCGATAACGGGGACGCGCGACCTTGCGCACCTTGAGGCCCGAGAGCGACTCGCGATAGTTCTCGACCTCGACGGTCTTGCCGCGGACGTCGTACGCGAACTTGTCACCGTCATAGCGGGCAACCCACTGCGGCCACTCGGCGAGGATGGCGCGGCTCTCGGGGGCGAGCTTGTCGTGCAAGGTATCGCGCTCACGGAGCAGGTCTTGTGAGGCGGGCTCGCCGACGATGGTGGCGGCGCGGTTGATGGCGTGGATGTCGTCGGCGAGATCGGCTTGGTCGCGCGCCCACTGGCGATAGTCGCGGCAGGCGTCCGAGATCTCGGACAGGTAGCGCTCGCGGCCGGCGGGGACGACGTGTGACTTGGGTGAGCTCTTGCGGGTGGCGGTCGCCGCGTAGCTCGAGGTGAGCGCGGCGTTGCACTTGGCGTTCACCGCCTGCACGAGGTGGGCGTAGAGCGCGTTCACGCCGTCGTCGCTGAAGTGCGCGGCGCTGGTGCCGAAGACCGGGAGCTTCTCGAGATCGATGCCGGGCTTACCACGCGAGCGGGCGACCTGCCGGCGGACGTCGCGCAGCGCGTCCTCACTGCCCCGGCGCGTGAACTTGTTGATGACCACGAAGTCGGCTTGATCGAGCATGTCGATCTTCTCGAGCTGCGATTGGGCGCCGTACTCCGCGGTCATGACGTAGATGGAGAGGTCGGCCAAGTCCGTGACAGCGGAGTCGCCCTGGCCAATGCCGGCGGTCTCGACGAAGATGACGTCGAAGTTGCCTTCGCGGGCCATGAGCTGGAGCACGGACTTCGCGTGCGCGCTGATCTCGGAGCCGCTGCCACGCGTCGCCATCGAGCGCATGAAGACGCGCGGGACCTTGAGGCTGTTCATGCGGATGCGGTCGCCCAGGAGCGCGCCGCCAGTCTTCTTCTTGGTGGGATCGATGCAGAGGACGCCCACGCGGGTGCTCGGGGAGTCGGCGACGAAGCGGCGGACCAGCTCGTCGGTGAGCGAGCTCTTGCCCGCGCCGCCGGTGCCGGTGAGACCGACGATCGGCGTCCGCTTTGGCGGCTCCGCGAGCTTCGCCGGGTCGACGAGACCGGCCTCGACCATCGAGATGCGGCGGGCGAGCGGCATCCAGCCACTGCCGCTGACCGGCTTGTCGACCGCGAAGTCACAGCCTTTGACGACCTGATCGATCATGCCCTGCAGGCCCATGTTGCGGCCGTCCTCGGGCGAGAAGACGCGGTCGATGCCGCGCTTGTGCAGCTCTTCGATCTCGGCCGGGACGATGACGCCGCCACCGCCACCGTAGATGCGGGTGTGCTTGGCGCCCAAGGCGTCGAGGCGCTCACGGAGATACGTGAAGTACTCCATGTGGCCGCCCTGGTAGCTGGTGAGGGCGACGCCCTGCGCGTCCTCTTGCACGGCGGCGTTCGCGACCTCTTCGACGGCGCGGTTGTGGCCCAGGTGAATGACCTCGGCGCCCGAGGCCTGCATGATGCGCCGCATGACGTTGATGGCGGCGTCGTGTCCGTCGAAGAGGGCGGCCGCGCTGACGATGCGCACGGCGTTCTTGGGGCGGTAGGGTTCGGTCATTTGGCGTCCCCTCTAGCAGCAAAAACCGAGGGTTGACGAGATCGTACGATCCCCGTTGGCAGCCTCTCCAAAACATGGCTAAGCTACCGCCCATGCCGCGTCACAGCCTGTCCGTGTTTGTGCTCGCCATCGCATCCGCCACCGCCTGCGCCACTCCGAGCGCGAGCGTTCAATTCGATCAGAGCGCTCTGGTCCGCCACCACACCGAGCGCGGCCTGAGCCACGAAGAGCAAGAGTGGCTCGCGGCCGGCCGCCCCGAAGACGTGGTCAGCGTCGATCACCTGGGCCTGGGTGAGCCGACCGCCGCCGCCATCATCGTCGACGATCTGGGCTTCGGCCCCCGCTCCGCCGCCGGCGACCAAGCCGCCAACCTCTCGCAGCAGTCGCTCAACAACTGCGTCCGCCAAGGCCAGGACTGCAGCGACGACGACGACCTGCTCGACTGGATGAACCTCAACTGAGCGGGCCCCTCTCGAGAGCCGCGACAAAGCGAGCACTGGAAGTCCCCAGAGACACGACGTAATGTCCGCGCATGCGGCTCGGGGTGTTGAAAGAGACTGAAGCTCACGAACGGCGCGTCGCGGTGGTCCCGGAGACGATCGCGAAGCTCACCGCCCTCGGCCACGCCGTGACCGTCGAGCGCGGCGCGGGCATGCAAGCGGGCTTCCTCGACGAAGACTACGTGAAGGCCGGCGCGAGCCTGGCCGAGCGCGCTCAGGTGCTCGCGAGCGAGCTGGTCGTCGCGGTGCAACCGCCACCCGAGGGCATGGCCGCGTTGCCGCGCGGCGCGGCGCTCGCCGCCCTGCTCTACCCCCTCTCCTCGACCGAGCTCGTGAAGGCGGCGAACGCGCAGCGCCTGCTCACCATCACCCTCGACATGATCCCGCGCACCACGCTCGCGCAGAGCATGGACGTGCTCTCTTCGCAGGCGAACCTCGCGGGCTA
>JBDHVB010000378.1:0-3304 GCA_039809465.1 Myxococcota bacterium
ACCTGCCGCCGCTGCAAGCGACGCGCATGTTGCCGCCGGACCCCGAGCCCGCTCCCGCGCCGGTCACCGCCGCCGCCACGCAGGCCGCCGAGAAGCCCAAGCGCGAGAAGAAGCCGAAGCTCGGCGAGCCCGAGATCGTCGACGTGCGCCCCGACCTCGACGCCGCGTCCATCATCCAGGCGAGCGCCGCCGTGGTCGAGGAAGACGCCAAGCCCAAGACGCTCGAGCTCCCGCCAGTGTCGCTGCTCGACTACGTGCAGGGCGAGCGCGCGGTCATCGACCCCGAGAAGCTCCGCGAAAACGCACAGCGCCTGGTGAAGACGCTCAAGGAGTACGGCATCGAAGGCTCGGTGCGCGAGATCCGCCCCGGTCCCGTCGTCACCATGTACGAGTACGTGCCGGCGCCGGGCATCAAGATCTCGAAGATCGCCGGCTTGGCCGATGACCTCGCCATGAGCATGGCGGCGCTCCGCGTCCGTATCGTCGCGCCGATCCCAGGCAAAGGCGCGGTCGGTATCGAGATCCCGAACGAGGTGCGCGAGACGGTCTACTTGAAGGAGATCGTCGCCCACGACGCGTTCAAGAAGTCCGGCGGCGGCCTCACCATGGCGCTCGGCAAGGACATCGAAGGCAACGCCTACGCCGCGAACCTCGCGAAGATGCCCCACCTCTTGGTCGCCGGCGCCACCGGTACCGGTAAGTCGGTCAGCATCAACGCGATGATCATGAGCATCCTCTTCAAGGCGACGCCGGAAGAAGTGCGCATGATCATGGTCGACCCCAAGATGCTCGAGCTCTCGGTGTACGAGGGCATCCCGCACTTGCTGCTGCCGGTCGTGACCGATCCCAAGAAGGCCGCTTTGGCGTTGCGCTGGGCGGTCGAGGAGATGGAGCGCCGCTACGAGATCCTCTCGAGCACCGGCGTGCGCAACATCGACGGCTACAACGAGAAGCTCGCCGCCGCCAAGGAGAACGGCAAGCCGCTCATCATCCCCGCCAAGAAGGAGGGCGAGGAAGATCGCGTCTGCGAGTCGATGCCGTACATCGTGGTCATCGTCGACGAGCTCGCCGATCTCATGATGGTCGCCTCACGCGAGGTCGAAGGCTCGATCATGCGCCTCGCGCAGATGGCGCGCGCCGCGGGCATCCATCTCATCTTGGCGACCCAGCGTCCCTCGGTCGACGTCCTCACCGGCGTCATCAAGGCGAACTTCCCGACGCGCATCGCCTTCCAAGTCGCCTCGAAGCACGACTCGCGCACCATCATCGACGGCAACGGCGCCGAGCACCTCTTGGGGCGCGGCGACATGCTGTATCTCTCGCCCGGTGTCGGCGGCATCAAGCGCGTCCACGGCGCCTTCGTGTCCGACCAGGAGGTCGAGCGCACCGTCGCCTTCTGGAAGGAGCAGGCGAAGCCCCAGTACGACGAGTCGATCCTGGCGCCGCGTCCGGAAGACAACGCCGAGGGCGGTGGCGAGGGCCCCGACAACATCAAGGACGAGATGTACGATCAGGCGGTCGCCATCGTCGCCGAGACTCGTCAGGCCTCGATCTCGATGATCCAGCGCCGCCTGCGCATCGGCTACAACCGCGCCGCGCGCATGGTCGAGCTCATGGAGACCGAGGGCATCGTCGGTCCGGCGGACGGCGCCAAGCCCCGCGAGGTCTTGGTCAACGCGATCTGACTTCGGCGGCCGTCGTGGTTGGCTTGTCGCTTCATGTCCATCGATGTATATTCATGGACATGAGGACGAGCGTCTCGAACTTGAAGGCGAAGATCGGGCGCTACATGAAGGCCGTGCGCGGGGGGCAGGAAGTCGTCGTCACCGATCGCAACGAGCCCGTGGCAAAGCTCGTTCCTCTGCGAGCCGCGAGCAGTGTCGTGGTCGCGCAGCCGCGTGATGCCGCGGCAGGTCCGTTCGGTGCGCGCCGCGTGACGAAGCAGCGGCTCGGGGTCGACGCCGTGCAGCTGCTTCGCGAAGATCGCGATGCGCGGTGAAGCACGTCGTCGACACGAGTGTCATCCTCCGCCGAGTGCTCGGCGACGCGCATATGCTGACGACCGCTTTAGAGGATGCTTGTGCGTCGCGGCTGGCGCGGGTCGAGATCTCGCGCTCCTTACAACGTCTCCGGCTCGAAGGCCGCATCGACGACGCTAGGCTCGCGGCGCTCGTCCACGAAGCCACGCAAGAGCTGGCGACGCTCGATGTTCTCGAGCTGACGCCGCAGATCATCGAGCTGGCAGCGGGCCCGATGCCGACGATCGTCAAGACGCTCGATTCCCTGCACCTCGCCACCGCGCTCGCCGTCCGCTCGAGCGGTTCGGAGGTTCGCTTCGTGACGCATGACGGACAACAAGCCCGCGCCGCGCAAGCGCTCGGGCTCACCGTCATTGGGATGGACTCTTGAGAGCTAGAAGTCGAAGACGAGATGGCGGCCGTCTAGTCTAGCGACGGGGCGCTGCGTTAGAGGGTTGCCGGCGGGGCGCGGACCTGCGAATTTCCCGCGGGGTTCGACAGTCCAAACCATGATGCTCTTCGTCTCTTTGATCCTTGCTGTGACGGCGCCCGCAGACACCCTCGCCAAGGTGCAAGCCACCTACAAGAACGCTGGTGACGTCACCGCCAAGTTCGAGCAGACCTACGTCGACAAGGTGCGCGGCGCCAAGAAGGTCGAGAGCGGCGAGCTCTGGGCCAAGAAGGACGGGAAGGTGCGCTGGAGCTACCAGAAGCCCATGCGCAAGGACTTCGTGTTCGACGGCAAGCAGGCTTACTTCTACGAGCCCGAGAACTCGCAAGTCACGGTCTTCGACAACTTCCAGGACAGCCCGGTGGCGAGCGCCATGCGCTTTCTTTGGGGCCAGGGCGATCTCGTGAAGAGCTTCGAGCCCAAGGCGTGTGACGCCGCGGCGAAGTGCGTCGCCGCGAGCGATGCGGTGTCGATCGTCTTGACGCCCAAGGAGCCGCTCGCCGCCGTCGACCGCATCCAGCTCGACACCGACGCCAGCACCGGGAAGGTGCGCCGCTCGATCGTCTTCGACCCGCTCGGCAACCGCACCGAGTATGTCTTCAAGGAGCTGGATCTCGCGGCCAAGGTCGCCGATGCCAAGTTCAACTTCACGATCCCGGCGGGCGTCAGCGTTTTGCACGCTACCGCGGACAACAAGCCCGGGAAACGTTGAGCGGCTCTTCGACCATTTCCCCAGACGAAACCCCCAAAGGTTTCGCCGTCTGGGGCACTATGATTCAGCGCGCCATCTCGTACTTCACCCGATAGTTCTTCTCGCTGCCCGGCACCTGCACGT
>JBDHVB010000379.1:0-3285 GCA_039809465.1 Myxococcota bacterium
TGCCCTCGGCGTGTGCGCTGCCGCAGACACCCATGACGAGCACCAGCGGCAAGAGGGCCCGGGCCACACCACGCACGAGCTGCCAGAACATGGTGATGTTCGACCGAGGCTCCCGCGCATGTACGCCTTCCCACGAGCGCGGATGAGCGTAGAGCGCGAGCAGCAGGGCCCGGCGTTGATCGGGGGTGAGGTCGAAGCGGAATCCGAGGCGCAAGCGTCCTCCTCCGAGCGGGCGCTCATAGACGCGGCGGGCTGGCAACGTCAGGGCTCCGTCGTACATCGCGAGAGCGAGCTCACCTTCCGGCGCCATGGCGAGCACGGCCGCCGAGCGCACGACGTGCATGCCGCACCCGGTGAGGCTCACGTCGCTCGTGGTGCCGAGCGGCACGCCATCGAAGGTCGCGGTGAAAGCGCGGCGCAGACGTTCCTCGACGCGACGTTGCGGCCGCTCCCAGGCGACGAGCAACGCCACCGCGAGCCCCACGAGGTTCACCGTGGCCCATGCCATGTTGAGCACGTACGCGTCACGCTCGATGCCAAAGGTCGTCATCTCGACGAAGCCCTTGATGATGGCCGCGAGCGTGAGCAGCGCGGCCACGATGGTCAGGAGCGACGAGCTCGCATCGAAGCTGCGGCGCGTGGAGACGATACCCTTTGGTGTCACCTTGAAGCCGAGTGACTTCGGCAGGAACAAGTCGAACATCGCGCGGAACAAGGGGAACGACACGACCAGCTCGTAGACCACTCCCCAACCAAAGCGCGGCCAACCCGGGAGCAGCGCCGACGACACCATCGGCAAGAACAGGATCGCTGGGAGCAAATAACCCAGGAGCTCGGGCAAATCCGCGAACAGCGGGTGGAGGTGGAAGAACAAGAAGTAGAGCGGCGTCAGCCAGTAGATGACGCGGAAGAGCGGGTGCAAGAAGTAGTAGAGCGACGCGAAATAGCCGAGTCGCAGGCGCCACGGCAGTCCGCGATGGAGGAGCGGGTTGTCCTTCACGAAGATCTGCAGGCACCCCAGCATCCAGCGCCTGCGCTGCACGAGGTAGCTCGAGAGGTTCTCGGCGGTGAGGCCGACCGCGAGGTCCTTGTCGACGAAGCGCGTCCTCCAGCCCCGCGCGTGCAGGTGCTGGCTGGTGTGGATGTCCTCGGTGATGCTGAGGAGGTTGAAGCCACCGTTCTCCTCGAGGGCGCGCCGCCGAAAGACCGCCCCGCTGCCCACGAAGAAGGCGCCGCCCCAGCCGTCACGGCCACCCTGAATGGCGTGGTTGAACAGATCCTGCTCGTTGGCGATGGTGCCTTCGAGGCGGAAGGCGCGCTGGAAGATGTCGTCGTTGTAGAAGTGGTGCGGCGTCTGCACGACCGCGAGCTTCGGGTCGGCGAACCAGGGCACGGTCTCGTCGAGGAAGCTCGTGACCGGAATGTGGTCGGTGTCGAAGACCAGGACGAGCTCGCCTTGCGTGACCGTCATGGCGTTGTTCAGGTTGCCCGCTTTGGCGTGCTTCTTTGGGCCTTCGATGTAGCCGGCGCCGTAGGACTCGGCGAGCGCCCGGACCTCATCGCGGTGGCTATCGTCGCACACCCAGATCTTCTTGTTGGCGTAACGCATCGCCACGGCCGCGATGAGCGTCTTGTCGAGGATGTCGGTCGACTCGGAGTAGATGGGGATGAAGACGTCGACCGATGGGGCAAAGGACGGATCGTCGGGACGCGGCTGCTTTTGCTTGGGCCACCAGCCGACTTGCAGCACCAGCAACAAGACGGTGGTGAAGCTGTACGTTTCAGCGCACAGGAGCGCGATGCTGATGACCGGGCCCAAGGTCTCCACGAAGTTCAAGCTCGTCGTCGCGCGCCACACGAGATAACGCGCGCAGAGCGCGAGCCCGGAGACCACGAAGGCGATGCGCGCCGCGCGGAAGCGCTTGGCCGCGAAGTAAGCGACGAACGTCACCGTCATCCAGAGGAGGGGCAGGTGCGCGAGGAATCCTTCCATGTCGAAGGGGCGCAGGAAGGGGAAGGTCTCGTTGCCATGGACCACGCGGTTCAGCGCAAAGGCGCGGTCGAACCAGAGCCAGTTGTGCAGATAGTAAGGCGTGTCGCGGTTCTGCAGCGCCTTCTCGAAGAGCGGCCCGACCTTCTCCTGCTCGAGCTTCGCGGCGAAGGCCGGGCTCTCGAGCAGCGCCAACGCGTGGATGCTCGCGTAGTGCGGCAAGCCTTCGAGCTGCGAGAGCGGCTTGCCGTCGGTGTCGTAGCGCTCGGCGATCTTGCCGTCGCGCGCGTAGATGGCCTCGACCGACTCCATGAGCTTCGCGCGCACGCCGCTGCCGCGCGCGTTCCATCGCGCGTCGACGCCGAGGCGGAAGAAGAGCGGCACCACGTCGTAGCCGAAGGCCGCCACCTTTCCGCCGGGCTTCGCGAGCATCAACGCGCCCTTGGTCTTGTCGAGATAGACGAGCTCGGGCGGCAGGGTGGTCCGCTGTTGCAACCAGTCGAGCAGCGCGTAGCTCGAGCGCGCGAGACCCTCCCAGTCGTGCTTGCCGTCGACTTCGCCGAACGCGGTGTACGCCGCTGGCGCGAGATAGCCGACATGAATGGTCACGTAGCGCTCGCGCGCCGCCCAGTTGCCCGCGGCGAGGTACGGCGTGCCGTTCGCGACGACGACCTCCTGTCGCCAGATGTCGTCCATGATGGCGACCGCTTCGCCGCGGTAAGCCTTCACGTCGAAGACGCGCGAGGCGATGAGCAACGCGAGCGCGATATCGACGTCGGCGTCGCTCGCGCTGTTCTGATCGACCACGCTCCTGCCGTCGTGCTTCCACGCGAAGAGAGCGTCGCGCCGGGTGCGCAGGTTGTCCTTCGTCCACTTCCAGATAGCCGCGAAGGCGTCCTTGTCGCGCTGCCAGACCGCCCGCAGCATGCCGTAGCTCTGGGCCTCGCTGGTGGTGATGCCGCGCTCGTCGAGCTCCACGACCCGGCCGTCCTTGACGTACTCGTACTCGTAGCGGCTCCAGAGCGCCGAGAGCTCGTCGAGCTGCCGCAGGTAGCGGTCGCTGGTGCGCTCCTGGGTGGGGGCGGCGACGAGTAGGATGGAGAGCCAGAAATGCACGGCCCGCGGCTTTCACCATGGCCCGCGCGGCAAGACAACCCAAGGTTGGAAGGCCCACGGGCAACCGCGCCAAGGCCGTGTTGACTCCATGCTATCCGGCGGATAGTCCACCGCCGTGCCACTTCACGACCTCGAACAGCTCGTCACCTACGTCGACAAAGACTCGGCCCCCCGCATCA
>JBDHVB010000380.1:0-3196 GCA_039809465.1 Myxococcota bacterium
ACTGGCACGACCCCGGCATGGCCGTGCGCATCCTCGACACCGCGCAGAAGCGCTTCCTCGACGGCCGCAAGCACCGCGAGCTCTCCGAGATCAACGAGACCGTGGCGATCCTCGAGCGTCAGGTCACCGAGGGTCAGCCGGCGCTCGACCGCGCCGCCGACCGCATCCGCGAGGTCGCCATGCGCACGCCGGGAGCACGCGTCATCCAGCGTGAGCCCCCCGACCGCCCACGGCCCCAACCCAGGGCCGGCGCCGTGGACACCTCGGCGCAACGCGAGCTCGAGGAAGATCTACGCGTCAAGCGCGCCGCTATAGCAGACCTAGAAAAGGGCTATCACTCGCGCGTGCAAGGCGCCCAGGATCACCTGAACAAGCTGCGCGGCACCTTGGGTCCGAACCACCCCGACGTCATCAACGCCACGCGTAACCTCGATCTGCAGTCGAAGCCGCCCGAGGAGCTCGCGGGCCTGCGCACCGAAGAGGCGCGCATGTCGATGCAGTTGAACCGCATGCTCATCGCCGCGGGCGCGACGCCCCAAGCCGCCGCCGCGGCCGCCGCGCGCCCGGTCGTCACCATGTCGAACGACAGGCAGCCGAACCCGGATCTCGATCAAGCGATGGGCGAGTACGAGCGCATCGAGCGCAGCCAGAGCGAGCTGTTCCGCCGCCTCGAGGACGCGCGCATCGAGGTGCAGACCGCGACCGCCGGCTTCAACTACCGCTACCTCATCACGCAGCCGCCGGTCTTCCCGCGCAAAGCCGTGAAGCCGAAGAAGCCGATGATCGTCATGGGGGGCTTCATCGCCGCCATCTTCCTGGGCCTCGCGCTCGCTATCGCGGCCGACATCGTCTCGGGCCGCATCGTCGAGCCGTGGCAAGTGCCGCGCTTCGTCGGCGTGCCGTTGCTCGGCGAGATCCGCGAGCAGCAACCGCGTCTGCGTTCATGAGCATCGCCATCTGGGCGTCGGTCGCCGTCGGTGTCTTCTTCGTTCCGTTGCTCGTGTACCTGGGCTTTTTGTCGCTGCTCGCGGCGAAGCCCAAGGTCCCCATCTATGGCGGGGCGACGACCCGCTTCGTGATCGTCGTGCCGGCACACAACGAGGAAGGCGGCATCGGCGCCACGGTGCAGAGCGCTCTCGCGGTCGATTATCCCGCCGAGCTACGCAAGGTGCTGGTGGTCGCGGACAACTGCGACGACACGACGGCCGCGAAGGCGCGTGAAGCTGGCGCCATGGTGCTGGAGCGTCAGAACAAGGAGCTGCGCGGCAAGGGCTACGCCCTCGAGCTCGCCTTCGAGAAGGTCGCCGCCGAGCAGCTCGGGGACGCGGTCGTGGTCATCGACGCCGACAGCTTGGCGTCGGCGAACCTGCTGCGCTCGTTCGACCGCTTGCTGGTCGCGGGCGAGCAGGCCGCTCAAGCGGAGTACGGCGTGCGCAACCCCATGGCCTCGTGGCGCACCCGCCTGATGACCGTGGCGCTCGCCATGTTCCACCGCACGCGCTCCTTGGGGCGTGAGCGCCTGCGCTTGTCGTGCGGCCTGCGCGGCAACGGCATGTGCTTTAGCGTACCGCTCTTGGCGAAGGTGCCGCACAAGGCGTACGGCCTCGTCGAGGACGTCGAGTACGGCATCTTGCTGGGCAAGAACGGCGTGCGCATCGCCTACGCGACCGACGCGTGGGTGCTGGGTGAGATGGTCAGCGGAGGCAAGGCCGCGGTCAGCCAGCGCAAGCGCTGGGAGTCGGGGCGGGCACAGATGCGCGCCATGGTGCGGCCGCTCTTGGCGTCCGCTTTGGCGAAGCGGTCGGCGATGCTGATGGATCTGGCGATGGACATCATCGTGCCGCCGCTGGCGACGCTGGGGATCGTGCTGTTCGTGTTCACGCTGCTCGAGTGCGCGTTGTGGGCGTTGTCGGGGTACCCGCAGCCGGGGTTCTATGTTTGGGCGGTGGGCTGGGGGTGTTTGCTGATCTATGTGGTGCGCGGGATGCAGCACTCGGGGCTCGGCTTTGGGGCGGTGACGGCGCTGGCGTATGCGCCGATCTATGTGCTGTGGAAGCTGACGTTCGCGCGGGTGTCGAAGTCGGAGAAGCAGTGGGTGCGGACGGCGCGGGAGTAGTTGGGAGCGGTCGGGCATCGGCTATCGGCTATCGGCAGCCCGGGTTGACGTCCCCGACCTCACCAGGTTTGTTGCGCCCAATGCGTACCTCCTTCTTTGCCCTCGCCACGGTCCTCACCGTCGCGCTCACCGCCTGCTCCGATGACGACAAGAAGAACAACGGGCCCGGCGAAGAAACGCCGCAAGGCACCGGCGCACTGATCGTCACCGCAACGCTGCCAATCCGCGGAGGCAGCCCCACCTTCCGCGCGCGCAAGGCCAACGGTGACGAAATCACCCTCGGCGCCCCCGACTCCTTGGCGCCCTTCACGCTGCCGCCCGGCGATTACACGCTCATCGGCGACACCGCCCGCGCCGGCACCTTCGTCATCGGCAACTTCGTGCCGAGCACGACTCCAGCCTTCACGATCACCAAGGATCAGACGACCACCGTCGCTGTCACATACGCTTTGGCGGACGACGGTACCGGCCGTCTCTGGGTGCCAAAATACGGCGACAACAACGACCTCGCGCTCGCCGGCATCGCGGTCTTCAAGGAAGCGCACGAGGGCTTCTCCACCAGGTGGGAGAAAACCCATGACCGCATCGTCTTGCCCACGGGCACCAAGCCCAACGCGCTCGCCGTCGACGCCGCGGGCCACATCTGGGTGAGCGACGCCGAGCAAGGGCGCGTCATGCGCTTCTCGGCGAACACCCTGCTCACCCAAGCCGCTCCCGCCGCCGAGGTCACTATCGCAGGCCTGGGCGCCATCATCGGCATCGCTTTCGACACGGCCGGCAACCTCTATGTCGCCGGTCCCGCCTCGGTGCTGCGCTTCACCACGGCGCAGATCGCCTCATCGGGTCTCCCCGTCGCCGACGCCGAGTTCGCCGATCAGCTCAGCACCCCCGCGGGCCTCGCCTTCGACGCGCAAGGCAATCTCTGGGTGACGAGCTACGGCAACGACCGGGTGGTCCGCTTCGCGGCCGCCGACCTGGCCTCTAAAACGGACACGGCGAGCATCGTCGTGACCGCCAAGACCGTAAACCTCGGCGCCGCCGGCAACTATCAATCACTCGCCGCCCCCGAGGGCATCGTCT
>JBDHVB010000381.1:0-3168 GCA_039809465.1 Myxococcota bacterium
AAAAAACCACAGCTCGAGAGAATCGTCGAAGGCCGTCGCGATCGACGGGAGCGCAAAGTGCTCTACGCGGCCCTACGGACACGCAACCTACGACTTCGCGACTCGAGCCGGCCGCTTCATTCTGACGAGGCGCGTGCGGCCCGCGTGCTCGAAGAAAATCGCCGCGGCACCGTGCCTGCTCAAATGTTCGGCTGAACGTAGACGTTCACCTTGGGGCGCGCGGGGTCGCCGAGCTCGACGCCGACGCCGTGCAGCGGGAAGCGTTGCAGCACGCTTTCGGGCGCGTCGAGGCTCGTGAAGAGTCGCCGGACCGGCGCGGGGTCGTAGCCCCAGCGCTCGAGCAGCGTGAGCGTTTGCTCGCCGTGCTCGGGTTGTACCGACTTGCCGTGGAAGAAGGTGGTGACCTTCAGGGTGGTTGGTCCGCTACCGCGGAGGGCGAAGGCGACCTCGCAGTCGCGCGACGAAGCGGACGACTCCGTGCCGCGCAGCAGCTCGCTTGCGTGCTCGAGCTGGCCCTCGGCGATGCCGCGGTCGATCATGTCTTGGAGGAAGCCGACCACGCTGTCGCGCGGCGTGTGCACGTACATCTTCACGCGGCCCTCGTCTTCGGCGAGGTCGATGCCTAGGCCGGTGAAGCGGGCGCCCTCGTGCGTTTGGTAGAGGGCTTCGTAGGTGCGGGCGTTGTGCGCCTCGTCGGTGAGGCCGCACATGGCGAGGACCTTCATCACCTTGTCGCGGTGCGGGACCGACGTGTCGAGGCGGGTGTTGAAGTAGAGCTTGAGCTCGACGCGATCGCCGCGCGGCACGACGCCGACCAGCAGGCCTTGCGCCATCGCCGAGAACTCGGTGAGGCCATTCAAGTTCGGGAAGACGACGCGGAAGATGTCGGCCGTGAGCTCGGCTTGCGCGTCGCCGCCGCCGGACTCGAGGTGGAACTGCAGCGTGCCGCGCAGCAGCAGCGTGAGCGCATCGACGAGCGTGACGCTGGCGCTGCCTTGCGTGAGATAGGCGAAGCCCTTGGGCCCGTCGCCAGCGAGCGTCAACACCATCTCGATGATCGCTGGCAGCCCGCCCATGATCTGCCGCGCGATGTCGAGCACAGCGTCGGGGCTCTTCGTGTTGGCCTCGGTGGTGCCGCGCCTCCCGAGCCGCTCGCGCACCAGCTGATAGCGTTCGAGCTCCCGCGCTTCGTTCGCGCCGCATATCCGCGATAGCGTACGCACGGCGGCCTCGGCGCGCGCCTCGTAGGTGGACAGCGTGTGTTTGGGCATCGCTTGCTCGATGAGGCGAGCGATGTGGTTCATGACGGCCGTGGCTCGTGGTTGGAACCCGGCGATGCCAGCGCGCCCGACGTCATTTCGAGCGGGACATGGCGAGAATCTGGACCATCTGATTCAGGAGGCCCTGCGCCTGCATGTAATTCGAGCGGATGCGCGCGTCGACCTCCGAGCCACCACGCTGAGCCGACGAGATGAGCTCGGCGTTGAGGCGCTCCATCGCGGCGCGCAGATGCTCGGAGACGTTCCCGACGAGGCCCGCGCCCGGCATCTTCGGACCCTGCTGCTCGTCGCCCTGTTGATTGCCATTGCGGCCAGAGCGGTTGCCGCGGTTCGGACCGTTGCGCGTGCCGTTCGCCGTGGCTGGCTGCCGCTGATCTCCAGTGGGTGTGCTCGGAGTCTGGCCATCGGGTGTCGTCTGTTGCGGCTGGGGACCTTGTGGATTGGCGCCGCCTGGCGTGCTCGCGCCCGCGCCAGGATCATTCGGAGTGGTCTGGCCCGCGGCGACATCGGCCGCGGGGTTCGTGGTGCCCGGCTGCGCGCCCGTTTGCTGACCCGCGCCTGGCTGTTGCTGCTGGCCATTCCGCGGCTGCTGCGTGCCGTCCGCGTTCTGCTGCGGCTGAGCCGCTTGCGCCGCGGAGTCCATGACGCCCTTGAGCGCGTTACCGAGCTCGAACGCCTTCTCCGCGCGCTCGAACGCTTGGTTCATCTTCTCGAGCGCGATCTTGGCCTTGATGCCTTCTTGCGCCAGCTTGTGCATGGCCTCGCGCAGCTCTTTCATCATGCGGCGCGCTTCGTTCTCGTCCTCTTGGTACTTGAAGAGGAAGAGGGTGAAGAAGGCTTCCCAGTTGAAGTGCATGCCGTCCCACGACGTCGTCGTGTCGAAGCCGCCGCCGTTGTTCACGAACGGTGGATCGCCAGTGGTGACGTCGGTGGCGCGCGTGCGGCGACCTGCCCCGCCACCACGCAGCGACATGACGGCGCCGCTGCCCGAGCCTTCGGAGGGGAGAGGGCGCGCCGCGCGCACGGTCGTGGGGCGTCCGGCAGTCGGACCGCCGCCGACAGCGCCACCCGCGCCAGGACGCGGACCGCCAGGCTGACTACCTGCCGCAGGACCGGAGGGTGTACTCGTTGGCGGACTGCCGGCCGCGGGCGTGCCTTGGCCCTGGGCGGTGCCGATCGTCTGGCCGAGCGGTGTCGCGCGTGAGCCGTCGGTGGCCTGGGCACCAGAGAGCGTCGTTTGACCGAGCGGGGTGCGGTCACTGTGCGTGTGCGGGCCCTTGCCGGTGGCCGGCTGGCGCTGACCCGGTAGCTTGACGGGCGTCTGCTGTGGCGGACGGGGAGGATAGTGCGGATCGGGCTCTTCGCCCGTGACCGGCCGTTCCGCGCCGCCGGTGGCCGGGCGCTCTGGGCGCTCGCTCGTCTGCGGACCCTGGGGGCGCGTCTGCGTGGTGCCAGGTTGCTCGGTGGGCTGCTCGGCCACGGGATCACCCGTGACGGGCCGGTCGGTTGGCGCCTCGGCGTTGGCGCGCATCGCCCCGCGCGGCGTATTGCCGCCGGTCTGCAGCCCGCGCGTCTTGTACGCGATTGTCTGCCCCAGCGGAGTTTTGCCGCTGTGCGACGCGACCATCGGCTGACGCGCTGGATAGTTGGTGTTCGGCTTCTCGGGCAGGTGATGACCGTGCACCGGTGTCTGCGGCCGCGGCTCGGCAGGCTGACCTTGCGGCCTGCCCGTCGCGGGCTGTTCGGGAGTGGGCTGCCCTTGCGGCCGCCCAGTCGCCGGTTGCTCACCAGTCGGCTGCTGTGGCCGCCCAGTGGTCGGCTTCTCAGCAGTCGGCTGTTGCGGCCGCTCCGTGGTCGGCTTCTCAGCAGTCGGCTGTTGCGGCCGCTC
>JBDHVB010000382.1:0-3120 GCA_039809465.1 Myxococcota bacterium
GTGGGCGATGCGTCCTTGGCGAAGGGCTCGGCTTGCTCGCGCGCGGGGCGCACCGCGCGCGCGCTCTTCTCGGCGAGCTTGGGCTCCTCACGCGGAACAGCGCTGTCCGCTTTAGTAGACTCGAGCCGTTCGGCGGGAGCATCGCCCTCGGCGGCTGCCCCAGGGGCCGCGGCTGTTGGCGCGGGGCGCTCGGCGCGGGCGAGCTCACCCGCGGCATCCTCGGGTAGCTGATAGGCTCCGTCGGTCGGAACGCTCGCGGGCGCCAAGGTCTGCGGACCGAGCGCGTGCTGATACACCACCCCCAAGAGGAGCGCCGTCGCCACGGACACCGGCGGCAGCAGCCACCAGATGTTCCACTTGGCGGACGCGGCCGGGCGCTCGACGGTCAAACGGGTGACGACCTTGTGGGCGAACTGCTCGGGCGGCGCGCTCCGCAGGAAGCTGTCGCGCTCTTGCTTCATGCGCTCCAAGCGCTCGGCGAGCCCCGGCGTCGTGTCGATGGCGCGCTCGACCCGCGCCAGCTGCTCACCGCGCAGATCGCCAGCGACGTAACGCGCCAGCATGACGTCGGAGATCGGGGTCTGTGACGACTGGTTTGCCATCTCAGCCATGGGCTTTGCGCCCCTCGTCTGGCTCTGCCGCGTCACGCACCGGCCACTCCAACTTCTCGATGCCTGCCCTCTCACGGGTGTGCTGCAGGAAACGTTTCAACTTCTTACCGATCGTGCGTCGTGACAGATCGAGCGCTTCCGCGATCTCGTCCTGGGTGAGGCCATCGACATGGCTCATCACGGCAATGGTCAAAGTTTCGTCGTCGAGGCCCGACGTCAATCTCGCGAGCGTGCCAAGCGTGTCGAAAGTTGCCGGATCGCGCTCCAACGCCATCTTCCGCTCGGCCTCGCGGGCCACCGCGGAGCCCGGCGTTTCGGCCAATACGCTGGTCGAGAGCTGGTCTCCGGCGGTTTTGCGTCGTCTCAACCTGTCCACGGAGACGTTAGTCGCAATGCGGTAGAGAAATGTGAACGCTGACGAGCGCCCCTCGAACCGGCCACGGGAGCGGAAAAACTGGAAAAACGTTTCCTGGGTCAGATCACGGGCTTCGTCCTCGTTGCCCACGAGCTTCAAACAGCGCACGAAAATGGCATGGCCATAGCGCGTATAGAGCTCGGCGACCTGCGCCTCGGTGATCATCGCGGCGCACCTTAGCATTGCGTGGCGCGGCGTTGGAGCGCTACTAGCTGAATTGTGAGCGAGATCCACAGCCCCGTCATCGCGCTCGATGCCATGGGCGGTGATGGTGCGCCGCGTGAACCGGTGCGCGCCGCCGCGGCGTTGAGCCGTGGCACCAACATCAAGCTGCAGCTCTTCGGTGCGCCCGACCTCATCAAGGCCGAGCTCGACCGCGTCGATCACGACCCCGCGAACATCACGGTGCGGCCAGCCTCGCAGGCCATCGCCATGGGCGAGAACCCGCGCGAAGCCGTCACCCAGAAGACCGACTCCTCCCTGGTGCGCGCCTCGCAGGCCGTCGCCGCTGGCGAAGCACACGCGCTGGTGTCCGCTGGCTCGACCGGCGCCCTCGTGGTGTCCGCTGCAACGCACATCCCGCGCGTCGCTGGCGTGAAGCGCGCCGCCCTCGCCGCGGTGCACCCGACCCGCGAGCGCTCCTTCAGCAACGACCGCTTCGCGCTCATCCTCGACGTCGGCGCCTCGCTGCGCTGCGACTCCGAGGACCTGCTCTTCTACGCGATGATGGGCCACGCCTACGCGAGCCGCATCTCCAAGGTGCCGCAGCCCTCGATCGGTCTGCTCAACGTCGGCAGCGAAGAAGGTAAAGGCGACGAGATCCTGACGCGCGCGCATCGCCTGCTGCGCGAGGAGTCGCGGCTCAACTTCATTGGCAACGTCGAGGGCACCGACATCCCCAACGGCATCGCCGACGTCATCGTCTGCGAGGGCTTCGTCGGCAACGTCGTGCTGAAGATGGCCGAGGGCGTGGGCGAAGCGCTGCAGAACCTCGGCGCCTGGGCCTTCAAGCAGAAGCTCACCTGGCGCGTCGGCATGGCGCTCCTCTCGGGCGGACTCACGCAGCTCAAGAGCGTCACCGACTACCGCGAGTACGGCGGCGCTCCCTTCCTGGGCTTCAAGCGGCTCATCATCAAGGCGCACGGCCGCTCGTCGGAGCACGCCATCACCAACGCCGTGAAGGTCGCGGCCAAAGGCGTGCGCGGCGGCGTCGCCGAGCAAATCGAGGAAGCAGTCGGGAGCTTCGAGCGCCGCCGCCCATGAGCGAGACGCCCGCCAAGAAGCCCGCGTCCAAGCGTAAGAAGAAGGCCGAGCCCATCGACATGGTGGTGGTGCCGACCGATTTTCGCGTCGTGGTCCCCGAGACCTACGAGGGCGACGTTTTCGTTTGGGATCTCGACAAGACGTACCTGCGCACCAAGTTCGAGTCGTTCGGCGACCTGGTCCGCACCATCCGCCAGACCGCGAAGGACAAGGTCACCTACCCCGGCGCGACTCCGCTATTGCGTGCACTGCGCCGCGGTCCCAACGGCGTGCGGCCCATTTACTTCGTGTCGGCGTCGCCGCCGCAGATCCGTGAGAAGATCCTCGAGAAGTTCGCCTTGGACGGCGTCGAGATCGACGGCATCTACTTCAAGGACAACCTCCGCAACGTCCGCCCCGGCCGCTTTCGCAGACTACGCGAGCAGATGGGCTACAAGACCCTCGCGCTCATGGACCTGCGCGCCAAGCTCCCCAAGGGCGCGGTCGAGACCATGTTCGGCGACGACGCCGAGACCGACGTCGCCATCTATTCGATCTTCTCGGAGATCATCGAAGGCCGCATCGCCAACTGGCCGCTCTACGAGTTCATGATGAAGCAAGGGGTCTTCCGCGACGAGGCCCTGCGCGCCGCCGGGCGCGCCCGCGGCCTCGCCCGCAGCGCCACCGGCGTGCGCCGCATCTTCATCACCGTGCACCGCGCGCACCTCGACCCACGCTACTTCCGCCGCTTCGGCCACCGCGTCACCGGCACCCGCACCTACTTCCAGACCGCCATGGCGTTGCACGCCGAGGAGCGCATCGCCATCGAGGACGTCGCGGTGGTCGCCGAGG
>JBDHVB010000383.1:0-3112 GCA_039809465.1 Myxococcota bacterium
AGGTGCTGGCTGGTGTCGTCACTCGGTGCGAGCGCATGTGGGCGTGGGGCAAGCTACTCGAGGAGCCGCGAGAAAAAGCCCCACATGGCGGCGCTTCCGAACGCGGGCCATTCGTGGCCGCCGGGGTGTTCGCAATAGTGGACAGGAGTGCCCGCGTCGCAGCCGTCGTAGGCCACACACGGCGACGGCGCGGTCGGCGTGGAGGTGCTCTCGCAGCCGGCGTGCTCCCGGAAGATGTCGCGATAGCTGGTTCGTCCGCTATTGAGGTCGCCTTCGCTCACCGCGACCCACGCCGCGGTGTGTGCCGCGCACGTCGCCTCGTCGAAGTAGACCACCGAGCCACCCACGGCGATGGCGCGGATGTCGGTGCGGTGACATGCCAGCAATCCGGCAAACGAGCCGCCACCGCTGAAGCCCATCGCGAAGATGGCGTCCTCACGGATACAGAGCGCGCCCCGAGCCTGAGAGAGCACCTCTTCGAAGTAAGTGAGCTCTTGGTCGATGCGCGCCGGCCATGTCGCTGGATCTTGGTCGTAGTCGCGCCACTGCTGCTCGATTGCCTCGACGATGATCAGCACAGCGTCGTCATGCAGGACGCTCCGGATGTCGCGGACACCCGTCGTCCCATCCCAGTAGCTGGTCGTACCGCCATTTCCAGGGAGCGCGAGCACGAGCGGCCAGGAGGTCGCGCGAGTGTACGCCGTGGGCAAACGAACCACGTAGCGACGCGTCAGACCGCCGAGCGTGAAGGTGTGCTCACCCTCGGACAACCCCGCGCCGTCGAGGCAACCCGCGCTGGTCCGCGGTCCGCTTGGGTCCCCGTCTCCCGCATCGGTGTCGCCGGCGTCACCCAGATCCGTGTCCTCTTGCGGGAGGTCGGAGTCGGCATCACCTCGATCCGGCACATCGGCAGGCGTGCCGTCGATGGAGCTACTGCACGCCGCGAAAACGACACCGGCAACGAGCACACCAAGTGCACGCATGAGGCGAGCGCGTGTTCTTCTGGGCATACTTCCGAGGGTCGGGCACGGCTCAGGAGAATGTCAACACCCGAAATCGCCGGCGACAACCGCCGCTTCCCCTAGATGCGGCAGTGAATGACCGCCATGGCGGAGTCATTGGGGTTATACAGCGGGTCGTCTGGCACGAACACCGCATCGAGACGGACGTTGCGCATCTTGGCCACGGTCCAGAGCTTGCCGGTGCCGATGATGGAGGAGGCACTGCCGCCGGCGATTTGTACGGCGCGGAGCACTTCGGAGCCTGCCGTGCTCGTTCCGTGGCAGTACGGCTCGACGACGCGGTGATGGCCGCCATAGTCGAACACCAAGCGCCGTCGTCCGCGAATGGCTTCGCAGATCAACGCACCGACGGAGTGGCCATGCTCTTCGCGCATGCGTTATCGCGCCGTTGCTTGCTTCACCGATGACCAATCACCGGCTGCGTGCTGCGCCGCGACCTCCACGTAGTGCGCGGCCGAGCTGCGCAGCATGGCGAGCTCGCTCTCCTTGAGGGGCCGCACCACGCGCGCCGGCGACCCCAACGCCAAGGAGCCCCGAGGAATCCTCGTGCCGGGGCTCACCAGCGACCCCGCGCCGATGATGCACTCGCTCTCGATGACGCAGCCGTCGAGCAGGATCGCGCCCATGCCGATGAGCGCGAGGTCGTGCACCGTGCAGCCGTGCAAAATCGCGCGGTGGCCCACGGTGACGTCGGCGCCGACCGCCGTGTCCGTCACGCCGCCGGTGATGTGGACGACCGAGAGATCTTGGATGTTGGTGCGGGCGCCAATCGTGATGGTGCCGACGTCGCCACGGAGGACGCAGCCGTACCAGATGCTCGCTTCGTCCCCCAGCACGACCTTACCGATGACGTCCGCCGAGGGCGCGACGAAGACGTTCTTGCCGAGCTGCGGGTGCACACCTCGATACGGAGCAATCATGCGCGCCTCCTGCTAAAGCGGACAACCATGGCGGCAACCACGGCGCCTATCGTGTCCGCGAGCCAATCCAAGATATCCGGCGTGCGGCCGGGGACGAACATCTGGTGCACCTCGTCGAAGGCACCGTAGAGGCTGGTCGCGAGCACACCGATGAGCAACGCGGACCGGCCGCGATGGCCGACACCGAAGACGACCAAGGCGCAGAGGATGCCGAAGAAGGTGGCGTGGGCGGCTTTGTCGACGCCGTTGAAGGTGAGCGGCACCTCGGGGAGCTTGGGGAACGAGCTGAGCGTGAAGATGAGGCTCGCCCAGAGGAGCGCGGGGAGAAAACGGAGGTAGCGCTTCATCGGCTCAGGACCGCCAGGCTCTCGACGTGCGGGGTTTGGGGGAACATGTCGAAGGTCGTGAGGGCCTCGAGGCGATAGCCGCCGTCTACGAGCAGGCGCAAGTCGCGGGCGAGCGTCGCGGGATCGCATGACACGTAGACGACGCGCCCGGGGCCGCGTTGGGCGAGCTTGGCCGCGACCTCCTTGGCGCCCACACGAGGTGGGTCGAGGAGGATGTTGTCGTAGCCATCGGCGTCCGCGACAGCGGAGGCGTCGCTCGCGACGGCCGGGGTGACGTCGAAGCCTCGAGCGTTACGCGCGGCGAGCGCGCCCGAGGCGGGGTTCTGCTCGACCGCTCTCACCGAGCATCCAGCCTTGGCGAGCGGCAGGGAGAAATTACCGATGCCGCTGTGCAGCTCGAGGACGCGCTTGCCACGGATGCTGGCGGTGACCGCGGCGACCAGCTGCTCGTTCATCGCGGGGTTCGCCTGTGTGAATACGCCCGCGCTGAAACACAGCGTGAAGTCGCCGGCGTGATCGTACGCCAACACGGCGTCGTCGAAGGGCGCGCCCACGACTGGGCGGTCGCCAATGAAGAGCGCGCCCGCCTTTCCGTCCTTGCGCGAATAGGCCAGCTCCACTTCGCGCAGCCCCAGGGACTTCGGCTGAGGCGCGAGCCACTCCGCGAGCTCGAGCGCGGTCTGCTCGAGCTCGGGCCACAGGACCGGACACCCGACGATTGGCACCAAGGAATGAGACGAGCGCGCGTGATAGCCGATGCGCCATTGTCCATCATAGCGTGCATGAAAGCGCGCGCGGTGCCGGTAGCGCCAGGGCTCGCCGC
>JBDHVB010000384.1:0-3102 GCA_039809465.1 Myxococcota bacterium
ACACGGTGCGCGGCCTGCATTTGCAGCTCGAGCCGATGGCGCAGGCGAAGCTCGTGCGCGTGCCACGCGGGCGCATTCTCGACGTCGCGGTCGACGTTCGCCGTGGGTCTCCGACCTTCGGACAGCACGTCATCGCCGAGATCTCCGCCGAGGCATGGAACGCCATCTACGTACCGGCCGGTTTCGCGCATGGCTTCTGCACCCTCGAGCCGGACACCGAGGTCGTCTACAAGGTGAACGCGTACTACTCGCCCGAGCACGAGCGCGGCATCTTCTGGAACGATCCGGCCTTGGGCATCGCTTGGCCCACGCGCGAGCCGCAGCTGTCCGCGAAGGACCGCACGTACCCCAAGCTCGCCGACGCTCCGACTTTTTTCACGTACGCAGCAGGGGGCCGCTAGGTCATGCGCATTCTCGTCACTGGTGGCGCCGGCTTCATCGGCTCGGCGCTCTGCCGTCACCTCATCAACGAAACGCAGCACGAGGTCATCAACTTCGACAAGCTGACCTACGCCGCGAACCTCGACTCGCTCAAGACCATCTCCGACAACCCGCGTTATCGGTTCGTTCAAGCGGACATCTGCGATCGCGGAGCAGTCGATGCGGCGTTTCGCGAGCACAAGCCGGACGGCATCATTCACCTCGCCGCCGAATCGCACGTCGATCGCTCGATCGACGGCCCCGGCGAGTTCATCAAGACGAACGTCATGGGCACCTACACGCTGCTCGATGTTGCGAACGCTTACGTCCGCGATGGCAAGAAGGGCTTCCGCTTCCACCACGTCTCGACCGACGAAGTGTACGGCTCGCTCGGCGACACCGGTGAGTTCACCGAGGAGACCGCCTACGCCCCGAACTCGCCCTACTCGGCGAGCAAGGCGTCGTCCGACCACTTGGTGCGCGCCTGGCATCACACTTTCCATCTCCCGGTGGTGATGACCAACTGCTCGAACAACTACGGGCCGTATCACTTCCCGGAGAAGCTCATCCCGCTCGTCCTCTTACGCGGACTCGACGGCAAGGAGCTGCCGGTCTACGGCAAGGGCGACAACGTCCGCGACTGGCTCTATGTCGATGATCACGCGCGCGCGCTCGCGCTGGTGTTCGAAAAAGGCGCCGACGGCGAGAAGTACAACATCGGCGGCCACAACGAGGTCACCAACATCAAAGTCGTGGAGATGATCTGCGACTTGCTCGACGAGCTCGCGCCGAAGTCGTTCAAGCACCAGGACCTGATCCGCTTCGTTCAGGATCGTCCTGGCCACGACAAGCGTTACGCCATCGACGCCTCCAAGATCGAGCGCGAGCTCGGCTGGAAGCCGCGCGAGACCTTCGAGACCGGTCTTCGCAACACGGTGACCTGGTATCTCGAGAACCGCTGGTGGTGGGAAGCCATCCAGGCGCGCTACGCCGGTCAGCGGTTGGGGTTGGCGAAGAAGTAATGCCTCGCGCTCTGCTATTCGGGTCGACGGGCCAGCTCGGCTCGTCTCTGCTCCGCGCGGAGTGGCCCAAGGGCTGGGAGCCCGCCGTCGCGGCGATGGACGTCTACGACCTCGCGCAGCCCGAGCGGCTCGAGCAACGACTACTCGAAGCCAAGCCAGACGCCATCCTGAACGCCGCGGCGTACACCGCCGTGGACAAGGCGGAGTCCGAGCCCGAGCTCGCGGAGAAGGTGAACGCGCTGGCGCCCGGCGCCATGGCTCGGGTCGCCACACGCCTCGACATTCCGCTGCTGCACGTGTCGACCGACTATGTCTTCGACGGTGAGCTCGAGGGCCGCGAGTACGTCGAAACGGACACGGTGCGTCCGCTCAGCGTCTACGGAAAGACGAAGGAACACGGCGAGCGGCTCGTCCGCCTCGCTCCGAAGCACTTCATCGTCCGCACGTCTTGGGTCTACTCGGCGACGGGCGCGAACTTCGTGAAGACGATGCTGCGCGTGGGCCGCGAGCGCCCGGAGCTCAAGGTCGTCGCCGACCAGCTCGGCCGGCCGACGGAAGCATTCGAGCTCGGCCGCACCTTGCTCGCGCTGCTGCAACAGCCCGAAGCGAGCGCATACGGCACGTATCACTACGCCGGTGGCCGGGCGCTAAGCTGGCACGCTTTCGCGGAGGCCATTTTCGCGGCCGCCGCGCGCCATGGCTACACGTCACCCCAAGTGACGCCGATCGCCACGCACGAGTACCCGACGGCCGCCGTGCGCCCCAAGAACTCGCGCTTGGACGGAACCAAGCTCGCGGAGCGTTTCGGCATTCATCAGCACGACTTCGACGGTCCGCTCGAGCGGTGCATTACCGCGCTTCTGAAGGAGCTCCAGTGAAGGGAATCATTCTCGCAGGCGGTACCGGTTCACGTCTCTTTCCGATGACCATCGCGGTGAGCAAGCAACTCCTGCCGGTCTACGACAAGCCGATGATCTACTACCCGCTCTCGACGTTGATGCTCGCGGGGATTCGCGACGTGCTGGTCATCACGACCCCGCACGACCGCGACCAATTCCACCGCTTGCTCGGCGACGGTAGTCAGTTCGGCATCCGCATCGCGTACGCGCAGCAGCCAAAGCCCAATGGTCTCGCCGAAGCGTTCATCATCGGCGCGGACTTCGTCGCCGGCCAGCCGAGCGCGCTCATCCTCGGCGACAACATCTACCACGGCCACGGCATGCCCAAGATGCTCCGCGACGCAGCCAAACAGACGAGCGACGGCGCCACCGTGTTCGGCTACTGGGTGCGGGACCCGGAACGCTATGGCGTTGTCAGCTTCGACGCCAACGGCGTGCCGGACGCCATCGAAGAGAAGCCGCAGCAGCCACGCTCGAACTGGGCGGTGACTGGCTTGTACTTCTACGATGCGAACGTCACGGCGCTCGCCAAGGATCTGAAGCCATCGAGGCGCGGTGAGCTCGAGATCACCGACCTGAACCGCATCTATCTCGAGGAGAAGAAGCTTCGCGTCGAGCGCCTCGGCCGCGGCTTCGCGTGGCTCGACACGGGCACCAACGAGAGCATGGTCGAGGCGACTGACTTCGTCCGTGTCGTCGAGCATCGGCAAGGTCTCAAGATCGCGTGCCTCGAGGAAATTGCGTATCGCTCGGGCTGGATC
>JBDHVB010000385.1:0-3089 GCA_039809465.1 Myxococcota bacterium
GGCTTGAACATCTTCCCCTCGATGCCCGCGAGGGTGAGGATCGGGATGTAGACGATGACGATGATCGCCTCGCCGAACAGGGCGGCCTTGCGTACGTCGAGCGTGGAGTTGAGGACCACGTCCGCGGCCTCGCCGTAGGTCATCGGACGCTTGTGACCGCGCGCGGCTGCCGCCAGATGAACGACGGCGTTCTCGACGACGATGATGGAGCCGTCGACGACGATGCCGAAGTCGATCGCTCCGAGGCTCATGAGGTTGCCCGAGAGCCCGAGGGCCTTCATGGCGGTGAACGCCACCAACATCGCGAAAGGGATGGCTGCGGCGACGATGAGCCCGCCGCGGATGCTGCCGAGGAGCAGGAACAGCACCGCGATGACGAACAGCGCACCCTCGGCGAGGTTCTTCGCGACGGTGTGGATGGTGCGGTTCACCAGCTCTGCGCGGTCATAGAAGACGTCGATGCGAACACCCGGCGGCAGCGAGGGCGCGATCTGGGTGATCTTTGCCTTCACGTTCTCGACAACCTCACGGCCATTGGCCCCGACGAGCATCATCACGATGCCGGTCACCACCTCGCCGCGACCGTCGCGCGTGACGGCGCCCTGGCGAATGAGCGGCGCCAGGTGAACACGAGCGACATCGCGCACGCGCACGGGCACGCCGTCCTCGCGCGTCTCGATCAGCACGTCGCCGATCTCGTCGAGGCTCTGGATGCGACCCTCGCCCCGCACGAGGAGCTGCTCGCCGGAGCGAACGAGGTAGCCGCCGCCCGCCGTGGCGTTGTTGCGTTCGATCGCCTCGAAGAGGTCGTTGAGCGAGACGTCCAGCGCGCGCAGGCGGTCCGGCAGAACCTCGACCTCATAGGTCTTCAGCTCGCCGCCGAACGAGTTGACCTCGACGACGCCGGGCACGGAGCGCAGCTCGTAGGCCACGAACCAATCGAGCACCGAGCGCAGCTCCATCGGCGTGTAGCACTGCTCGGTGTCGGGCTGACCGGTGGCGCACATGTTGTCGGCGCGCACCTCGAACTGGAAGATCTCCCCCAGGCCCGAGCTGAGCGGGCCGAGCTCCGGTGAAGCGCCTGTCGGGAGCCGTTCGCGCGCTTGGACGAGGCGCTCGGAGATGAGCTGCCGCGCGCGGAGGAGATCCGTTCCTTCCTCGAAGACGATCGTCACCGCCGAGAGCCCGAAGCGCGAGACGCTGCGGATCTCCTCGACGCCGGGGAGTCCGCTCATCGAAGACTCGACGGGGAACGTAATGGTGCGCTCGACGTCGACCGGACCGAGCGCCGGCACGTTCGTCAGCACCTGCACTTGGACGTTGGTGATGTCGGGGACGGCGTCGATGGGCAGTTGCTGTGCGCTGCGCACGCCCACGGCCGCGACGATGACGACGAAGGCGAAGACGAGGAGGCGCCACTTTAGGCAAAGTTCGAGGAGCTTCTTCATGGCGTGTCCCTCAGTGCTCGTGGCCTTCGGAGAGCTCGCCGCTGCGCAGCGCGCTCTTCAGCGTGAAGGCGCCGCTGACGGCGAGGCGCGCACCCTCATCCAGGCCCGATCGCACCTCGAAGAAGCCGCCTGCGCGACGGCCGAGCGCGACAGGCTGAGGGCGGAAGCTGTTCGGTTCGTCGGCGGGGACGAACACCACCGTCTGGCCATCGAGGGTCGCCACCGCGTCGGCCGGGACAACGAGCACGCGCTCGTCCGCGCTTCCGCCGACCAGCTCGATGCTCCCGAAGAGACCGCTGCGAAGACGGGCGTCGGGAGCCTGAAGCGTCACGCGAACGGGCAGCGAGCGCGTGCGCTCATCGAGAGCGGGCGCGACGTATGTGATGGTGCCGGGCATCGTGACGTCGGGAAACGCGTGGAGGCGAACGACTGCGGCCGAGCCCGCTTGGACGCGAGCCAGCTCGAGCTCCGGGACATTGCCGCGCACCCAGACCTTCGTGGGATCGGTGATGATGAACGCGGGCTGGTCAGGTGTCGCGGTCTCACCCAGCGTCCCATGCACCGCGACCACGACACCGTCGATTGGTGCCGTCAACGCGAGCTCACCCGCGCTCCCCGAGCCGAACACCGAGAGCTGACGCCGCAGCCCTTCGACCTCGGCGCGTAGCTCGCCTACCTGCGCTTCGGCATCGATGAGCGATCGTTGCGCGCCGATGCCCTCGGTCGAGAGCTGCTGCTGGCGTCGCAGCGTGGACTCGGCGGCGGCGAGTCTCGCGCGCGCCTGGTCCAGCCGCGAGCGGGCCGTCGACACGTCGCTGGACGCGACGACGCCGAGGAGCTGACCGCGGCGCACTCGATCGCCCAGCGCTACCGAGACGCGGGTAATGCGGCCGGGCACCAGCGGGCCGACGTGCGCCGTGCTGCTTGGCTCGAACTGCACTTCGGCTGGGATGGCGACGCCGCCCGTCAGCGCGCGCCGCTCAGCGGCAGCGACACGGATGCCTGCACGCTCGAGCGCCTCCGCCGAGAGATGCACCTCGTTCTCATGCTCGCCTTCGCCATGGCCGGCCTCTTCGGCGTGACCCTCGTCGGCGTGCCCACCTTCCTCTGCGTGATCGCCAGCGCTGCCGCCCTTGTTGCAGGCTGAAGTCAGCAAAGCGACTAGGAAGGAAGTCAGAAGCATGCGGTTCATGGGGTGCTCTCCTCGTGGTGGTCATCGCGCCAAAGGTCGACGCCGACGACCCGCTCGAGTCCGGCCAACGCGACGAAGTAGTCCTGCTGCGCGCCGAGCGCGTCGCTCTGGATGCGCAGGAAGCGTTCGCGCCCCGTGGAGAGCGCGAGGATGTCGATCTCGCCCAGCTCGAACGAGCGGCGCAGCAACGTAAGGTTCTCCTCGAAGCGCGGGAGGATCTCCGTCCCGTAGGCGCGCGTGCGGGCGGCGGCCGCGACGACCTCGCTGCGGGCTTCGGCGATCTGGCCGTCGAGCAAGCGTCGCGACGCGTCCAGCTCGGCCTCCGCGACCGTCACATCGGCGCGTGCCCTCGCGCGCTCGCCCTGGTTGAGTTGGAAGCTCGGGATGGGGATCGAGACGACACCCATCACGATGTCGTACGCGCCCTCGGTGGTCGGGTTGCCTTCGCG
>JBDHVB010000386.1:0-3089 GCA_039809465.1 Myxococcota bacterium
GGGATCCCGCCAACCGCTTCTCACACGGCGTCGGCATCAAAACATGGTCCGAGATCTCCGAGCGCTTCGGCGCCCCAACGTTAGCCGCCGCATACATCGGCATGCTCTCATCAGTGCCGAAGGAGATGTTCATCGACCTAAACGCCGACCCCCGCGACATCGGCTTCGTCGACGTCCCGCTTCTCGACGTGCAAAATGCCCACGGCCAACGCCTCACCGTACGCGCCTCAGTCTGGGGCGACGGCGCCACCTTCGGCAGCGCCACCCTAAAATTCTAAAAGTTTTCACCCCTCACACGACACCACGCTTGACTCGCTTCCAGCCGTTGACTAGTAAGGCGCCACTTCGTTGCGGGGTGGAGCAGCCTGGTAGCTCGTCGGGCTCATAACCCGAAGGTCCCTGGTTCAAATCCAGGCCCCGCTACCTAAAAGAAAACGCGGACTTGCTGCATTGGCAGTGGGTCCGCGTTTTTGCTTTTGTGGCCAATACGTGTCCAATCGCGTGTTGTTCTGGTTCCCCAGCAAGACCTGTGGGTCGACGCGCAGTTCAGGCTCAATGAGCACTTGCTTGCGAGTTTCGGCCGATCGTGAACAGCTAGATCGGCGTATGGTGAACGCAGCTCGCGGCGAGCGCCTCCACGAGGAGGAGCGATGTCGACGGAGCGAATGCCATGCGAAAGACACGAGAGATTCTGCGGCAGAAGTGGCAGCTCGCACGCAGCCACCGTGAGGTTGCCGTAAACGTTGGGCGGTCGCTGGGCGCGATCATTGCGACGCTCAAGCGCGCGGAGCCGGTACAGCTTGATAGGTCCGCCATCGCGTCTCTGAGCGATACAGGTGCGGCATCCTTCTCATTAGGCATGAGGTGGGAACGCAGGTTAGTGCTCGAAGAAACGCGGCCACGTTCGCGGCGTCGCCACGAAGGGCCGCAGCGCATCATCAAGCTCCGCGCTTGCGCGCGTTAGCACGTACTTGTCCCCCGCTGTCCACGAGGCGGTCTCGGTCCAACCCCGTTGTGTCGCGATCGCCAAGAGATCCGAATACCTCATAGCGTAGATGGTGTAGGTCTCTCGGCGGGCTCCCATGATGAACGCCATGATGAGCCCCGGGATGCGCTCGTATTTGCGATCGATGCCGAACGCGAAACCGCTCGCGGCCTTGATCTGAACTGGCCGTGCGCTGAAGAGGCCTGACGTCGACCAGCGATAGGCGATGAGATCAATGCCGTTGTCACGCTCGGGCGTAGCGACCTCTAGCCCAGCTTCAATGAGTGCGGCCTTGATACGATTTCGCCCGAGGATCTCGACCTGCTGGCTATCGAGCTCAAAGGGTTCGTTGTCGATGTCCACATTGGTCACGATTCACTCTCTCCCATTGCTGAGTGGTCGATTGTCTCACTTGCGCTCAAACAGGCGCATTCCCGCGCGGCGCTCGAGCTCTCGCGCCACAAGACGGCCACGTTCTTGAAGGAAGGTATTGAAGCCTCGCCTGACGCTGCGATCCCAGATGCCTGCGTCGGGTGTATCCGGAATCAGATGGCTGCGAAGCGCGATGTTTCGCGCGCGCCTACTTCTGGGCACGTCCTCGAAGTATGAGCGAGGTGCGCGGTGGCCAATGGCTTGATTCTCACGTGCGACCAGAAAGCAGATGTTGAGTAGACTGTTGAAGCGCTCGGGTCCGAAGCCGTAGCGGCGCAAAAGCGCGCGCGGGAAGACATGGTGTTTGTCGCTCCTATTCCGCCGCGATGAAATCTCGCCCAGCGGAATCGCCGCGCCGTCTTCGAGGTATCGTGGCTGTTGTTGGCGCAACAAGCAGAAGAAGGCGTTGCTTAGAGAACCTGGGCGACCATACTCCGTGTTTGCGAGCACGAACATCGGGACGGCCACTCGAAATGCAGCGTGGGCCTTCGGGTTCCTTGCGAGTCGCTCAACGAACGCGGCATCCGCCAAAAGGTTCGTGCGATGGCCACGTCCGGTATAGCGAGCACCAACCGCTGTCGCCCAAAACCATTTCTGAAGGCGGCGCTTTGCGGCCTTCGAAGGTCGCGCATTCTGGTTGTAGAAGAAGAACAGGGCTAGCGTCCCAAGCATGGGCTGCGAAGGGAGAAAGTCGAAATTCGGTACACCCAACTCGTAGACCGCGAAGTCGACAGCCATGCCAAACGCTTCGCGAAGCACCGGCCACATCCGATCGAAACGCACTCGCTCCTGTGGCTCTTCTTCGAGATGGGATATCATGGCGTCGATGGCGCGCTCGCCAACATCGCGGACGCCAAGAGCAAGCGCGGTCGTCTGGAGGATTGTCTCGCGCGAGACACGATCGAATCCGTGCTCCAGACGGCTTTGCGCCTCCCGAATGAGGCCCCGCATATTGAATTTCGAGGCGCGGGCGAAGGCACGATCTGCGGCTCCAATTCGCATACCGAGGGAATTGATGCGCACGAAAGTCTCGCGCACACGCGTGAGCTCATTTGTTTCGCAGAAGACAAACAGGGCTTCGTAGTTCAAGAGCTGGCGGCGACACTCCTCGACACGACGAAGCGCGCGCACGCCATGATCGCGAACGCGGTGACGCCAGCTGCTCGACAGCAGATCTACGACCGGTACGAGCTGCTTCGCTAGCTCGCCGGTCGGGCGCGTTCGGTACACGAATGGAGTGCCTCCGTCTTCTGCACCGGCGTTGAAATAGACACGCCCGAAGTCCACGACCTTGCCATCTGCATTTCTCACTGTAGCCGCCTCTCCGCGGAGGAAATGCCACAACACAGAGAGACGCTGCTGGCCGTCGATCAGGAAGTAGATGTCGCGATTGGCGGAATTGAAATGCGGAAGAATGTGCAACTGCTTCCGAAGTTGCCCCTCATTTCGTCTTCCAGTTTTCCAGACGAGGATCGTGCCGATGGGGTAGTTGCGGTAGATGCTGTCCAGCAGGTCGCACGCCTTTCGCGCATTCCAGACGAACTCGCGCTGCAACTCAGGCACAGCAAAAATGCCTCGGTCGATGAGTATGCGTAGCTTCTTGAGCGGGAATGCGTCCGTGTAGATCGAATCCATCGGCGGTCTCTCGGGCCTCGGTCCGGGTTCTCTCACA
>JBDHVB010000387.1:0-3018 GCA_039809465.1 Myxococcota bacterium
TTGGCGCGGATGGGCGACGCGCGCGCGATCGCGGCGCTGGTGAAGGCGGTGGCGAGCGGCGGCGCCGACACGCGCACGTTGGCGACGGTGGCGGCGGGACGCAGCGCGCGGCCGGAGCTCCGCGACGCGCTCGTGCAACACCGCGCCACGCTCGACGCGGATTTGGTGGACGAAGCGTTGGCGCGACTCGATCGTGAGATCGGCGCTAGCGGCGCCCTTTGAAGCCCATCATCTGCTGCACCGCCGAGCCGCTGGCTTCGGCGACCTCGGCCGCCTCACGCGCGCGATCCGCGCAGTCTTCGCTGAGCTTCTTGGTCTTGCCGTCGATCTTCACGCTGACCAAGCTGTCGACTTCGTCTTCACATTCTTTGCATACGGCCATGATCGTCCTCTTGCTGGCGCCGGTGCGCCGCGCGCGTGGCCGAGGATAGCGCGCTCTCGTGAGTGTCTGGTAGACTCTTGGCGCGGCCGCGGTGGCTGGCGTCGTCGAGCAGGAGCAAGCATGGGCATTTTCGATCGGATGGGCCGGGTCATCACCAGCAACATGAACTCACTGCTGGACAAGGCTGAGGACGACGCCAAGCTGCTCGAGCTGAACCTCGAAGAGATGGGCGAGCAGCTCAAACGCGGTCGCCAAGACGTGGTCACCGCGGTCGCCGCCGAGAAGCAGCTGCGCAAGAAGGCCGACGATCTCGAGGCCGAGGTGGCCACCTGGGAGAAGCGCGCCGAGCTCGCGCTCAAGACCGACGACGAGGCGCTCGCGCGCGAGGCACTCAAACAAAAGAAGCGCGCGCGTGAAGAGGCCGACGCCGCGGTCAAAGCGCGCCTCGAGCAGCGCGACGTCGCGTTGTCGATGAAGGCCGAGCTGGATCGCATGGAGAAGAAGCTCGACGAGCTGAAGATGCGCAAGGGCAGCATCGCCGCACGCGCGCAGCAGGCGCGCGCCGGCACCGAGGAGCTCGGCAGCCGTGGCGGCTCCAGCGCGTTCGCCAACTTCAAGGCGATGGAGGACAAGATCGAAGGTCGCGAGCAAGAGGCGCTGGCGATGGCGGAGATCGAGCAGGCCCTCGGCGGTCCACAGAAGCAGGATCTCGAGGCGAAATTCCGCGACCTCGAGTACGGCTTGAACAAAGACGCCGACGGCAAGGGCACCTCACCCGACATCGAAGACGAGCTCGCCGCGCTGAAGAAGCGAATTCGTTTGTAGAATACATCTATCTTGCGCGCGCTTCGCGATCGACGTCACCGCTGCGCGCACGTGACGATGCTCGAGCGCGACACCGGTACGGAGATGGGGCTACGCTTTGTCCGCAAACAGAGCAGATGAAGGGGGCGAGAGAACGCTGACATTCGCTACTCTCAGAGTGACCCATGAGTGTGCCTTTGCCCATGCGGAGCTCGCCGCTCTACACGCCGCTGTGGCGCGTCGCGAGTGGCGGCATGGGCGCGGTCGATCTGGCGGTTCGCCAAGAGGGCCGGTTCACGCGGATGGTCGCGATGAAGCGGCTGCACGAGCACCTCGCGTCCGACGCCGAGATGGGGGAGATGCCGGTGGGCTTCCGCTCGCTGCGCGACACGGGACTCACCTGGCTTGCCCTCGCCGGCGTGCCGATCCAGCACATGCAGCGCCGCGCCGGGCATGACGACATGAACACCACCATGGGCTACGTGAAGGAGGCCGAAGACCTCACCGGTGGCAGCCTCGGCGAGCCGTTCGCGCCGCTACCGTTCGGAGGTGGAGTTTCTTCCCCACAAACGACGAAAGCCCTGGAAACCAGGGCTTTTGGGGTGCCGGAGGAGGGAGTTGAAGGCTCATCGCATGCGAGTGTCTCCGAGGTGTCTGCCGATGACTCGCACAGCGTGAGCGAAGAAGGCGCGAGATTGGTGCCGGACGCGGACGCTGGGGATCGGCTTGGGGATCAAAAGGCGCGCGTCGAAAGTGAGGTGCTCGAGGGCGCCGCAGAGGTGATCTCCGCCTCCATCGCGTCTGCGGGAATCTCGCCGAGCGGCGCGGCAGATGCAATGGATCCGGTGGCAGATGCTGCCAGCTCGAAGCGCTCGAAGGTGATCACCGACTCCAAGGGTGGCGCGCCGTTCGAGGACGCCGAGGCGGCGCTGGCGCACGCGCTCACGTTGGCGGCGGAGGCAGGCCAGTGGGCGGTGGTGGCGCAGCTGGCGAAGGAACTGGAGGCGCGCAGGCTGGCCCGCTCGGGCAACGTGGTGGCGTTGCCGGCGGCGAGCTCTCGGCGTTGAGATCGGTGGTCCAGGTGGCCTCGCCCGCGGCTCGGCGACAGCACCGCAGAACTTGGCTTGACTCATATTTGGTGCTGACGCCGCCCTTCTTCGGTTTCCACATTCGCGGCCACCATGGGGGCGCCGGCGCGGGGCGCTCGGGGGCGCCGCATTCAGCGGCGGTCATTGGTCGCGTAGCCGCTCCAGCTCCAGAGGGCCGTGATAGGGTCGACCAACATGGCATCGAATGAGCAGCTGAAGTTCAAGGTCGCCTCACACATAGTCGAGGACCTCGGTCTCAACCTGTACACAAGCCTCCCGCGCGTGCTGGCCGAATTCATCGCCAACGCATACGACGCGGACTCGAGATGGGTCGACGTCCGTATCGACGTCGAGAAGATCAAGGCCGCGCGTGCAGAGATAAAAAGGACCTACCAGCAGCAGAAATCGGCCGCCGCGAAGCAAGGTAGGCAGAATGAGCTCGAGGCACTGGCGCGACGGACGTTGCCCAGCGACCTCACTATCGAGATTGAGGACCGCGGTCACGGAATGTCGCGAGACGACCTGGCGAAGAAGTTTCTCATCGCGGGCCGCCGGCGTCGGAAAGTAGAGCCCCAAGCCAACGGTCGCACTCCAGGCGGCCGGCCGCTCATGGGCAGAAAAGGGCTCGGGAAACTAGCCGGCTTCGGCGTTGGCAAGGTGGTCGACGTAATCTCCCGAATTGACGGCGAATCGCATGCCACCAAGGTCACGCTATCGTATGACGACCTCGCCGAGGTTCCCTCC
>JBDHVB010000388.1:0-2990 GCA_039809465.1 Myxococcota bacterium
CTCGCAAGCGACGCGACGATTAGCGAAGCTGCTGCCGAGGTCGTCACCACGGCGCGCTCAGCGACGCGGGCGATGCGCCGGGAAATCAGCGAGCGGGATGGGGTGCAGTGCGCTTACTGCGCCAAGGACGGTACGCGCTGCAAAGCGACGGCGTGGCTCGAAGCAGACCACATGGATGGCTACGCCAAGACGGGAAAGACCCAAGCGAGTCGGATGCGCTGGCTTTGCCGCGCCCACAACCAAGGCCGCAATAAAGGACACGATGACTTGGCGCGCCCGGAGACTTTCGAGCTTCCGTTCTCGGCAGCTCGTTCTGGAACAAGCGCATCGGAAGCAATTCCAGGCGCAAGCCCCTGAGCACCCGCGCCGGCTCGAAAGGGGCCGCTCAAGTAAACGGCATGGCCCTAAGGCATCATGACGACGAACTGCGGCGCGTCTCCCACGGCGGTGGTCGTTCGGTGGGTGAGTAGGCCGCTCGTCGTGTCGATGCTGAAGATGGCGACGTTGTCGCTATCGCGGTTCGCGACGAACAGCCATTTGCCGGTGGGATCGATGGAAAAGTGGCGCGGGTGGCCGCCGCGTGTGCTCTCGTCGGCGATGCGCGTGACCGAGCCGTCGGCGGCGATGCTGAAGATGGCGATGCTGTCGCGGCCGCGGTTCGAGATGTAGACGAAGTTGCCGCTGGGCGCGACCTGCACCTCGGCGGTGCTGTTGGTGTCCGTGAAGCCCGCGGGCAACGTGCTCACCGGCGGGCGCGCGTTGCCGAGCGCGCCGTCGCCGCCGATGTCGAACACCACGAGCGTCGACTTCAGCTCATTAAGTACATATGCAAGTGGCCGCGTCGGATGGAAGGCGATGTGACGTGGGCCGGAGCCGCTGGGCAGCGCCGCCGTGCCGTGCGCGGTGAGCGTCCCTCCTGCCAAGGTGTATTGCGCCACGTAGTCCGCGCCCAAGCAGGGCACATAGACCATGTGCGCCAGCGGCCCTTCGACGATCTGATGGGCGTTGGCGCCGGCATCGAGGGTCTGCGATGGCGTACCGATGCCGTGGTTTGCTTCGAGCGGGAAGGTGCGCACCGTGCCTTCACCGTAGTTCGCGACCCAGAGCAGGCTCTCGCTCTTGTCGATGCCGATATGGGCGCTGCCGCCGCCCGTCTCACGCGTCACTCCCAGCGGGCTCAAGGCGCCGTCGGCGGCCATGGTGAAGGCGCGCGCTTTTTGCCCCTCCTCATCGGCGACGTAGACCGTGCGGTGGCTCGGCGCGATCACCAGGAACGAGGGGTTGTCGCCGGCGGGAGTCGTGCTCTCGAGGGTCAGCGCCGCGCTGGTCTGGTTGAAGCGGTAGCGTTGCACGCCGGCCGCGCCGCTCACGTAGAGCATACGGTCCGGCGGCGGCTCGGAGTCGTCGGTCGGGCTGCTGTCGCCAGCGTCGTCATCCGTGGGCACGCCGTCACCGGCGTCATGGGAGTCGCCGGTGGTCGTGTGGGTGTCGCCGCCGCTGGAGGAGCAGGCGAGGGCGAAGGTGAGGAGGAAAAGACCACGCAGCTGTCGCATGCGCGGCTGCGTATCACATCGCGGCGATGGGTGGTGCTATCCCCGCGCGGCGCTCGGGGCGCGGCGGGCCATCCACAGCGCGATCTGCTTGCGGCGCGCGTTGCTCAGGCCGTCGAAGCGGATGCGCATGGCGATGGCGTCCCCCTGGGTGACCAGCTCGACCACGGTGGCGCGGGTGGCGATGGCGTCGTCCTCACCGTCGAGCTTCACCACGACGTCGATCTCGTTGCCCGGCCACACCGGCGCGGCGACGCACATGCAGCCGCCGAACGAGATGTCGATGCCGGTCGAGCGCTCACCGTCCACCTCGACGCTGAAGCCCGCTTGAGCACGCGGCACGAAGCGCCGGTTGCCCGCGCCCGTGTAGGGAGCCGTGATTGGAAGCTCGAGCACTGGAGTCGGAGAGGAGCTGTCTTCGGCGAGATAGCGCAGGGCAGACGACATGGCGGATTCCTCCACGAAGAACCTCGCCCATGCGGCGCGCCTTGTAAAAAAATCCGCGGCGAAAAACGCCTCGGCGCGTACGTAAAAGTACGCGGCAGCGGTCAGCCGACGCCTCGGGTATTCGCTTCTCTTGTCGTGGGCAAGACCAAGGAGCGGTCGCGGCATTAGAAGGACGCGCAACGAATACGAGTGGAGTAACCAATGCAGCCGAAACTGCCTTTGGCCCTGGCCACTAGCGTAGACTCCGCGCCTCCAACCTCGAAGATTCCTGGAACAGTGGTTCCGTTCGCGCCGGCGGATACCCACGACGTCCCGTTCCAAAGCCGGGCGAAGATGTAGGTTTGCCCTGAGATGGCCTCGTTCCATGCTACCAGCGGCCGTCCTAGCGTGTCTGTTATCACGGCCGGTCGTCGAGATGGCGTTGGCGTACTGCTGACACCACCGCCCGTTGCCGCTGTAGGACCATCGGCGAGCCAATCATGCTCCCATTGGCGAAGAAGGATCTCGCCATCTTTCTCCCATGCGATCGTGACACGATTTCCGTGTATGGCCAGCGACGGATTGAGCGCGCCAGGCTCTGATGTTGGCTCGATGCCGCCGAGGAGTGACGAATTTCTCTTGGCTCGAACTAACGCGGTTGCTCCGGTCCCTTCTTGCCATACGAGGATCCTGTCATGGTTATCGAGAATTCCAATCGAGAGATTGGAGACGTTCGCGCTTCCACTGGCCAAACCATTGCCAGTCACCGAGCGATTCCATTGCACGCCATCCCAATGCGCAGTGGCGATGTGTCTATAGTCCTCGACCCAGGCGACGACGGGATACCCCCACGCGTCGAGGGTCAGGGTCCCGAGCGTGGAATCAGTGCTTCTTGTGGCGCTCAATCCGCCGACAGTGGGATAGTTAACGGCGGAATCCTGAATCATCCCCTCATTTTCAAACGATGCCAAAGAGATCCCGGAAGGCCTCCTGTTCACGCAGAATGTCATCAAA
>JBDHVB010000389.1:0-2986 GCA_039809465.1 Myxococcota bacterium
TCACGGCCGGCTTTCCGTTCGTCATCCTGGGCGTCATCGCGCGCCTGCCGAGCGTCGGCATCGTCTCCGACGCGGTGCTCACCCAGCTCGGGCCCGCCCTGCGCTTTGCTCTCGCGTGGATTGGCTTCGTCGTCGGCGTGCGCTTCGACACGCGCCTCTTCGCCGACGTCCCCGCCTCCTCGGCGCGCGCGGTCGTCGCGCTCACCATCGCGCCGTTCGCCTGCGTCGTTGGGGCCTGCGGCGCGCTGCTCTTCGGCATCGGAAACGTGGGCCGCGAGCTCCTGCAGAACCCGGTCTTCTTGCGCGACGCCATCCTCCTCGGGACGGCGGCGGCCATGACCGCGCCCGACGGCCCCGACGCCGAGCCCACGCGCCGGCGCCTCGTGCGGCTCGAGGAGCTCGCGGGCATCGCCGGCCTCATGATCGTCGCCGCGTACTTCCGGCCGACGAGTGACGCGACCTGGCAGCTGCCGGGCACCGCCTGGCTCTTCCTCACGCTCGGCATGGGCTTCGTGCTGGGGGCGGTCGTCTATGCTCTGCTATTGCGTACGAGCGGCGCCGTCGATTTCCCCGTGCTCACCTTGGGATCGATCGCCTTCGCGGGCGGGGCGGCGGCGTATCTGTCGTTGTCGCCCGTGGTGGTGGCCTTCGTGTGCGGCGTGATGGTCGCGAACTTGCCCGGCTCCCTGAAGGAGCAGCTGCAGCCCACCTTGAAGCGCTTCGAGCGGCCCATTTACCTGCTGTTTCTCTTCGTGGTCGGCGCCATCTGGAACGTCGGCGATTGGCGCAGCTGGGCGCTCGCCGTGCTCTTCGCGGCGATGCGGCTCGGCGGTAAGTACTTGGGCGCGCGCCTCACCTGGCGCGGTGAGAACCTCGAGCTGCGCAAGGCGCTCGCGTTGGCGCCGATGGGGCCCATCGCCATCGCTATCGCGGTCAGCGGCCAACTGCTCTACCGCGGCGGCTCCATCGCGCTCGTCTCCTCGGCGGTCGTCGGCGGCGCGCTGTTGACCGAGATCATCCTGCAGGCGGGGCGGCGGCTCTTCGTGCGCGTGGGGGCCATGTGAGCGTCCTCCTCCTCCTCGTATTGACCGCGATTACGCACGCCATGCGCTCGTTCAGCGCCAGCATGGACGTGGTCAGCACGGGGACGACGCTCGCCTTCGGCTACCTGCTGCTCGCCGCCTTCTTCGTGGGCGGCTACGTGAAAGCGGTGAGCCTGCCGAAGCTCACGGGTTATCTGCTCACCGGCATCATCGTCGGGCCGCCGGTCATGGACCTCGTGTCCCGCGAGATGCTCGAAGGTCTCGACGTGGTGAGCGGCATGGCCATCGCGCTCATCGCATTGTCCGCTGGCGCGGAGCTCGAGATCAAGAGCATGCGTCCGCTCCTGCGGAGTGTTCTGTCGATCAGCTACGCGGCGCTCGTCGCCAGCGCCGTGCTCCTCGGCGGGGCGTTCCTCCTCGCGAGCGACATGCTGCCGTTCATGCAAGAGCTGCCGCTGGGCCCACGCATCGCCGTCGCCGTGATGCTGGGGATCGTCATGTCGGCGCGCTCGCCGGCGGTGGTCATCGCGCTGCGCGACGAGCTCAAAGCGGAAGGGCCGGTGTCCCGCATCGTCAACGCGAGCGTCATCCTGGGCGATCTCTCGGTGGTCGTGCTCTTTGCGTTCGCCTCGGCCGTCGCCAACGCAACCTTGGGCGGCGGTGGCTCGGTGCTCGAGACCACCGCGACCATCTCGTGGGCCATCTTCGGCTCGCTCGGGCTAGGGGGCGTGCTGGGCTTGCTGCTCGCGGTCGTCTTGCGCCGCGTCCCCGATAGCTCCGCGCTCTTCGTGATGCTCATGGCCTTCGTCATCGCCGAGGTCGGCCAGCGCTTGGGGTTGAATCCGCTGCTCCTCGCATTGTCCGCCGGCCTCATCGTGCGCAACTTGTCCGATCAGGGGGCCAAGCTTCACGAGGTGATTGCGGGCGCGGGATTGCCAATTTACGTGCTGTTCTTCGCGGTCGCTGGGGCGTCGCTGCATCTCGACGCGCTCAAGACGGTCGGGTGGTTGGCGCCGGTCTTTGCCCTGGTTCGGGCCGCCGGCTTGCTTGCGGGCGGGCGTCTCGGGGCGCGATTTGCCGGTTCCACGCCACAGGTTGGGCGTTTCGTGCCGTATGGCTTATTACCGCAGGCGGGGCTCGCCTTGGCGCTCTCGCACCTCGTTGCCCGGACTTTCCCGACATTCGGGGCCGCGGCGAGCGCGCTGACCCTGGGAGTCATTGCCCTCAATGAGCTGGTCGCACCTGTTGTTTATCGCTGGGCGTTGGTGAAGAGTGGGGAAGCAAACACGACTACGAATGGTGAGAATCCGGCCGTCATGGTGACCGCCGGGGGACGAGGATGACGAGCACGCCTACGACGAGCGGGACGCCCACGGAACGTGAGGCTCCCAAACCGGAGCCCATGGGAGTGGAGCGCACGCAGGGCTCCCAGGCCGGAGACTCGCCGGCCAAGAAGATGATCACGCGCCGCTTCGACGACCTCATCGAATCGGTTCAGGGCTATCACCCCGCGCCCGACCTCGGCCTCATCCAGCGCGCCTACATGTACTCCGCGAAAGTGCACGCCGGTCAGCTCCGCAAAAGCGGAGAGCCGTATCTCGTGCATCCGCTCGAGGTCGCCTACATCCTCACGCAGCTGCGCCTCGACGAGGCGAGCATCGCCACCGGCCTCTTGCACGACACGGTCGAAGATACGCTCGCCACCCTCGACGACATCAAGACGATGTTCGGTGCCGAGACCGCGACCCTCGTCGACGGCGTCACCAAGCTCTCGCAGATCCACTTCGACAACGACCAGCACAAGCAGGCTGAGAACTTCCGCAAGATGCTGGTGGCGATGGCCAAGGACATCCGCGTCGTCCTCGTGAAGCTCGCCGACCGCCTGCACAACATGCGCACGCTCGAGCACATGAGCCCCGTGAAGCAAGCGCGCATCGACCAGG
>JBDHVB010000390.1:0-2909 GCA_039809465.1 Myxococcota bacterium
GAGCTGCGCTTGTTTGAGCTCGCTCTCGGCGACCATCACGTCTTTCTCGGAGACGGCTTTGAGCTCGAGCAGCTCCTTTTGGCGCTCGTAGAGGCGGCTCTTCACCTCGACGTCCTCGCGGGTGCTGCCGAGGTCGCGGTCGAGGTCCGCGAAAGCGGCGCTGCGCACTGAGAAGAGCTTCTCACCCTTCTTCACGGTGTCACCGACGCGCACCATGACGGTCTCGACACGGCCGGCGAGCGGGGCGCCGACGTTGGCGGTGCGCTTGGCATCGAAGACCACGCGGCCCGGAGCGGGCAGCGGCGGAATGGTCGGCGCGAGCGCGGCGGTCTTGAGGGTGATGTACGCCCACTGCGGCGCCCCTTCGGAGATGCTGACGGTGTCGCCGTCGACGTTGAGCGTCGGCGTGGGCTTCTCACGCGCCGTCTCCCGCTCGGCGAAGATCAGCATCAAGGCGAGGAGCGCGGCCAGGATGACGGACAGACCAATGACGATACGACGTTTCGGCATACGTTCGACGGACCCCGGCAACGACGCGCCGCGTGTTTGGGTGGTGTGGTGATGCTCGGCGGGAAGACTGGACATCGAGAGTGCTCCGCTAGCTGTTCAAGGCCTGGCGCAAGGCGGCAGGGGGTGGAGGTGCCCAACCACGGACACGTGCGAGCTCGACTTCGAGCTCGAAGACTCGGCGATCGAGCTCGGCCGCATCGACCAGGAGCTCGTTCAACGTGCGGCGCGCCATCAGCAAGTCCTGCAGCGACGCGCCACCGCGTTGAATCACCAGGTCGAGATCGCGGACGATGTCGCGCGCCATCGGCAGCGTCTTCTCGCGCATGCGGGTGCGGCGCAGCACCGCGACGTCACGTGCTTCACCGATCTTCAAGGCGCGCGTCTCCGCCTGCGCCTGCAGGCGCTCGCGGGTCTCGACGGCGCTCCATTGCTTGGTGTCGGCCTCGAGCTTGTCGGCCTGTCCGCGATCGAGGAATGGCAACGGAATGGAGACGCCCACGAAGAGGCTGTTGCGCTGATTCCCAGAGACGACGAACTGATCGTAGACGTAACCGACACGCACCGTGGGATCGGGGATCACCTTGTTGCCCGCGAGGTCGCGCTCGGCCGCCGCGGCGGTCTGACGGTTCTCGACCGCTTTGATGTCGGGACGCTCGGTGACGGCGAGCCCATCTTGCGGCGGGCGCAGCTCGAGGAACTGCGCCGCGGCGTCGAGGCTCGGGAACGGGTGGCAGGTGTCGCCCAGGAGGGTGGTGCAGTCACGCAGCGCTTGGGCGAGCTGCGCGACCTCTTCTTCGTAAGCGCTGCGGAGCTTTGCTTCCTCGAGGGCGGCGCGCTCGGCGTCGAGCGCCGGTGAGTCGCCTTTGCTGACGCGGGCACGCTGGAGCTGGGTGAGCTGCTCGGCGCCCTTCACGAGCTCGGCGAGATCGTTCGAGCGGATCTGCGACGAGGCTATCTGACCCAAGCGCGTGAGGACCTCGAAGTAGTGGTCGGCGAGGTCGGCGTAGACGTTGTAGGCCGCTTCACCGAGGGAGGCGGCGGCGGCGCGCTGGCGCGGACCGCGCTTGCCGATCTCGATGAGCTCGCTCACCCCGAGGGAGTAGTTCGGGATGCGCGACATGCGGTCGGCGTAGTTCGGCGGGGTCGTCTGACCGATGGGGATGGTGCTCCACGCCGCGTCGAGCGTCGGGTTCGGCAGCAAGTGGGAACGCTCGACGTCGGCGCGCGCGGCACCCAAGACGGCGCGGTCGGCGGCGAGCGCGGGGGCACGCTCCCAGAGGAGATTCGAGAGCTCGGTGGGCGCGAGGTCCGGCCCCGGGGTGAACCCGAGCGCGATGGCGAGAATGAGAGCCGCGGAGGCCATGTCGGCCATTCTTTGCGAAGCTCGTGCCAGCGTCGAACGGCCTCAGCGAGGCAAAGGCGACTGCTGCGCGTTGCAAAACGCAACGCGCCACCATGTGGGCGCGCCCGGCGTTGTTTTTTGCAACAGCGTGTTTTGCACTAGCGGGGCTATTCGTCCGCGCCGCCGAGACCGTACTGCTGGAGCTTGCGGTAGAGGGTGGTGCGGTCGAACCCCAGTGTGCGCGCGGCCAGGGTCTTGTTACCTCCCACCAACTGCAAGACACGCTGGATGTAACGCTTCTCGACCTCGGCCATGGAGAGCAGCTCGGTGGCGTCGTTGTCGGTCACGGTGAAGGTCGTCGGGTTGCTATTGCGGACGCGCTCCGGCAGGTCGCCGACCATCAGGTCGTCGTGCTCGGTCATGGTGACGGCGCGCTCGATGCAGTTGCGCAGCTCGCGGACGTTGCCGGGCCAGGTGTAGGCGACCAGCTTCTCGGCGGCGCGTGACGAGATGCCGCGCACGTCCTTGTGGCTCTGCTCGGCGAGCTGCCGCACGAAGCGCTGGGCGAGCACCAGGACGTCGTTGCCGCGCGCCCGCAGCGGCGGCACCTCGATTTGGATGACGTTCAGGCGGAAGAAGAGATCGCCACGGAAGGTGCCCTTGCTCACCGCGCTCTCGAGGTCGCGGTGGGTCGCCGCCACGATGCGGGCGTCGAAGGGGGTCTCGTGCGAGCTGCCGATGGCGCGCACGGTGCGTTGCTCGAGGGCGCGCAGGAGCTTCGGTTGCAGGGCGAGCGGCATGTCGCCGATCTCGTCGAGGAAGAGGGTGCCGCCGTTGGCCTCGACGAGCAGGCCGGGCTTGTCGGACTTGGCGTCGGTGAAGGCGCCGCGGACGTGACCGAAGAGCTCACTCTCGAGCAGGGCCTCCGGGAGCGCCGCGCAGTTGATGGCGACGAACGGACCGCTGCGCTGGGTGGTGTCGTGAAGCAGCCGCGCCACCACCTCCTTGCCCGTGCCGCTCTCGCCGGTGATGAGGACCGAGGCGCTGCCCGGCGCGA
>JBDHVB010000391.1:0-2875 GCA_039809465.1 Myxococcota bacterium
CCGAGGTCGTGGGCTCGCGATGCTCTGGCTCGACGACGACCGCTGGAGCGGACGCCATGGGAGCCGCCGCCACCGCTGTTGCCGCAACCGTAACCGCCGCCGCCGCAACAGCAGCGACTGGCGCCGCCGCGACCGGAGCTGCCCCAGCGCTGGCCATCGCCACGCCCGATGCCGAAGCACCGTTCGCCGCGCCGCCACCGCCCGCCGCGCCAGTCCCCAGGCCGCCGCCATTCGATGCGGTGATCTGCGCGATGCGCGTCGCCGGACGTGAGCGCAGGTAGTAAGTGGTCTTGAGCCCGGCCTTCCACGCGTACGCGTACATCGACGAGAGCTTGCCGATGGTCGGCGTCTCGATGAACAGGTTCAGCGACTGCGATTGGTCGATGTACGGACCGCGCTCGGCGGCCATGTCGACCAGGGCCTTCTGCGGGATCTCCCAGACCGTGCGGTAGACGGTGCGCAGGTCGGCCGGGATCTCCTCGATGCCTTGAATCGAGCCGTCGGCCTGCTTGATGCGGGTGCGCATCTCCTCGGTCCACATGCCCAGCTTCTTCAGGTCGTTGATGAGATAGGTGTTCACCTGCAGGAAGTCGCCCGAGAGCGTCTCGCGCTTGAACAGGTTCGACACCTGCGGCTCGATGCACTCGTAGCAACCGGCGATCGACGCGATGGTCGCGGTCGGCGCAATCGCGATGAGCAGCGAGTTGCGCAGGCCAACCTTCATCATGCGCTCGCGCAGCTGATTCCAGCGCTCCATGCCCGCCGGCTTCACGTTCCAGAGATCGAACTGGAACTCACCCTTGGCGGCGCGCGTCTCGGCGAACGCCTTGTGCGGGCCGAGCTGCTCGGCGAGATCGATCGAGGTCGACAGCGCCGCGTAGTAGATCTCTTCCTGGATGCGCCGCGACAGCTCGCGCGCCTGCGGCGACTCGAAGGGCAGACGCATCTTGAAGAACACGTCTTGCAGACCCATGAGGCCGAGGCCGACCGGGCGCCAGCGGTTGTTCGAGGCGCTGGCTTCGTCGGTGGGGTAGTAGTTGATGTCGATGACGCGGTCCAAGTACTTCACCGCGATGCGCACGCAGCTGCGCATGCTCTCGTAGTCGAACTCGAGCTGGTTGTTCACCGAGCGCACGAACGAGCCCAGGTTCACCGAGCCCAGGTTGCAGACCGCGGTCTCACCCACGTTCGTGACCTCGATGATCTCGGTGCAGAGATTCGAGCTGTGGACCGTCTTGCCGTCGACGCCGCCGTTGCCGGTCTGGTTGCACTTGGCGTTCGAGGCGTCCTTGAAGGTCATCCAGCCGTTACCGGTCTGGGCGAGCGTACGCATCATGCGGGCGTAGAGCTCGCGCGCCTTCACCTGGCGGACGAACTGCTTGCGCGCCTCGGCGTCGAGATAGACGCGCTCGAACTCGGCGCCGAAGCGGTCGGTGAGCTCGGGCACGGCCTTCGGATCGAAGAGCGACCACATGCCGTCTTCCTCGACGCGCTTCATGAACAGGTCGGGCACCCAGTTGGCGAGGTTCAAGTTGTGGGTGCGGCGGGCGTGGTCGCCGGTGTTGTCGCGCAGCTCGAGGAACTGCTCGATGTCGGCGTGCCAGGTCTCGAGGTAGACGCAGCAAGCGCCCTTACGACGCCCACCCTGGTTGACCGCCGCGACGGACGAGTCGAGGGTCTTGAGCCAGGGCACGATGCCGTTCGACAGACCGTTGGTGCTGCGGATGAGCGAGCCTTGGCTGCGCACGCGGTGGAAGGCGAGGCCGATGCCGCCGGCGTACTTCGAGAGCTTCGCGATGTCGGTGTAGCGGTTGTAGATCGACACCAGCTCGTCTTGCGGCGAGTCGAGCAGGTAGCAGCTCGACAGCTGGCTGTGCAGCGTGCCGGCGTTGAAGAGGGTGGGCGAGCTGGGCAGGTAAGCGAGCGAGCTGATCAATTCGTAGAGCTCGATGGCCTCGGCCGGCGATTCGGCGAGCCCGCAGGCGACGCGCATGAAGAAGTACTGCGGCGTCTCCGTGACCTTCCGGGTCTCGGGGTTCTTGAGGAGATAACGATCGTAGACCGTGCGGATCCCGAAGTAGCCGAAGAGATCGTTGCGGGTGGGCTTGATGGCGTCGTTGAGCTTGCGCGCGTTCTTGGCGACGAACTCGGCGACCTTGGGCGCGACGATCCCGGCTTGCAGATTCGTCTTCACCGACTGGGAGAACGAGTGGATCTCTTGGCCAGAAACTTCCTTCTCGATGTACGTACAGAGAAGGCGCGCCGCGAGACGCGAGTACTGCGGCTCCTCGGCGATGAGTGACGCAGCGGTCTGGATGGAGAGCTGGTCGAGCTCGGCGGTCGTGGCGCCGTCGTAGAGGCCCGAGATGGTGCGGGTCGCGACGCGCAGTGGATCGACGTCGGTGAGGCCGTCGGTGCAACGCTCGACGGCGCGGACGATCTTGTTGACGTCGACCGGCTCCAAGCCGCCGTCGCGCTTGCGCACGTGCATGCGCCCGCTGTGGGAGACCGGAGTGTCCTTGCGCTTGGCTTTGTCAGCCTGGCCAGGAGTCCCGTGGATCGAACCGTTCGCTTGATCGCCCGTCTGAAGCATGCCGCTTGGCCCCGTTCGGTTCGGCAGTCACGCCTGCCGTTGTGGTGGTGATTTGCAACTCGCACGTCCCGCCGACATGTCCGTCGCGATGTGCAGTTAAATACAAAAGGGGTCTGACAGAAGTGGGTTTGTGCGGAGGTGGGATCGCGGAGGGGCTACGGATCACCAAAACGCACAATGGCGCGATGCGTCAACTTGGCGTTCCTGCTCAGGTTTCAGACCGACGATCGTAAATGTACGCGCCACGGTCGATTTTCGTGTGGACTTTTTGCAATCGGGATC
>JBDHVB010000392.1:0-2844 GCA_039809465.1 Myxococcota bacterium
TAAGCGCGTCACCGCTACCGACTTCACTCTCGCGAAAGGTGCCGAGCTCATCGCTCTCTGGTCGAGCAAGCCTGGCGAGGCCATGTCAAAGAAGGAGGCGGTAGGACTCGCTCAACTACTGGACTCGATGGGCATCGGCATCGAGCCTGACGTCCGCTTTGGCGGCTCCCCACCACGGCTCGACGAGCCAGTCGTCCTGTTCAGGCAGCCAGAAGCACACCCTGCGGCGCCATCGCCAACGTACACCGCCGCCACGCTGTTTCTCCGACTCGGAGCCGCTGTTGCCATCGCGGACGGCGTCCTCTCCCTCGAGGAAGAAGATTTCCTCGAGAATCACGTCGCAGCGGTGCTGCATCTGACTCCTGCCGAGAAGCTGCGGCTGCGCGCGCATCTCAAGTGGCTCCTCAACGTCGAACCAACGTTGACTGGGCTCAAGAAGCGCATCGAGACGCTTGATGCAGCCAGGCGGCGAGCCATAGCGCAGTTCGTGGTCGCCGCGGCTGGCGCCGACGGGCGCATCGAGCCATCGGAGGTGAAGAACCTCGCGAAGATCTATAAGCAGCTCGGCATCGCCGAAGCAGAGCTGCACCGCGAGCTCCACAACCTCAGCGCGGTATCACCGCCAGCAACGGAGCCGGTCACGGTGCGGCCGGCCGGCAAGGAGAGCTCGACCTTCGCAATCCCTGCACCGCCGGACAAGATGACGCCCGCGACAAGCGCGGTGCAGCTCGACGCGGGCAAGATCCAAGCGAAGCTCGCGGAGACCGCGCAGGTCAGCGCCCTGCTCGCCGGCATCTTCACCGAGGAATCCGCTCCAGCGCCGGCGCCCGCAAGACCCGCCCAAGTCGCGACCGTGCATGGGCTCGACGCGACCCTCGCTCAACTCCTGTTCGCGGTGCAGCGCGAGGCTGCTGACTCTGGCGCGCTGTCACGCGCGCAGTTCGAGACCCTGTGTGCCGGCCTCAGCCTGATGCCCGACGGCGCCCTCGACAAGCTCAACGAGGCCGCCTTCGACAAGACCGACGCGCCGCTCCTCGAAGGCGATGAGCTACTCGAGCTCAACCACCAAGCGATGAAAGAGATGACCGCATGAATCAGCCCGAGAACATCCGCCCCCGTGTGCGCGACGCAATCCTCCAGTCGCTGCGCGCCGGCGTCGTTCCAAGCGTCGGCCAGCAACACATCCAAGTCGGCCGCGCGAGCGAGGTCGCCGCGCTGGTGAAAGACGTCGACCGCGTCGCGGAGGGCGGCTCGGCCTTTCGCTTGGTCGTCGGCGAGTACGGCGCGGGCAAGACGTTCTTCTTGCAACTCGTGCGGTCCATCGCTTTGGAGAAAAAGCTCGTCACGCTGAATGCCGACTTGAACCCGGACAGGCGCATCCACGCCACCTCCGGGCAGGCACGCTCGTTGTACCAAGAGCTGACGCGCAACACGGCGACACGCGCCAAGCCAGAGGGCGGTGCGCTGACGAGCGTCGTCGAGCGCTTCATCACCCACGCGATGAACCAGGCGCGCGAGACTGGGATATCGCCAGAGAACATCATTCGACAGCAACTCGAGTCGTTGAACGAGATGGTAGGCGGCTACGACTTCGCGGAGGTCCTGGCCGCTTACTGGCGCGGTCACGACACCGGCAACGAGCTGCTCAAAACCAACGCCGTCCGCTGGCTGCGTGGCGAGTTCCCGACGAAGACAGACGCCCGCGCAGCACTCGGAGTACGCGTCATCGTCGATGACGCGACGATCTACGACCATCTGAAGCTACTGGCGAAGTTCGTGCGCCTTGCTGGCTTTAGCGGACTACTCGTTTGTTTGGACGAGCTCGTCAACCTCTACAAGATGGCGAACAGCCGCGCCCGCAACTCGAACTACGAGCAGATCCTGCGCATCTTGAATGACTGCTTACAGGGGAGCGTCGCTGGCCTCGGGATCATCCTCGGCGGCACGCCCGAGTTCGTCACGGACACACGCCGCGGTCTCTACAGCTACGCGGCGCTGCAGACCCGCCTCGCACAGAACAGCTTCGCGACGAACGGCCTAGTCGACCTCTCGGGACCCATCGTGCGCCTGACGAGCCTCACGCCCGAGGATCTCTACGTTTTGCTCACTAAGCTCCGCCACGTCTACGCCGCCGGCGACCGCTCGGGTTATCTCTTGCCGGACGATGCCCTGACCGCTTTCATGGACCACTGCAGCAAACGCGTCGGCGACGCTTACTTCAGGACACCGCGGAGCACCATCACCGCATTCATCAACCTCCTCGCGATCTTGGAACAAAACCGTGGCGTCGCGTGGAACCAGCTCGTGGAGCGCGTCGAGGTCGCACGAGAGACGGCACCCGACACGAGTGAAGTCCCGGACGAGCAGGAGGACGAGCTTGCGAGCTTCAAGCTCTAGCTTCGCCCTCCTCCACCCGAAGCTTCAGCAGTGGCTCTGGTCGAAGGAGTGGAGCTCGCTCCGCCAGGCGCAGGAGCTCGCGATCCCGCCCATCGTCGCTGCCGAGCGCGACGTCATCATCTCGGCCTCGACCGCAGCCGGGAAGACCGAGGCGGCCTTTTTACCCATCGCGACCCGCCTCGCGAACGACGACGTGAAGCGCCTGGGTTGTCTCTGCGTGAGCCCGCTGAAGGCGCTCATCAACGACCAACACACGCGCCTCGAGCAGCTCTTTGCCGCCGTCGACCTCGACGTCCATCGCTGGCACGGCGACGTGCCGGGCAACAAAAAGCTCGATCTGCTGAAGAAGCCGCGCGGTGTCTTGCTCATTACGCCGGAGTCGCTCGAGGCCATCTTCATCTTACGCGGCATGGGCGTGCGCGAGCTCTTTGGCTCGCTGCGGTACGT
>JBDHVB010000393.1:0-2833 GCA_039809465.1 Myxococcota bacterium
CATCGCGGAACACGAGCGCGGGCTGAAAGCTGTGAGGCGACCGGCCAAAGCCGACACCCGTGAGCTGCCGCAGGACGCGCTGTGACTCGACGACGGCTTTCTCGGCGTCGGCCGTGGAGATGTTGTTCGTGCGGTAGGGGGGCGTAACGGCCGGCTCGCTCGTGGTGGTGGCGGCGGGAGCAGTGCGCACGGTGCGGCGCGGCGTGACGCTCGGGGCAGGCAATGTCCGAGGGGTCGCCGGCGCCTGAGTTACCGCTGGACGACGCTCTTGTGGCAAATCGGCGAGGATGAGCGGCCGCGCGCTGGTGCTCGGCGCGGCCAACGGCGCGAAAGCGGGTGGGACGGCCGCCGGCAGGCCGGGAAGTGACACCGCTGCGTTCAGGCTCGCTGAGTCAGCCATGGGGAAGACCTTGGAGTTGGGGGAACGTGCCGGTTGGTACGCGGGGAGCGCTCGGCGTCGGCATTATCGAGGGCGGTTGCGGAATGTTGCGACGTCCGCCCTGGGGCGCCGAGCATCGACTGGCACTTGCCGTATGAGGGATGTTACTGAATCGTTGTTGTAAGAGATCATGCGTTCCAAGACGCCATACGGCCGGATTCTGGTCTTGTTTGCGGTCCTCCTCGGGGCATGCGCTGGGCCCGTGAAGGACGCGCCCCCGCCTAGCATGGAGCCGAGGCCGGCAACCTCGGCGTGCCGCGTTCCGTTCGACGGCTATGCCGCCTTCGCGGACTTCGTGCGCGACCGCAGCATGGCGCATGGCGAGGAGCCGATGACCCGAGCGATGGTCGAAGCGGCATTGCCGGGGACGGCGTTCGCGTATCTGCGTGGCCCCGGTGCCTGTGTGCGCTGGAACGGCCAGGACGGCCGCCCGCGCGGCCATGTCGTCACACCCCGCGATCCGGCGCGCGCCGTGGTCGTGTTCTTGCGCGGTGGCATGACGCAAGATGACGCCGTTCGCTTCGGCGATCTCGTCGAGATGGCGACCTTCGCGCAGCGTGGCTTCACCGTCATCGCGCCCGAGTATCGGCCCTCGGCCGGCCGTGACGAGCTCGGCGGCTCTGATACCGACGCCATCGGGCACGTCATCGACGAGGCGAAGGCGCTCTCCGAACCGCACGCCCCCGTCTTGCTCGTCGCCGCGTCGCGCGGCGCCATCAATGCCTATCAGCTGGTGCAGCGGCGCTCCGACATCGCCGCCGTCGCCACCATCGGTGGTGTCCTGGACGCCCGCGCTTTGCTCGCCCAGCGACCCGAGCTCCAAGACGAGATGCGCGCCGCGCTGCCGGACTTCGACGCCCACCGCGATGCTTATCTGCGCGCCCGCAGCGCCGTGACCTGGGCCGACACGATCACGATCCCGACACTCACCATCCAAGGGGAGCAGGACGTTCGCGTCGACCCCGCGACGGCGTCCGCTTTCGTGACCAAGCGCGGTGAGGTGTTACGGCTGCCCGCGGGCCACGGCGTCTGGTCCCATCGCGCTGAGGCGCGGCAAGCGATCTTCGCCTTCTTCGAGCGCTCTCTCTTGCCCGCCGTTTACCTCAACCATGCTTACGTCGTCCTCGATGCGGACACGTATGAAGCCTTGCGTCAGGCTGCAATGGCGGACTGGACGTTCGCCGCCGTCGATGGTGGCTTGCCTTGGTTCAAGCCCGTCGACGCCACGACCGACGTGCTCTATGTCCGCGGTGCTTCGACCTACTTGGAGCTCATGGCTCCGGTGAACCACTTCGAGGAGCCGCTTCACAAGGTCGGTATCGGCCTAGGTGTCGAGGAGCAGGGTGGCGCCGCCCGCGTCTTCATGTCTCTTGCGGCCGCGGGCGCGGCTCCTTACTTCAGCCACGACTTCGTGACCTTCGCCGGCCCCGCGCCCGTCCCTTGGAAGTACACCGCGATACCAGCCACGCCCCTCGCGGAGGGCGTCGACATCTGGGTCTCGGAGTATGACCAGTCCTTCGTGCCGTGGCTGAGCCGCGGCCATGCACGAGGCATCCGCCGCAGCGACATGCTCGCCGGCCATCAACGCCCGCGTCAGCAGCTGGCCGACATCACGGGCTTGAAGCTCGCGATCCCCGAGTCCGAGCTGCCGAACACCCGCGTCTGGCTCGCGGCGCTTGGCTTCGTCGCGGAGGGGGACGTCTGGCACGCCGCGGACTTCGCGCTCGAGCTCACTCCCACGCGTGGACCAGCCCGTATGCAGCACATCGTCATGCGTCTCGGCGCCGTGACGAGCTGCGACGTTCGCTTCGGACACGCGCGTCTCGTCTGCGATGGGCAGCGCGCGACGTTGTCGCTGTTCGTCTCCGAATGATGATATTGTATCATTGTTGCAATAGTGCCCATGGTGTGGTCTATCGCGGCGCGTGATGGTCACCCGCGCCGCGCTCGTCCTTGCTTCGTGTCTCATCGCCGCATGCGATGGCTCCGAAGCGGATGGCCCGCCGCCTCATGAAGACGTCACTCCAGTAGGCATCGCGAGCCCCTTGGCGCCCCGGTCCGTCGCTCATGTCGACATGCTCGCGCGCGCTGGCAGCGAGGTCGTCGCCATCGTCGAGGTGGAGAGCGGCATGCTCGCGGTAATCGAGAACGGCGCACTGGCGCTCGAAGCGCTGCGGGGCGCCCGTGGCACGCTGCACGCAACGGCTTCACTGGCCGACGCGCGCCGTGTCGAGGTGACAGTGGAGCTCGATACGCGCGCTTGGGCGTACGCCGAGGGAACACCGTACGTCGTCGAGGTGCTCGATGGCCTGGATGACGCGACGGCAAGCACCGCCTGGGCTCGCGTCGACGGCGTCGTCTACGGGACAGCGCATAGCGGCGGTGTTGCGCGGG
>JBDHVB010000394.1:0-2797 GCA_039809465.1 Myxococcota bacterium
CTCCTGGCGCGATCACCGGCTTCGCGCTCACTGATCACGGTGATGGATCGTTCACCGCCACGGCCAGCGCCGAGCAGCCGTAGACGGTGATGAACCTGTTCCGCTACGCGAGCGCCGGCGCCGACGATGCGACGGGCGTCCTGGTCGCGAGCCTGCATGCCCCGAACGACGTGTTCACGATAGCGGACGCGGTGCCCGGCTGGTACGCGATCGGCACTGGCAACATCAACGCCCACGGCACCTGGTGGTCGCACAAGACGACCCGCATCCACTTTGGAGAGCAGGATGCGGTCCCGATCCTCGCGAACGATGATCCACGGTGGCTCACGCTGATCGCGCCGTCGATGCCGCTCGGTTCGTCGCCCACCAATGGGCGTTATCAAATCGAGCGCCAGGGAGATTGGAACGACATGCCGACGGACGCGCCGGGCCTTGCCGGTGCCGTGCATGGCGCGCTCGGCGTGCTTCATCCGGACGGCTACAAGAGCGGCGGCGAGCCGGACTCGGCGTACGCCTTCAAGCTGACCACCAAGAACGGTAAGCGTGTCTTCTATCACCGCCTCGGCAACGGCGCGTGGCTCTACATCGGCCCGAACAAGACCTACCGCTCCGAGTACGGCATGTACGGCGGCACGATCCAAAACGACGTGGAGTACATGGCGGCCGTGATGATGGAGTTTCCTCGGAGCTTCTTCCGGGCGCCGCGTCCGTTCCTGTCGTTCTCCGATCTCCACCACGAAGACGCGCAGTCACGCTACGGTGGTCCTGGTCCGTTTGGCGTCTGGGGTAGCGCCGACGGTGTCCAGTTCTACTGGCGTCTCGGCCGCGGCGGTTCGTGGTTGTCGATGGCGACGCCGTACAGCTTCGTCCCCGTCCAGGATCGGAAGTACTGGTGGGTCTTCCACTGGCGGATGAACTGGGCTGCCGGCAACGACACCGCGTTTTTGCACGTGTACGTCGCGGAAGATGAGGGCCCACTGCAGCAGGTCGTCGACGTCAACGAGCCCTGGGGCTGCGATTCGAGCCCGAACACCTTCTTCTTGAAAGGCGGCGGCTTCTACGGCTTCCCCGAGAACCCCGACGTCCTCGCCATGCCGCCGGAGCCCGAGAACCAGTTGTACGAGCGCTACTCCGGCGGAGTGTTCGTGGTGAGAAACCTCGCCTCGGGCACACCCGTGATCACGCCGGAGATCTTGCTCGCGACCATCAGATCGCATCAGTGAGACGCCTTGCGCCGTTAGGACCGCGCCGTCGGCCGCCGCTGGCGAGAGCGCCGTCTGGTATGCTTCAGCCCATGCTGCGTCCCTTCCGATTGCCCGCCTGCGTCGTCGCGCTGCTCTCAGTTGCTTGCAGCAGCGGCGTCACGTCCAATGACCCCAAAGAGCAAGTGTCGCCGAAGAACGGCGCGTGTGGTGGCGCGAGCGGTCTCGCGCTGGCGCAGGCGCCGGCCGCGCAGCTCTGCTCCGTTGGCAACGCGTCGGGCGTGAGCGGGGCGGGGCCGTGGACGTGGACATGCTCGGGGGTCGACGGTGGTGCCAGCGCGAGCTGCCGGGCGACGCTCGCTGGAGCGGACGGCCCGAGCTTGCCGCCGGCGGGCAATCCTGACGGTGCTTGCACCTCCATCACGCTGCCTCCCAAAGCCACAGCGGTCGACACCGCGTCGCCCGATCACGTCGTCGGCAATGGCACGCCAGGGAGCTGCACTTCCGCGGCGCTCGCGAGCGCGGTGGCGAGCGGCGGCGTCATCACTTTCGATTGCGGCGACGACCTCGTCACCATCCCCATCGAAGAGACGCTGCGGCCCCCGTGGACCAACGGCTACGCCACGCCGAAGCCCACGCCCGTCACCACGGTCATCGACGGCGGCAACAAGGTGACGCTCGACGGCCAAGGCGCGCGCCGCATCATCCACTGGGAGCACCAGGACAGCTGGGAGAAGAGCGACGACGTCTTGGTGCTGCAACACATCCGCCTCATCAACGGCAAGGCGGTCCCCGACGAGCCCATCGCCGCCTGCAACCAGCAACCCAACGCGTTCTGTCCCACCGGCTTCTTCGACGGCCAAGGCGGCGCGGTCTTCGCGCGCGACGGCGATCTGCGCATCATCGATTGCACCTTCGCGGGCAACGAGGCGGCGCTCCTGGGACCCGACACCGGTGGCGGCGCCGTCTACATGCTTGGCACCGCGCATGACATCCAGATCATCCAGAGCACCTTCACCAACAACAGGGCGAGCAACGCCGGCGCCGTGGGCATCCTCTATGGCGGAGCGTTGATCGCGAATAGTCTCTTCGTGGACAACGCGGCGGTCGGCACCGGCGCCAACGCCTACGATCCGTCGGGCTGCGCCTGCGCCGCCGCCCACGAGCATCAGGTGGGCTCCGGCGGCAACGGCGGCGCCATCTACCATGACGGCGGCGACGACCGCATCGTCACTCTCTGCGGCACGCAGATCCGCGAAAACAGCGCCAACGAGCACGGCGCCGCGGTCTTCTTCACCGCCAACGGCTCGGACGCACACCTGGTCATCCACGACACCGTGGTGAAGAACAACTCCAACGGCCATCCGTACTGGCAATGGTGCGCGTCCATCTCCACGGACGCTTGTGAGAGCTCTCCGGACCCGGTCGGCTCGACCTTCTGCCAGGCGACTGAGGCTAGCTGCAGTCCCGAGTGCACGGGGTGTTAGGAGAGTGCAGAGTTGAAGACGCGGGCAACGGTGGGGGGCGAGGTCGCGCGCCTCGAGTAGGCGCTAGGCGGAGACGACGAAAACTTTGGGGTTTTCGTCTCCGCAACA
>JBDHVB010000395.1:0-2782 GCA_039809465.1 Myxococcota bacterium
CCGAGAAGCCCGGGAAGAACGTCGGCGTCATCCGCTTGCCCACCTTCGGCGTCGACAAGCCGGCGCTCTACGTGGCGGAGTTCGCGAAGCTCATCGAGAAGATGGAGGCGACCACCGACGGCCTGATCATCGATCAGAACAACAACCCCGGCGGCTACTTCCACTACATGATGGCGTTGCTGTCGATGCTCTCGCCGCAGCCCATGAAGATGCCCATGCAGCAAGAGAAGATCACCGCGCGCGAGGCCGCTGAAGCGGACGCGATGCTGCAAGAGCTGAAAGACATCACCACCGACGAGCAGGCCAAGGCGGTGTTCGGCAACGACATCGCCGGCTACCCGGTGAGCCTCGACATCGCCGAGCGCTTCCGCGCCTACTACAAGCACATCTTGTCGGAGTTCAACGCCGGCAAGGACTTCACCGACGCCTTCCCGCTCAGCGGCATGGGCACGGTCAATCCGTCGACGCGGACGACCTACAGCAAGCCCATCCTCTGCCTCACGAACGCCACGTGCTACTCGTGCGGTGACTTCTTCCCGTCGGCGCTCAAGGAGAACAAGCGCGCCGTCATCATGGGCGAGACGACCGCCGGCGCCGGTGGCTACGTCATCCGCGAGAAGTGGATCAACAAGGTCGGCATCGACTTCGTGACCATCACGGGCAGCGTCGCCGACCTGGATGACAAGGATCCGTCCCGCGTCGAGCGCCCCCTCGAGGGCCACGGCGTCGAGCCGGACGTGAAGTGCTCCCCCACCCTGCGCGATCTGCGCGCGAACGGCGCCGATATGAAGGCCGCCGTCAACGCGCAGATCATGAAGATGATGGGCTGAGCATCAGCCACCATTTGACGGCGCGCCTCGAGCCGACGGCGCGCTTCGCGGTTTATGCCAGCGTCCGCGCTACTTACAGCGCGGATCGCTGGCGCAATTGTTGCCGTTGTCCCACGGATTGTTGCCGCCGAGCGGCAGCACGACCACGGGTCCGCCAAAGCGGCGCGCGGCCTCGATGACGTCCTGAATGGTCTGCTGGCGCGCGAGCACGATCTTGAAGGTCCCCACACAGGTCTCGGGGGTCACGAGCGCGAAGGGATTGGCGCAGATAGGCGCGTTGGGATTGTCGTCGCCATAGCGGAACTCGAAGGCCACGCCGACGCCGAGCTCACCACTGCACGGATCTTGTCCTGGCACCGGCTTGGTCTTCTCGCTGCACGCCAAGAAGGCGACCTCTTCGATCTCCTGGGCGCTGACCTTGGTGTTGCGGCAAGCTTGCTCCGCGTCCGGATCGACGCGCGCGATCGTCGGGTCGGCGCAACCGTTCAAGCGGCTCAAGAACAGCTCGCACGGCGCCGTTTGCCAGCTGGCGAGCGTGCATTCGTTCAGGAAGGAGTTGATCGCGTTGCAGCCCGCGGTGGCGCCGGGTGAGACGTGCGCGGGCGTTGGAGCGTCGGGGTTCGGGATGGGGTAGTCACCTGGCGGCGACGGCTTCTCGGCCTCGAGATATCGCGCGACCTCACCGAAGAGGTGGTCCTTGAAGAAGAGATCGGAGAGATCGTCCAGGTCCGCCGCCTTCGTCTCGAGCTCCTTCTTTTGATTCGGATCGCTCATGGTTGCGGCGAGTTGCCGGAGGGCCTCCGCTTCCCGCGCCAAGTCGACCGAGAGACGGCCGCGCAGGTTAATCGCCCACTGGTAGAGCGTGTCGTTGTAGCTGCCCGGTCTGAATGGTGAACGGTGGTCCGGCTCACGGTCGCCATCCGGGCTCCGGACGACGATCTGCCCGAGCGCTGGGTCGACGCCGAGCGTATCGCACGCGATAGCGGACGGACCCTTCTCCCCCGCGATGACCTCGACCGGAAAGCCGACACCTTGCGCACGACTGTCGCTGATCGCCCCGGCGACGAGGCACATGGCCGCGGCTCTCTGCACCGAGAAGCCTTGGGCCGTGTGATGCGTCACGCATTCGTAGAACAGCGCCGCGAGCGATCCGCTACCACCCGGTATGGCGAAGACCCACGGTGGTTGCCGTTGAGCATGAGCGGCGGTCGAGACGAGGAGAGCCAACACGACGAGCAAAGAGCGCATGCGACGTAGTTAGATGAGGTCGCGCCCGAGCCCAAAGCACAAACCCTACGCAGTTGACGCCAAGCCGTAGCGCTGCGCCGCCAACAGACTAGAGCCAGTCGCGTGGTTCCCGCAGGACGCGCGTGAGCTGCTCTTCTGGCGAGCCGGGCTCGACCTTCACGTCGTATTCCCAGCGCGCCGTCAGCGGCAGCGACATGAGGATGCTCTCGATGCGGCCCGCGGTGCGCAGGCCGAAGAGCGTGCCACGGTCGTAGACCAGATTGAACTCGGCGTAGCGGCCGCGGCGCAGTTGTTGCCAGCGCTTGTTCGCTTCGCTGAAGGGCATGCTCTTGCGCTTTTCGACGAGCGGCACGTAGGCGCGCTCGAACGCATGTGCGCAATCGTGGACAAACGAAAACAGCTGGTCCGCCGGCCGGTCGTGCAGGTCATCGAAGAATATGCCGCCGACACCGCGCCGCTCCCCGCGGTGCGCAATCAAGAAGTAGTCGTCACAGGTCTTCTTGAAGCGCGGATAGAAGGCGGGGTCGTGCGCGTCGCACACCTCTTTGTGCACGCGGTGGAAGTGCTTGGCGTCGTCCTCGAAGAGGTAGCTGGGCGTGAGATCGGCGCCGCCGCCGAACCACCAGGCCGCGGGGGCCTTGGCGTCGCCGCGCTCGAGGTAGCGGTCGATGAAGTGCGCGGTCGGGGCCATCGGGTTGTGCGGG
>JBDHVB010000396.1:0-2778 GCA_039809465.1 Myxococcota bacterium
GATGGCGGTTCTCACGGGTGGCATGGATGCTGCTCGAGTAGCCCCGGAAGGTTGGGACAGAGGCGTGGCGACCGTCCGTATGGGTATGGGATGTGATGGGGGCGCTGGTGAACAACGACATCTTGGGTGGCGAGGGCGTCGAGGGGACGCGATACGGTTCGACTTACCGCGCTTTCGAGCACGTCGAGTCGCGCCTGACGGTCGATGGCGAATCATCCCTGGGGATGGAGGGCGAGCCCTCCCTGGCGGTGGATGATTCCGCCCTAGCGGTGGATGTCGTGGTTGGCCCATACCGGGTTCTCGAGGTGCTCGGCGAGGGCGCGTCTTCACGCGTTTATGTCGCCGAGCATCTCGAGGATGGACGCCGCGTGGCGCTGAAGCTGATGCTGCCGTGCCACGGCGATAGCCTCACCAAGGTGATGCGCTTCATGCTCGAGCTCGAGCTCCTCGAGCGCCTGGACCACCCGAACGTCGTGCAGCTCATCGAGCGCGGCACCTCGGGCGCGGCGAGCGGGCGCTTCGCCGCCATGGAGCTCCTCGAAGGCGAGACGCTGCGCGAGCGCCTGCATCGCGAGCGCGTGTTGCCACTCCGCGATAGCCTACAGATTGGTCTGCAGCTCGCGAGCGCCCTCGAAGCCGTGCACGCGGCCGGCGTCATCCACTGCGACGTGAAGCCGGACAATCTCTTCCTGGTCCCCACGCGCTTCGGAAGCAGTGCCGCGCACGTCAAGCTCTACGACTTCGACGCCGCCCGCTGGGTCGACAAAGGCACCGGCTGCTCGACCGCCATCCTGCCGCACGGCGCGGTGCTCGGCACCCCCGGTTACATGGCGCCCGAGCAAGAAACTGGAGCACACGTGGATCACCGCACCGACATCTATGCCTTCGGTGTCGTGATGTACGAGATGCTCACCAGCGCGGCTCCGTACGGCGAGACGACGTCGTTCTCCGACATGGTGCGCACCAAGCTCTTCGGCGCTCCAAAGCCGCTCCGCGCCTTCCGCCATTTGAACGAGCTGCCGAAGGCCATCGACGCCTTGGTGCGCCGTTGCCTCGAGCGCGACCCCGCGAAGCGCCCCGCCGACATGACCAAGGTCATCGCGATGTTGCGCGCCGTGGCGCTCGAGCTCGACAAGAGCGCGCGCCACGACCTCGACACCCGCATCGCCGCCTAGGTCACCGATACCCCAGCGCGACGGCGCTGATAGCACGGCGAAGACCCCAGTGTGCCACACGAGCCATTGGAGAGGATCGTCATCAACTTGGACTGCATGGGCCCTTTCGACTACGCTCCACGCAGGCAACGAGATGGCGACCCAGTTCTTCGGCCAGTTCCTCCTCACGCGCGGTCTGATATCGCGGACACAGCTCCTCGACGCCGTGGAGTATCAAGAGCGTCAGAATCTGCGCCTCGGCGACTACGCCGTGAAGAAGGGCTTCATCACGCCGGTCGACGCCGCGCGCATTCACTCCGCCCAGACCACCCGTGACATCCAGTTCGGTGAAGCCGCCGTCGAGCTCGGCTTCTTGAAGGCCGAGCAGCTCAAGGAGCTGTTGCGCTCTCAGCAATCCGAGCACCTCTACCTCGGTGACTGCCTCGTACGCCTCGGCTCCCTGTCCGCTGAAGCGGTGCAGAAGATGCTCGAAGAGTACCGCCGCGATCAGAAGGGTCAGGAGGGCGACACCCTCCATATCCCCGATGACTTTCCGGAGGTGGCCTTCGCCGCCGAAGCTTGCGAGCTCACCCGCAAGATGCTGCTGCGCCTCTGGGGCACGCCCACCAAGTACGGCAAGGCGCGCACCGGCATCGCCGAGCTGACGTTGCCCGGCACCGCCGCCGCCATCGAGGTGCGCGGTGACGTGACCGGCCGTTACATCATCGGCATCCCCGATGAGCTGACCGTCCACGCCATGCGCCGCCTCTTCGGCAGCGTCGACACGCAGAGCCGCGAAGACCGCATCGATCTGGTGAGTGAGCTCGCCAACATCGTCATCGGCAACCTCGCCGGGAGCTTCGCGAGCCTGGGCCAGCAGATCGAGCTGACTTCGCCCAAGCTCGCGCCGCGCCAGCTACGCCTCGAGAACGAGCGCGCCCTGGTGCTGCCGCTGATCGCGCCGCTCAACGAGTTGGCGGTGGTGATCACCTACGCTTCCGGTTTCCGCGCTTAGTCGCACGAAAGCGCGGCCAAGGCTCGGCCCCGCGCTCGCGCACCATGTCGTGCAGCTCGAGGAGTGGGTGAGGCTCGGACGCGAACATGCCGGTGTCGAGGTAGCCTTCGGCGAGCAGCTCGTCGTGGGCGAAGCGCTGGTAGCTGACGGCGCCGCTCGAACCGAGGGTGATGAGGGTCGCTGATTCTTGGCGATTCATGGGGACGTTCTCTCCTGCGCCGCGATAGCGGTCGCACCCCCATGCACTTCAAGGTTGGTGCCAATCTCTGGCGCGCCAAACGACGCAAGTGGCCGCGTTTGCGCAGCTGTCAGCGGCGCGTGTCGCATTCTGCGACGCGTTTTTTGCTCGACCTCGTGCGCCTGCAAGCGGCAGACAGTGACGCATGCGCCGAACCATCAAGGTGACGGGACCCAACGCCGGCCGCCGCATCGATGCGTTTCTGCGCCAGGAGCTTGCGAGTATTCCCCGCGGGACGTTGATGAAGTGGCTGCGCAAGGGGGTGGTGCGCTTGAACGGGAAGAAGGCGAAGCCCGAGGCCAAGCTTGTGGAGGGGGATGAGATTACGACGCCGAGGTTGGAGGGGGAGGGGGATTGTGATGGGCGAGAGG
>JBDHVB010000397.1:0-2731 GCA_039809465.1 Myxococcota bacterium
GTGGATGGCGGGGGGTGCTGGAAGGTCAGCGACTGGCTTCGAACATCGCGTGGGCCTGGCGCGCGAGCGCGTGGGCACGCTTTGCCGCGTCGGTGGTCGCCTTCGGATCCTCGTCGATGAGCTGCTGGAGCGTCATCGCGGCGAGAGCCCACTGGCCCGTCGCGATCTCGACCTTGGCGCGGGCGAGGCGGCCCTCGTAGTGCTTGGGGTCGGCCGTGAGGAGGCGTTGAACCTTCTCCATCGCCTCCCCCGACCGGCCGAGCCCGAGGAGCACGTCGACGGCCTTGATGGTCGCCGCCGTGTCCTTACGGTCCAACTCCTCGAGCATCTCCAGCATCACCAAGGCGCGCTCGTCGTGGTTGCCATCGAGGAAGAACTGCGTCCGCTTCTTGAGCTGGAGCAACTGCTCCGGCGCCAGCCCCGCCAACTCCCGCATCTCGACTTCGCCACGGAGGTACTTCTCGATCTCGGCATCGGTTAAGTCCGCCATAGCGTCCTCGCTAGCTGTTCATGTTACGGATGATGCTCATCGCGACGTCGTGCATCATCTTCGATATGTTCGACATCATCTGCAGCGTCTGCTGCTGCTTCTGCAAGCAGTTCTGCAAATCGATGTTCGCGAGCTGCGCGTCGTCGCCGACCGAGTTCATCTGGTCTTCGAGATTCTTGATGTAGCTGTCCAAGCCCTCGATGGTGTCGATGAGCTTCTTGTCGCCGGCTTTTTTGCCGTCGGCGCTCGGGTTCTCGGGTGTCGCAGCATTGGCGCTAGCCTGCGAAGTCGGCGCACTCTGCTGGCTCAGCTTGCTCTTGTACTCGGCCATATACTGCTTCGCCTGCGCAGTGGTTACGCCCTTGCCAAGCTCAGTGATCCTGCCAGGCATGAGGGCGTTGACGGCATCGACGAGCAGGCTGTTGTAAAGAGCTCGCTCTTTGGGAGTGAAGTAGTCCACCTTCCCCCCGCCGGGATAGCCGAAGCCGCTTTCGCCGACGCCCCCAAATGCGCTCGAGTCGGACCCAAAGCCGGAGGCCGCGACGACCAGTCGCTGCTCCGGGCTCATCTCCTGGACGAGCTCCAAGATGCCGCCTTCATGACCGTGCTTCTTGAAGTTCTCCAAGAGCGGCAAGATGTACTTACGGATGTCAGCCTCGCTCATCTTGGGAATGGCTGCCTTGATTTGGTCCATCGTGGGCTTGTGATTGCGGATGTCGTCCGTCTTGACGTCGGCATACGACGCGATCAACGAATCGCTGAGCCAGCTATCGCCACTCCAAAAATCGCCCTTCGATGCGGAAGCCGAGCCGGGTTCCGCTCCGTCCTTGGGAACCATGGCGCCTTGCTGCGCACCGTTCAGCTCGTCGATTTCCTGCTGCGAGTAGACGTCGAAGCGCAGGCCCATGCGGCTCATGTCGGTCGTGACGGGCGCGTAGCTGTACGGCGCGACCCACTCCTTGTTGTCGCCGGCGGCCTTCATCCACTCGGTCTTCATCTGGCGCGCCTTCTGCGCCTCTTCGCGGATCTTCTTCCGCAATTCGTTCAACGCCTTCACCTTGTCGGCGTACATCTGGAGGTCGAGGTTGCTGAGCAAGTAGCTTTCACGCAGGACGCTCTGCACGAACGCGTTGACGTCTCCGCCCTTGTAGTAGGTGCCGACGGCGGCCTTCCATTCCTGCGCGTGCAGCACGTCCTTCGCGGTCGACGCGCGTGGGGGCTCGGCCAGGAGGCGCGCCAACCGCTCGCTGCCGTCACGGTCGAGGCCGCGCTCTTCCTGCGCATCGTAGGTGATCTGCATCATGCCGTTGCGCACACGGCCGCCGGCCTGGTTGTCACGCGCGACGAGACGGCCTTCGATGGCGGTGAGCCTCAGCAACGCTGGCAGCTCCGGCTCGCAGCTCTCGCTGGTGGCGTCGTTCGCATCGGCGATCTTCAAGACCGGCGCGTTCACGTCGACGGCCGCGGACATGACGCTGATGAACGGGTTCGGACCAGTCGCCGGAGCCGCTTCGCTCACCGACGCGATGGTCGCCTTGCCGTCGTTGCTCACGACATCCGCAATAGAGGACATCGAATCACGCGCGGGGCGCTTCGACGACGAGACGAGGTTGGGGACCGCGACCGACTGCTGAACGTTGCTGTTTTGAACCTTGGTAACCATGACGATCTCCTGAAAAGTTAACGCGTCTTGCGAACCGAGTTGGTGATGATCTTCGCGTCGAGGCCGAGCTCGCGCATCAAGGCGCTTTGCTCCGCGAAAGCGGCCGCGACCGCCGCTTCGTTGGCCTCCACGGTGCCGCGGTCGAGGAGCTTCACGAAGCTCAGGACCTGCTCGCGCAACGCGGCGCGGCTCGCCGCCAGCTCTTCGTCGAGCGCTTTGCGGCGGGCGTCGATGTCCTCGCGGGTGCGGGCGAAAGCGTCCGCTTTGCCGGAGAGGAAGAAGCGGAGGGTGTCGCGCAGCTGGGCGCCGGTGTCGGTGGGAGGGGTGACGTCGGCGGTCTTCGGAGCGTCGCGCTTCACCAGCGGCTGGCCACTCTCGAGATCGCGCTTCACCTGCCCGGTGGTGCGGCCGGCGCGCAGGCCGGGGTTCACCTTCAGCATCTTGCGGACGACCTGCTCGTCGACCTTCACCTTCGGTGACGGGGTCGCGCCCTTCGCTTCTTGGTTCATGGACGGCGGCTGCCAACGCTGCTTCGACATTGTCTGACCTCGCGACATGCGACTCTGAAAAGCAGGAGT
>JBDHVB010000398.1:0-2708 GCA_039809465.1 Myxococcota bacterium
CGACGACTTGTGGGTGGCTGGGGAGGGTGTCGATGACGAAGTGCTCGTCCGCGGTGTTGGTGAACACGCAGGCACGCAGCGCCAGCACAGGTCCGTCCGCGTCGGGGAAGTAGCGGCGCACGGCGTCGCGCAGCAGGCTCTCGTCGCGCGCGTTGGGCTCGCGTGAGAGCTGGTCGCTGTGTCCGTTTTCGCGGAAGTGGTGGTAGACGCCCAGCTTGAAGCCGGGGACGCCCCACTCGGGGAACACGTAGACGAGCTTCGCATCATCCACGATCCCGACGGGAAATCTACCGAGCTTGAAGTGCGATGGGACCTTAGGCGCGAACCAGCCGAGCACCTGCCGCTCAGGGACAGCCTTGGCCGCGAGCTGCGGCACGTGGTCGCCGATCCATGCACCGGTCGAGAGCACCAGGCGCTCCGCTTCATAGGTGCCGCGCCCAGTGCGCACCCGCACACCACCTTCGGCGGTCGGCTCCCAAGCGACGACCGCCTCGCGCGCGTGGATCACCGCCCCGTGAGCAATGGCCATGCTCACATGAGCGCTGATGGCGCGCTCCGACGCGACGAAGCCCCCGTCGGGCTGCAGCACCGCCACGTAGTCGTCCGGCATGCGCCATCCCGGATAGCGCGTCGCGAGCTCGCGCGCCGACAGCAGCTCGTGCGCGAGGCCATGTTGACGTGAGGAGGCGAGCGCTCCGCTGACGACGCGGCCATTCTCGGGGCCGGCGTCGATGCCGCCGGTGATGAACAACAGCTGCTCGCCGTAGGCCTGCTCCGCCTCGCGCCACAATGTGTACGAGCGCCGCAGCAGCGGCACGTACGACGGGTGCTCGAAGTAGGCGAGCCGGATGATGCGGTTCGTGCCGTGCGAGGAGCCCATGGTGTGCGGGATGTCGAAGCGCTCGAGGCCGAGGACCCGCTTGCCGCGCTTGGCGAGCTGGTAGCAGGTGGCCGCGCCCATGCCGCCGACGCCCGCGACGATGACATCGTAGACGTCAGTCACGCGCGTACGCCCAATCGCCGACCGCCATGACGGACCGATTGCCGAGCACGGGTGGGTAGTGCTTCGTCGGCCAATAGAAGAAACGGTCGACGTCGCTCGGGAAGGTGCGCACCCATAGCTCCCACGGCGTATCGACGAGGAGCCGCTCGCCATCGGGCTGTCCCAGGGCGGCGCTGAGCGTGGCCTTCGAGGCGTGCTCGAAGCGCTTCACGATGTCCGCGACCATGGCTTGCCGCGACGCGGTCCTCGCCTGCCAGGTGGCCTCGTCGAAGAGCATGGGCTTCATGTCGAGGCTCGCGCGGTCGGCGACGATGCGCCTAACGGTGTCTTCGCCGTCGAGCTCCACCGCGAGGATGGCGTGGCTCAGCTGGCCGTCGGGATAGCTCCAGTCGGCGACGACGGTGCGGCCGTGGCGGAGGCCCAAGTCGTACCACCAGAGCGTCCGCCGCGCGTCCTTCGGCGTGAAGCGCGTGTACGAAAACGTCGGATAGGCGGCGAGCGACGTCGGGGCGTTGCTGATGCTCTCGGGGGGCTCGCCGTGCTCCGCGCTGTAGCGCTCGATCGCGGTGATCACCTCGGCGCCTTGCGCCGCGGCGCGCTCCAGGGCGCGGCGGTGCATCGGCCAAGTCGAGAGGTTCACGCCCACGTAAGCGAAGAACGGCGCCATGCAGGCAAAGCCCACCCAGACGATGTACGGGCCGGGCACCTCGGGGTCGCGCAAGCAGGCGATGATGGCCACGACGATGAGCACCGCCGACACGGTTGAGAGCGTCAGCAGCAACATGGCGATGCTGCGCGCCACCGTGTGCCAGCGCGCGAGAGACGGATCGGGCGCGAGAGAAGAGAGCGGTACGCTATAAAAAACAAAATACGCGGCCGCGCAGAGCACGGCCACGATGACCCAGTTGAGCGAGAGCGCGAAGAAAGGGCGCGCCTTCACCCCGCTAACCCGGCACGAGCGAGCACTGGGGCTAGCCGTCGAGCAGGTACTGCGCGATGAGCGGGAAGACGATGGTGGCGTCGCTCTCGATGACGAACTTCGGCGTATCGATGGCGAGCTTGCCCCAGGTGATCTTCTCGTTCGGGGTGGCTCCGCTATAGCTGCCATACGAGGTGGCGGCTTCGCTGATCTGGCAGAAGTAGCCCCAGAGCTTGGCGTCGTGCTTCAGATCCTGCCGGATCATCGGGACCACGCAGATCGGGAAGTCACCCGAGATGCCGCCGCCGATCTGGAAGAAGCCAATCGAGTGCTTCACGTTGGTCTCCATGTACCAACGGTAGAAGAACTCCATCTGCTCGACGCCGCTCTTCATGGTGAGGAGCGACGTGAACTTCTTCTCGAGGTAACGGGCCACGAAGAAGTTGGCGCAGGTCGAGTCTTCCCAGCCGGGCGTGATGATCGGCAGGTTCTTCTCGGCGGCCGCGAGCAGCCACGAGTTCTTGGGATCGATCTGGTACTCGCTCTTCAGCATGCCGCGCTTGAGCAGGCGGTAGAAGAACTCGTACGGGAAGAGGCGCTCCTTGTTACGGTCGCACTCCTGCCAGAGCTCGATGAGCGGCTGCTCGACCTTACGCATCGCCTCGTCCTCGGGGATGCAGGTGTCGGTGACGCGGTTGTAGCCGCCGTCGTAGAGCTCTTGCTCGTCCTGGGCCGACAGCGCGCGCCAATGGGGCACGCGGCGGTACTCCTTGTTGGCGACCAGGT
>JBDHVB010000399.1:0-2617 GCA_039809465.1 Myxococcota bacterium
AGGGTATCCTTGTCCATGCTGCTGTCGATGATGAGCACGCCCCCCGCGGCGTTGCCGTAGAGAGCGCCAGCGGGACCACGCAGCAGCTCGAGCCGCCCCAACACCGATGGGTCGATGGCGTCGACCTGGGACTGCCCGTCGGCGAGGGACTGCGGAATGCCATCGACGATGATGGTGATGCCGCGCACGCCAAAGCTTGAGCGCGCGCCGAAGCCGCGTATCGACAGGCGAAGGTCCTGGGCCGAGTTGTCGCGGTTCACCGCGGACACGCCGGGCACCGCCACCAGCGCCTCGGCGAGCGAGGCTTCTTGTCGGCCATCGCGGATACGATCCGGCTCGATGACCGTGGTGGCGAACGGCAATGCGTCGGGTGAGAGCGTGGCGCCGCTCGCGCGGACCACGGTCTCGTAGTTCGGTTGCTCGGCCGCGAGCAGCGTCAACAAGAAGAGGGGGATCACGGGCAGCTAGGTGCCCGTGCCGCCTCGAGCCGTCAAGCGACGTCGTCCACGCGGAAGCCGGCCGCCTTGATGCTGTGGCGCCGGAGCATGCGGCGGAGGTTCGAGCGATCGATGCCGCTGCGGCGCGCGGCCTCCGAGAGGTTGCCTTCGCAGGCGACCAGGAGATCCTCGAGGTAGCGGCGCTCGAAGTCGTCGATGAGCTGCGAGCGGGCTTCGCTGTACGGCGTGCTCGAGACCGAGCCGACGGTCGCGGGCCCTCCAGCAGCACCAGCCTGGGCGCGGCGTTGCCCACGCGCGGCCGCGCCCGGGGTCACGAAGGACGGCAGGTGCTCGACCTCGATGGTCTCACCGACACAAAGCGTCGCGGCGTGCTCGACGGCGTTGTTGAGCTCACGCACGTTGCCCGGCCAGTCGTAGGCGACCATCGACGCGAGCGCCTGGTCACCAAAGCGGCGGACCTGCTTGCCGCTGCGGCGCGCCGTCTTGTCGAGCAAGTACTGCGCGATGAGCGGCACGTCGTCGCGGCGCTCACGCAGCGGCGGCAACGCCATGCGGAAGGTGCTGACGCGGTAATAGAGGTCCTCCCGGAACTTGCCGTCACGCATGGCGCGCTCGAGGTCGACGTTGGTGGCGCACAGGACGCGGACGTCCACGATGCGGGAGCGCGTGGCGCCGACCGGGCGGACCTCGCCTTCTTGCAAGACGCGCAGCAAGCGGACCTGTGTCTGCAATGGCACATCACCGATCTCGTCGAGGAAGAGCACGCCACCATCGGCGGCCTCGAAGAGACCCTTGTGCGAGGCCATGGCGCCGGTGAACGCTCCGCGCTCGTGACCGAACAGCTCGCTGTCGATGAGCTGCTCCGTCATCGCGGCGCAGTTGATGGCGAGGAACGGCTTGTCGCGGCGGTTGCTGCGCATGTGCAGGGCGCGGGCGACGAGCTCCTTGCCGGTACCGCTCTCGCCGCAAATCAAGACTGGCGCGGTGGAGTCGGCGATTTGGTCGATGAGCGAGCGCACCTGCAGGATGCCGCGGCTCGCGCCGATGAGGTTGGTGTCCGGCGAGAAGGCATCGAGCTGCTGGCGCAGGTTGGCGTTCACTTCGCGCAGCTTCTTGCGCTCGACGGCGCTCTCGATGCGGCGCACCGCGGCGTCGAGATCCTCGATGGGCTTGCTCAAGAAGTCGTAGGCGCCCTGACGGATGGCCTGCACCGCGGTCTGGATGGTGCCGTGACCGGTGACCATGATGGCCTCGGCGCGCGGCTGCGCCCGTTGCAGGTGCTCGAGGAGCTGCATGCCGTCCATGCCGGGCATGCGCACGTCGAGGATCGCCACGTCGATGTCTTCGCTGTCGAAGAAGCGCTGCGCCGCGATGGGGTCGGCGAACAAGTGGACCTCGTACTCGTCGCTGAGCACCTCCTTCCAGGATTCGAGGATGACGCGCTCGTCGTCGACGATCGCGATACGCGGCTTGTTCTGGACCTTCGGGCTCATGGTTCGCTCTCCTGACTATTTCTGGGCACTCGGGCTTCGAATCGGGCGCCGCCAATGCTCGCGGCCGCGACGCGCAACGAGCCGCCATGCTCGCGCATGATGTTGTGCGAGATGGACAGGCCGAGGCCGGTGCCCTGCCCTTGCGGCTTGGTGGTGTAGAACGGCTCGAAGATCTTGCGGCGCTCGGCGTCGGGCACGCCCGGACCTTGGTCCTCGACCGCGATGACCCAATCCTCGCCGTCGCTCTCGATGGCGACGCGGATGAGGCCGCCCTTCGGCGACGCGTCGACGGCGTTGTGAATGAGATTCACCAGGACCTGCTGCAGCTGATTGCCGTTCACGAAGGCCATGGCGTCCTCGGGGAAGCGCACGTTCTCGAAGCGGCGGCCGCTGGGGCTCTCGAAGAGGACCAGGGCCTTCTCGCAGATCCGGTTGAGCTCGACGAAGGCGCGGTCGGTGGTCTTCGCCTGCCGCGAGAAGTCACGCAGCGACTGGACGATGTCCCGGCAGCGCAGCGCGCACTCCTTGATGACTTCGTGATAGCGGACGAGCTTCTCCGCCGCGACGTCGGGCTTCTGCGCGAGCTGCACGAAGCTCAAGATGCCGTGGAGCGGATTGTTGATCTCGTGGGCGACGCCACCCGCGAGGCGGCCGATGGCGGCCCGC
>JBDHVB010000400.1:0-2554 GCA_039809465.1 Myxococcota bacterium
TAGACCTCGATTTGAAACTCGGTGAGCTCGCCGTCGTCGTAGACGTAGTTGAGGAGGCAACTGATGCCGCAGACATGGTTCGGGTCGGAGGTGCAGTAGCCCGGGTCGACCTGGCCGCATTGGCAGAGGATGTCCCACGCCCCGAGGTCGAGCAGAGAGTCCCAGCGCGCATCGAAGTTGTAGTCGATGAGCCCATCGGCATTCGCGTCCCACATCGCGCAGGCCTGGATGTGCATTGGATTCGAGGTGAGCTGCTGCGGGTCGCCGCTTGCCGGCGAGATGTTGAGGTCACTCGGCGCGCCACCGAGATAGGTGACGCCGCAGCTGCAACTCCACATGAAGCTGACGCCATTCGTGGCGTAGATGTAATAACCCTGCGTTTCCTTGACGAGTTGGTCGCCGGTGTATGTGGTTGCTAAAGCGGATGATGACCAGGCTGAGACGAGTGAAGCTACGGCGAGCAGCTTTCTCATGGCCGTCCAGCAGGGGCCGAGGGTTTCTCCGCGGGGCGAGTCAGCGGGAGCGTCGCGACTTCACCGAGGCCGCCGCTGCCGCCCACGTGTTGCGCGAAGTCCGCGGCATGGCGGCGCTCGAATGCGTTGTCGATGGTGGCCTCTTTCTGCATGGCGGCGCGCAAGTCCGCGATTGCGGCGCTGTGGCGTTGGGCGCGCAAGCTGCGCTCGATCTCGGGGCGCGCGGTCTCGAAGGTGACGCTCACCGCGGGATTGGTCCGCACGAGCTTGAGGAGCCGCAGGCCGTCCGGGCTCTCGACCACTTTCGATATCTCGCCAGGCTTCAGGCTCTGGAGCGTCTTCCACACCGCCGGGTCGACGTTCTTCTCTTCGACGCGTCCCATGTCGCCGCCGAGACGGGCGCGGGGGCTCTTCGAGTGCGCGCGGGCCAGCGCCGCGAAGGACACCTTCGGGTCGTTGGCTAGCTTCGCGACCTCGTCCGCTTTAGCGCGCGCGTCGCGGGCGAAGACGATCTCTTGAGCGGTGAGATAGGCGGGGGCCTGATAGCGCGGGGCGTTGCGCGTGTAGAAGGCGCGGGCCTGCTCCTCGGTCACGGCGCTCTTGCCGTCGACACCCGCGAGCTTCTCCTCGAGCAGCTGCGTCTCGAGCGTGCGGCGCAGGCCGACGTCTTGCTGCGGGTATTGCGCGAGGTATTGCGCGAACTGCTCCGGCGTTTTGAAGGTCGCGGCGAGCTCGGCGCGCCGGCCCGTGACTTCTTCAGCGGATACGATCACGCCACGCCGTTTGGCGACGCGCCTGACCAGGAGCTCGTTCACCAGGTCACGGGCGATGGCCCGCTTTGCCGCGAGATAGGCGGCGCTGGTGGCTGGTCTGCGGCTGAAGCTGCGCAAGCGCGAGGCGAACAGCAGGTTGAAACGCTCGAGCGACACGGCCTCGCCGTCGACGGTAGCGATGAGCTCGCGCTCTGGCTCGCTTGGTGCCACCGGTGGCTGGGTGTCGCCGCCGCGCTTTTGGCAGGCGACGAGCGTAACCGCGATAGCGCACATCACGGAGAACCGACTGACTTGCATCCGCACCTCGACGTGGCGGGCAACCCTCAACCCGGGTCGAGGGTGCTTAAGCGAAGCCGCTGATGGTTCCAAGGAAAATCGTGCTTGCGGCGTTTGCTCGTTTTGAATCGAGATGAGAATGATCCTAAAAATCGCTTACCTAGAGCGACAGGAGCGGAGTAAGCTTCGGGGGCATGGCAGCCCCGAAGCCGTCCGAGCGCCCGACCTTGCGCGAGCGCGTCTCGAAGATCCCGGTGCTCAGACCACCGGAGGTCGACCATAAGCTCGAAGCGCTCGGCTATCGCGGACAACTCCACGCGCGCCGCGCCGCATCCGTCATGGCGTACAGGCACGTGCGCCGGCTGCAGCGCTTGTTTCTCGAAGGTCTGCCCGCGAGCGAGCTGACGGCCCGCGAGAACTACCTGTTCATCGGGCCCACCGGCTGCGGCAAGACGCACCTGGTCGAGCTGCTCTTTCGCGACGTGCTGACGGTGCCGACGGTCACGGTCGACATCACCCAGTACAGCGAGACCGGCTACATCGGCGAAGACGTGAGCATGATCCTGGCGCGGCTCTTCGAGGCGGCCGACGGCGATCTCGGCTGGGCGGCGTGCGGCGTCGTCTGCATCGACGAGTTCGACAAGCTGGCCTCGAGCCGCTCCAACGCGCGCTTCGCGGGCGAGGGCACCACCAAGGACGTGAGCGGCTTCGGCGTGCAGCGCGGGCTGCTCAGCTTGCTCGCCGGCAGCGAGGCGCAGTTCCCCGCGGACTTCGGCTATGCCCAGCTCGCGCCCAAGCTCACGCTGCCGCTCTCGGGGCTCACCTTCGTGGCCTGCGGCGCCTTCAGCGGCTTGAAGAGCACGGCCGACGGCATGAGCGAGCTCGAGCGCATCGGCTTTGGCCGCGACGTGGAGAAGCGCGATCTCGAGGCCATCGCCGTGAAGTTCGACGCGGAGGTGCTCGAGCACACCGCGGCGTTCGCCAAGTACGGCTTCTTGCCCGAGCTCATCGGCCGCTTCACCCGTGTCGTCG
>JBDHVB010000401.1:0-2544 GCA_039809465.1 Myxococcota bacterium
CGGCCTACATGGCGGGCACCACGATCACCATCACCATCCGGAGCGACGACGGAGGAGAGAAGATCATGAAGCTGCCGGTCCTCGGCCCCTGAGCCCGGGGCCGCCGCCCTCCGAGCGCGATCCGTCTGTCGAGCGGCTCGCGCACCGGGACGGCCATCCTGAGCCAGGCACCGCGACGCTCCGAGCCCAAGGAGGCCTGCGACGGCGGACCCGACGGCCCGCGGCTCCTCGACGCGCGCCGCGCGCGGCCCCATCTCGCGTGGCGCCGCCGCCGCGTCTCGGGCATGATCGTCGACGCGTCCCCGTGACGGCCATGGCGGTACCGACGCCGGTCTCCCGGGGAACGGCGACATCGACAACCTGATCGGCGGCGATGGTGACACGACCGGCGCGGCAGGCGCCGCCGGGGCCGACGCCAAGCCCGCCGTGGTCCCGTTCGCCGAGCGCGACTACAGCGACGCGGCCGCCGAAGCGAACTGGCGTCCCGAAGGCCTGCGGGTCGCGTACACCGGCAAGAAGCTGCCATGCGACGGCAGCGTCATCTTGAAGGGGAGCCCAATCGACAAGACCACGGCCGAAGTCCACTTGGTCGACGTCAACGAAGGGCGCGTGCCGATCGCCTGCATCGACACCACCACGCTCATCTTGACCATGGATGACGTGCCGAGGACGGTGAAGACGATCCGCTTCTACGACAACAAGAGTGCCATGACGACGCTCGACGTGATCGGCGCTAAGAAGCGTTAAAAGTGGTCTTAGCCGGAAAGTGCCGTTACGGCGGCACCTTCTCGGGCCAACCGTCGATATAGGGGACACGAGCCCGCCCCGGCCCTTTAGGTTTGCGAGGCCCGCATGGCTACACCACTGCGCGCGCTGGCTTACGCCAGTGCTACTGAAGGCTTGGGCGAAGTGTCCACCAATCGCCAGCACCAGGCGTCGCTTGGCGCCTTCGAAGCGCTGCCTGGTGCTTTCTCGGCCAGCACGACACCACCGGGTCGTTTCGTCGACGCCTCGTCACCGGCGGCAATTCCCTTCAATTTCGGGGGTTTCCAGCTGTCCGCCCTGCATCCGGCGGTCAGCGATCCTCGGACCCTGGGCGGAGTGTCCCTCCGTCCAACGCCGCAGCCCGTCCGGGTGACCGAGGCCGCCGCGGCCGTGGCGAACGCCGAGCACCCGGAGCTCACCTCGTCGGTGCTGAACCGCTTCTTGGGGACATCCCGCCACGAGGTCGACGCCAAGAGCGAGCGCAGCCTCAATCCAGACGAGACCCGCCGCCTGCGCATCCTGCTCGGCACCAAGAACCGCATCGACCAGAAGACCGTGCCGCCGAACTACGATGACCAGCGTCTGCTCCAGCGGATGCTCAACATCACGCTAGGCAGCGCCTTGAAGTCGCCGCTCGTCGTCGATGGCGACGTCGGTGGCGCCACCAAGGCGGCGTTGCAGCTCTACCGCCGCACCCGTGGTCTGCCCGCGACCGTGAACAACGGCGCGCTGGTCGATCGCGCCATGCTGCTGCAGCTCGGCCGCGAGGCGATGGCCGCGCGCGCCACGCCGAGCACGCGTGTCCCAGCCGCAGACGCCGACGCGAGCGCCGCGCAACGCTCCGTGATCGGCATGCTGGACTTGCTGTCACGCGAGGACCCTGTCCGCTACAACGCACTGCTGCGCGCCGTCGGCGTCAGCAACACCACGCGTATGCTGACGAACGGCGACCTGCAGAAGGTCATCGACGCCGCCGCGCGCCATGACTTGAGGTTCGACGACGACACCGCGACGCGCCTGCAGCTCTCGCAGCCCGGCGCCGGCACGCCGCCGATGGCGTGGAACTACGAAGCGACCCGCGTCGCCGCGGCCTTCATCTCGGGTGAGATGACGCCGAACCGTGGCATGGCCGGGCTTGGGCAATATCGCGCCTGGGCGCAGCGCGCCGACCACGCCGGGCTCGTGCTGCCGCGCGTCGCCGAGATCGATGCGCTCGTCGAGTCGAGCTACAACCCGCGTCTCACCAGCAGCGCCAAGGCCCGCGGTCTGCATCAGCTCACCAGAGACGTGACCTCGCGCTACGGCAACCTCGACCCGTTCAACCCGGTGCTCAACATCGGCATGGCGCGCCGCGAGCTGTCGCGCGTGTACGACGAGCAGCTGCGCCGCTTACGCGAAATCGACGAGACCTACGCGCGTCGCTATCCCGACGAAGCGTCGATGCCGCGGCGGGACACCGACCGCAATGACGGATCGATCTGGCGCATGGCCTGGGCCGCGAACAACGCGGGTCCGCGCCGCCTGCTGCGTTACCAGGGCGTGCCACCGTTCGACGAGACGCAGCGCCACGTGATGTTCCTCGCCTGGTACAACGCGACGCTCCCCGACGAGACCGAGGTCCCGCCGGTGGTCAGCTTCGCGCCGGCCGCCGCCGTTGGTCCACAAGGACCGCAAGACTTCGTGCGCAAGCGCGTGGCGAAGCAGTTCTAGCGCGCCTTGCGTCGCGTCGTGTTCACCTGTGCGGAGAGCTCGCGCCGCGGCGACCTCGCCGTCGAGCTC
>JBDHVB010000402.1:0-2513 GCA_039809465.1 Myxococcota bacterium
CACGGCGGGCTCGGGTGCGGGCGACGCGTACGGGGCCGAGTCGGGCGCGGCGGACGCGTACGCGGCGGAGTCGGGCGCGGCCAACTCGGACGCGGCGGATTCGTGCGCTGCCAACTCGGGCGTCACGAATTCGTGCGCGGCCGGCTCAGCGGCGACCGGCTCGTGCAAGAACGCCAGCGGGTCGGCGATGTCGGCCGGCATAGAGGCGATGGACGGTGGTGCTTGCGGCGGCGCGGGAGGCGGACCTGGTGGCGGCTCGAACGTCTCCGCCACGCGGGCCGCGAAGAGCTCCGGCGATGGCTGCTCCTCGTCGTCGACCTCTGGCGGTACCGGCGTCGCTTCGTCGGCGACACGGGCGGCGATGTCGGCCGCCTCGCCGACCGTCACGGCGCTCGGCACGTCGTCGTCCGCTCCCGCGGGCGGCGACACGGGCTCCTCCGGATGACGCGGCACCGCGACGATGGCGTCGTGACCAGGCGCGCCTTCGAGCGCCAGCTCTTCCTCGATGGGCATCGGCGGCGGCATGATCGACGGGCCGCCAGGCTCCTGCGGCAGACCGAAGTTCGACGCGACCTGCTGCACGAGCTCGAGATCGGCGACGCGCTGCTTGGCGAAGAACATCTCGAGCAGGACGTTATCGCAGACGGTGTTGATGAGGCGCGGCACGCCACCGGTCACGCGGTGGATCTCCTCGACGACGGGCGCCGGGAAGAACTGGCGCTTGGCCCCCGCGATGCGCAGACGGTGATCGATGTACGCCGCGGTGTCCTCGGCGGTGAGCGGCTTCAGCTGGTAGCGCAAGGCGATGCGCTGGGCGAGCGGCGGGTCGAGCTGCAGGTTGCGGACGATCTCCGGCAGACCGAAGAACACGAAGGTGATGAGCTTGCGGTCCGGCACCTCGAGGTTCAGCAGGCCTCGGAACTCCTCCATCAGCTCGCGCGAGGCCAGCATCTGCGCCTCGTCGATGATGACAACCGCGCGCTTGCCCGCCTGATAGATCTGCAAGAGGCGCTGGTAGAGCTGCGACAGGATGGTGAGCTTGTCGTCCGCCGGCTCGGAGACCCCGAGCTGCGAGGCGATGCGCTTGAGCAGCCAGTTGGGCGTGATGCCGGCGTGCACGATGACCAGCATCGCGGCTTCGTATTCGCTCTCGGGGAGCGCATCGAGCATGCGCCGCGCGAGCGTGGTCTTACCGTGGCCAATGTCGCCGATGAGGATGGCGAGCCCCTTCATGGAGCTCGCGGCGTACATCAAGCGGTTCAGCGCCTCGGTGTGCTGACGGCTCGCGAAGTAAAAGCGCGAGAGCGGAGCGTTCGAGAACGGCTCGGAAGTCAGCTGGAAGTACTCGAGGTATTCCATGGGACGCTGGCGACGTTACAAGCCTTCTAGCGGTAGATCCAGGTCAACAATACCTGCGCGATCTGCGCCAAGGAGGCCGCCGAGCACGCAGTGATGGTGTCCGCTCGGGTGTGCCACTCCGGGTAGTCGAGATCCATGAAAAGTGCCGTGGGAATTCCCGCGCGCATGAACGGGATCTGGTCGCAGGCAATCCATTTGTAGGGATGTTGCTTCTTCATGCTGAAGAGCGAAAGGCCCAAAGAGCGGCCGAGCTGAAACAGGCTCAGGGTGAGGTCGAACGACTCACCGTGTTCCTGGCAGCTCACGTCGACGTCGAGCACCGCGTCGCGCCCGCCGACCATGTCGACCTCCAGGCAGGCGTCGGGCCGCTGATCGTCCGCCATCGCCGCCACGAAGCGCTCGGCGCCCAGCCCGCAGGTCTTGCCATCGATGTCGTGCCAGTCCTCGGCATCGCAAAACAGCAGGTCGATGGTCGGGCGCGCGCGCCGGGCCGCGAAGGTGTCGGCCAGCTCGGCGAGCAGCACCGTCCCGGAGCCGCCGTCGTTGGCGCCAGGCACCGGCGCCTGCGGATCGTCGGCGTCGCGGTCCGCGTGAGGGCGGGTGTCGTAGTGCGTGAGCAGCAGGATGGTGCCGGGCTGATCGCCGCGCAACCTGCCCCACAAGTTCACGCACTCGACGTCCCGGCCGAAGAACGGCTCGGTGAAGCGGTGCTCACGGATCTCGTCGGCGGCGGCGAGCCAGGTGCGCAGCAGATCCTGCGCGGCGCGGTGCCCGGGCGCTCCGCAATAGCGTGCGCCCAGCGACTGCAACCGTTCGAGCCGCGCCATGGCGCGCGCCGCGATGGCGTCGGCGTCGCTCACGCGATGACGACGGCCTCGTCCTTCACGGTGAGGCGCACCTCGCGCTCCTCGCCCAGGCCGAAGTACTGGTAGGCGGCATCCTCGAGCGCCGGCACCAAGGCCATGCGCAAACCACGCGCGCCGAGCTCACGCTTCAAGGCACGACGCACCACCAGCTCCGCGACGGCGGGCTCGACCACGAGCGTCAGGCCTTCGCTCGCGAACTCTTGGGTGTAACCGGCGATCACGTTGTCGCGGAGGATCTCGGCGAGCGTGTCCTCATCGAGCGGCGCGAAGCCGACGACACGGGTGAAG
>JBDHVB010000403.1:0-2510 GCA_039809465.1 Myxococcota bacterium
CCTCGAGACCAACTAGCGAGAGCCAATGCCGTTCACTCGAGCGGCCCTTTTCGAGCTGGCGCGGGTGCTCAAGGGCTTGCGCTTGGGATTGCTTCCGGCGCGCTCGTTCCAGCACGAGCACCCACGACCACCGGCGTCTCTCAGGCAGTCTCCACGAAGCGCCTGCCTGGGTGGCCAAAACTCTCCAGCACCACCGCGAAGCGCGCAAAGACCTGCCAGAGCCCAAAGGGCGCTTGAGCCCCAGACGACGAAACCTTTGGGTGGTTTCGTTTGGGGGAAGTGGGCGAAGAGAGGAGCACTTGGGTGGATTGAAAGCGGCTGGTCGACGCGTGGAGCTCCCTTGTCGCCGGCTACTTTGAACAAGCACGCGAACAAGCGACGGAGCTCAAGCAAGCCATTGCGGTGCACGACACAACCGAGTTCTCCTTCGGCGACGCGCGCAACCGGCCGCGGTTCCGCAGTAGCGGACAAGCCCGCTTATAATCAGCCTGGCTTGACTAAGCCACCGGTTGGATTGCGGGGGGTGCAATTCAAACCCTCGAAGCGCTCGACGACGCGACCAACAAGGTGTTCGTGCGTCTCACTGCGAGCTTTACGCCCAGAAGGCGCCGCCGCGTTGCTGTTCGACTCTTTCGAGCATTCGGTTGACGCCGGTGCCGCTTGCGTCGAGACCGTGGGTCGTTGAGCTCCAGCGATATCCGGCGGGCAAGCATACGCCTTTGCGCTCCGCCTCACTGTAGACACGTCCAACCTCGAGAGTAGTGTTGCAGCTCCGCACTTGCTCGCGGTGGGCGTTGGGGTCGTAGCCGATGGCCCAAGGGTCACCGAACATGAAGTCTGGAGTTCCTGCGATACGGGACATGCGCAATCCGCCCTTTTTACGAGTTCGCTAGCTTTATCGGTGCCGCCGTCGTCGACGTTGCGGTAGGCCGGTCTGACTCGCGGGCAGGACAGCGCGTCAGCGCGAGGTGCGTTAGTTCTTCGCCGGCGTCTCGCGCTTCACACCAACCCAGTAGAGGATCGCCGCCATAATCAAGAACATGGCCATCGGCCACCAGTCGTGATTGCGGGCGAGTCCTCCGAGCATGGCGCTCAAGTCGAAGAGATCATCCTTCTCGTAGAAGGTAACGACCGACTGAATGACCCCAGCGATGGCGCCACCAGCAATGAGCCCCGACGCCATGAGCACGCCCGGCGAGAACTCCGCTTCAGCGGCCGGGAGGTCGCGGCGCTTGCGGTCGACCAGCCAGCGGACGATGCCGCCGGCGAAGATGCCCGCCGAGGTCGAGATCGGCAAATAGAGACCAACCGCGAACGCGAGCGACGAGTTGCCGAGCCCCAACAGCTCGCACAGCAGCGCGAAGAACACGCCAATCAGCACGAGTCCCCACGGGAGCTTACCGCCCAGGGTGCCGTCGATGATCAGGCGGAAGAGCTGCGCCTTGGGCGCGTCGAACTTCCATAGGTCGCTGGCGACGTACTTCACTTCGCCGCTGTCATTCGTGAGGTAGCGGCCGGCGGGGACGCTCCCCTGCGATTCCTTGAGGTCGACCACGCGATAGCTCTCGTGATCCATGCCGAGCTCGGTCGGCGCGTCCGCCGGAACGGTCAACGCCTGGCTGAACGACTTGGCCTCGAGGCGGAACGGGAAGGTGCCGCAAACGCCCGGGTCCACGAGGAACTGCAAGTTGCCGTTGCTGTCGGCGAGGTACTTCCCGCGCTCGATGCCATCGACCTCTTCCTTCACGTAGTGCACCGAATAGGTCTTACCGTCGGGACCGGTCGTGGTCGCATCACGCGTGACGTCGACGGTAACGCCAGGAACGCTCACCGGCTTGTAGGTCGTGTGGCCCTGGTTCAGGAGCAGCAGCACGAAGCCGATGACGATGGCGCTCACCACCACGCCGACCGCGATGGCGATCTGCTGGTACTTGGGCGTCGCGCCGATGAGGAAGCCGGTCTTCAGGTCTTGCGAGATGGTGCCGCCGTTCGACGCGGCGACGCACACCAGCGCCGCCGTGGTCAGCGCCATCGGCTTGTAGTCGACGCCGGTCCAACCGATGAGCACGAACAAGCCGCACGTAATGAGCAGCGTCGCGACCGTCATGCCCGAGATGGGATTCGACGACGAGCCGATCTCGCCGGTGATGCGGCTCGAGACGGTGACGAAGAAGAAGCCGAAGAGGAGGATGAGCACCGCCGAGACCAGGTTGATCTCGAGCACCGGCGCGAGCCAGATGGCCAAGATCAACACCGCCGAGCCACCGATGACCAGGATGATGGGCAGATCGCGCTCTGTCCGCTTTGGCGCAGCGACGGCGGGCGCGCCACCGCGGCTCGCCTTCATGCTGGCGAGCCCACCCCGGAAAGCGCCGATGATGGTGGGGAGCGAGCGGCCCAGCGCGATGAAGCCGCTGGTCGCGACCGCGCCGGCGCCGATGTAGAGGATGTACGTGTTGCGGATCTGGCCAGGCGTCATGGCGCTGATGAGGCGCGTCGCCTCGGGATAG